>DASVQO010000483.1:0-4670 GCA_036389075.1 Chloroflexia bacterium | reverse complement strand
GGCCGCGCGCCAGGTTCAGCCTGACCGGGGCCTCGTTGCCGGGGGCGATGAAGCCTATGTACTGTATCGCCTGCCCCCTCATGAGCGCCACGTCCTGCAAGGCCACCTCGCCGCGATTGCGCACGGTGCCCTCGATCACGTTGTCGCCCAGCCGCAAATCGGCCTCCAGCGGCGAGTCGGCGCGCACCGTACTCTCGGCCATGAAGCTGCGCAGGCTCCACGTGTTGACGTTCACGTTCTCAATCGTGGTAGCGGAGCCGCTCGCCAGCACGGTGGGGAGCTTGCCGCCTCCGCTTCCCCCGCTGTAGTTGTAGCCATAGGGGTCGATCTCGGTAGCGATGGCGTCGGAGGCTATTTCGAGGCGGTAAGTGCGGCGGATGGGCGAAAACACGCCCAGGTACTGCCGAGTTTCCGCCCTGTCGAGGCCCTGTATCGTGTGCACCACGTTGCCCCGTATCGTCAGTAGCTCCCCACCCTTGGATTGCAGCCCGATGAAGTAGGCCAGGGCCGCGAACACGGCCACCATCGCCGGTATGGTGACCCAGGCAAGCTCGGCCCGCCTCAGCCGCTTGAGTATGACGTAATTCACCGGGCCGACCAGCAGGATATAGATGAGCATGAAGGCGGCCAGCAGCAGCGGCTCGGGCAGGTCGAGGCCCGGCAGGTCGAAGATGGTGCCGTAGGTGTTGAATAGCTGGTTGGAAGGCCCGTAGCGCCCCGGCCCCGAGCCCCCGTACGCTAACGAGATGGGGTGCTCGGCCAGCACGCGCTTGAGCAGCGGCACCAGCCCGTCCCAGCCCTTGAGCGGGTCCGCCCCGGGCGACACAGCCAGGTAGACCACCTGTCCCCTGCCCAGGTCGCGCATAGCCACCAGGGGCACGCCGTCTTGCATCGCCAGCGCCCGGGGAGCGCCCACGAGGTCGGCCCGCAGCCGCGCGTCGGGCACGATGAACTGGCCGGAGGCTTCAAGGGGCGTGGCCACCAGGTCGGCTATACCTTTGAGGTTGGAGAGGGTGCGTGTGCCCGAGGCGGACACGGGGAGGAGGTCCGCGAAGCCCGCCAGCGTGTTCGCGCCGCCCGGCCGCGCGCTGACTACCAGCGTGCCGCCCCTGCCCACCCACGAGGCCACGGCCTCCCGCTGCTCCTGGGAGAGCGCGGCGGTGTCCACGTCGTCCACGACCAGCGCGGCCAGGCTACTTAGACCGGCTGTGAGCGGCGGGATGTCGTCGGGCTGCATGTGGGCGATACGGGCGCGGGCCGCTTCCTGCGTGGACGCGGTGGGGCCGCCGAACTGCATCGAGGACGGCGGCCCCACCGGGCTGCCAACCTGCTCGCCTTCGTACAGGTTGAGCAACGACGCGTCGGAGGAAACCACGCCCACGATAGCCCCGTTCACCTGCTCCTGGGGGTCAACCGAAACGTTGCTCGTGGCGATGACCTTCTCCCCCTGGAGGAGGCGCACCCTTATCGTATGGGTGAAGTTGCCCGCGAGGGTGTAAAGGGTCACTTGCTTGCGAGAGGGGCTGGGCAGGTCCACATCGCGGGCGTACGTGCCCACACTGGAGGAGCCGCCTACACTGCCTAAAATGTCCACCTCGACGCGCACTCGCATGTCGCCCGAACCGGCCGGGTTGTCCAGCATCACGCGCACGGGAAACCACTCTCCCATCGCGTAACTACCGTCCTCCCCGAATCCCGCCGTAGCGACCATCCTGACGCCCCCCTGCGTCTGAAATGTGGAGCTTGCCGCACGACCGGGCGATGTAGCCGTTTGCGTTGCCAGGACAGGTATAGTGGCAGGCAGCATGAGGCCCAGGAGTACCAGGATCGGTTGGACCGCTCGGAATGCGCGCATGCTATGCTTCCCTTCTTACGTGACGAGTTGTTAGTGGTTAGTGGTGAGTGCCAGGCAAACGCCAGTTACATCCTGAGGGGACGCCCTGCCAATGAATTGGCGGGCTGGCAAGGGGCGAAGTCTCCTTCGGAGACTACTACAGGCTCCTTAGTCCCCGCAGGGGACTTTGCCCCTTGTCAGCCCGTGGCTTCAGCCACAGGGCTATCGCAGGGCACAGATGTCGGTCGTCCCACACTAACCCCTCGTCACTTCCCCCGTTTCACGTCGTCGTAGGCCTTGATCCAGGCTTCGATCTCACCGTCTATGCCCGCCTGGTCTTTGAGGCGGTGCTCGTCCACGCGGGCCATGATCTCGCCCTGCACCTCTCGCGGGCGGGCGACGCCCTGGAACACGATCTCGCTCGATTCGCCCGGCGTCTTGATGATAACGTTGCCGAAGTTGAACAGGTGCGACAGCAGGCCGGGCAGCGAATACGACACGTCGCTCACATGGGACACCAGCGTTTCGGTCGATTCCTCGCGCAGGCCGAACGGCAGGCTCTCGACGTGATAAATCCGCTCCGCGTCCAGCCGGTAGAGGTCGTTGCGCCAGTCCTCCCACCGCCAGACGGCCCACACCAGGCACACCGGCAGCAGCAGCACCGCTACCCAGGCCAGCACGTCCTCCGCCGGGTTGAGCGCTTCCCGCGGGCCGGTTACCCTCATCGCGAACCACGCCACGAGCGCGGCGGCATAGAGCAGAGCGGGCCACAGCAGCCCCCGCACAAGGTATATCCAGTGCCGGTGCCAGGTCACGCCCGCCGCGCTCCTCTGCGGCGCGAATGGAAAGAACCTGCCCAGCAGCCCCAAGCCTGAAACGGACGAGTAGTCGATAAGTTGCGTATCGCCTCTACCCGGCTGTTGAGGGTGCCCGTTGGGGGGTGTCGGGCGGTCGTGGGTGTTAGGAGAGGCCCCCTGTAAGAGGTTGCGCATGGCGGCCTTGCGGCGGTCTTCGGGCGGGGCCTGGCTGGCTTTGAGGGCCGACTGTTGCAGGAAGATCACCTCGCGCATCTGCCTGGGGTGAGGCAGGTCCTTGAAGACCATGAGGCCCGCGCCCGCCGTGTCCACGCTCAGGTCGCCAAAGTCGAGGTACATGCTCAACAGGCGCGGGTACTCGGCCACGATGTTCTGTATCTTGAGGACCGGTATCTCCCGGCGCGTTTCGTGGAAGACGAGCGTCTTGTCCATCATGATAAGCCGCCGCGTGGTGAGGGCCAGCCAGTCGTCTCTCCAGTCGAGGTAGATATAGAGCGCCCAGAAGACCAGCACCCCGGCCAGCAGCATATAGATGCCGGTGAGGGTGGCGGGCACCCAGGAGGGCGAGGTGGGCCCCTCAAAGCCCCCGGCGAGCAGCGGGTCTGTCTGCATGCCCTGTGTCAGCGGGAGCACGAAGAAGAGGCCGAACGTCCAGGCCCCCAGCAGGGCGAGGGGCACGGCAAGCTGCATCAGCACCACCGAGGCGTGCCGCCGCAGCAGCACCACCACCATCTCGCCGGGCCGTAGGTCGTGGATGAGGCGGCTGTACCTGGCGTGGTAGTCGCCCGCAGGCACCGCGCCGGGGGCCGACCCCAGCACGCGCGGCTGCCGCACACCCACTCTAGGCTGCGCGGGCACCGGTTGCTGCGGCGTCGTGTCCTGGAACTGCATAGGCTGGCCGTATGTGTTGGGTATACACGTATAGACGCAAAGGAGGCAGTATTTGTTTCCTCCTGCGGCCATCTTACAGTACGCCCTTAAGCTAGTCAACAACCCAGGTGCGTATGCCACCGGGGTGTAGTTGGACCCAATTGCGCGATAGGGTGCCCCACATGGACGCCCCGTGGCTAATGAAGGTCAGGAAGTTAATCATCATGGTCGCCAGCCGACGCCCGGCGATTGAAATCGCGGGCTACACATACAAAGTCCCCCTGCGGGGGACTCCTCAAGCCCCATATACGTTAGATAGAGACGCGAACGCATACAGCCAGTCTGCCGCATGGCAGACTTCGCAACGTGTAGCCCGCGATTTCAATCGCCGGGCGTCGGCTGGCACCTTGTGTTCATTATTTCGTCAATGTTCATTAGCCACATGGCATCACCACATGGCATCACCACATGGCATCATCGCAGGGTGTCACCTGCTCCACTTTCTCGTGTGCGGAAGGCTAATGCCCATAAGGGTTATAATGAAGCTATGGAAGTAGATGCGGTAAGAGTAGCCTGCCCGGCTTGCGGGTCGCGGCTGACGATTATGCCACGGGTTGATTACGTGGCTTGCAAGCACTGCGGCAGCGAGTACCTCGTCCAGCGGCGGGGCAACACGGTGGGATTGGAGCCGTTTTCGCCGGAGCAGTACGATCTGAGCCGCCGGATTGCCGAGGTCGAGCGGAAGCAGGGCGAAGGGTGCAGCAACGTCTTCTTCTGGATATTCCTGGTGATGGGCGTCGCCTTCTGTGGCGCGGGCTACCTGGGGCGCACCTTCTTCGAGAACAATAACGTGCTGCTCGTAGGCGGGTGGGCCATCTCGCTGCTGGCTCTCAGCGTGGCCGCCTCCATACTCCTGCGCGTCCTCAACGCCCAGCGCGGCGACCGCCTGAAGCTGGAGGAGCAGCAGCGAGAGCTTTACGCGCAGCGTGGCGAAGAAGACTAGCTGTCACTTTGCCGAGTACCTACACTCCGACAGGTTCATCACGAGTGGCCGGCGGTCGTCCCCTATCCCGATACTTGCAGGAGCAATCGCTCGACCGCCGGCGGTAATCACCAGGGTGCTGAAGCCCTTTGGTACCTGCCATTCAAGG
>DASVQO010000482.1:0-4882 GCA_036389075.1 Chloroflexia bacterium | reverse complement strand
CATGTCCCTGTACGCTGGTGACACGGGGGCCTCCTCGACATAGTCTAATTCGCTTCTCATGGGCTGCCTTCCGCCTCCTGGCTTGCCTCTGGTGGTGGCTGAAATTCGATACAAAGTAAACGGCGCGTGTGCCCGGTAATAGGGGCTATCGCGGAGCGCCTGCCGCCGGGGCCGGGCACCCACAGCACCTCGGCGCCGGGGCCGGAGAGGGCCACAACGGGCAGATGGTCCCTCATCTCCCTGGGGATTTTAGCATCAACCAGCACGTCCTGCAACTTCTTTCGCCCGCCCAGCCCCAGCGGCTGTATAGTATCGCCCGGTTCCCTCGTTCGGAGGACAAGCTGCGCGTCTGAAGTGAGGGAATCAAGGTCGAACAGGGCCAGGTAATCGCCGGGAGTTGGCACCGCTTCCTCCGGCTCCAGCACTCGCGCGGTGACGCACCACCCGTTCGCCAGGGGGTGCGTACTACCGGCCTCCAGAGGCGTGGAGGTCCCCGTTCGCACGAGCGGCTTGTCGGGGCTACTTGTAAGAAGGCGCGCAACTCCGTCTTCAGCCCGCCGTTCCACTATGCCCGTACCGCCCGCCCGCCTGGCCCGCAATCCTCCCGTCAAGTCAACGGCTGGCGGGCTACCGGGAGCACCGGACAGGACTTGCCGAGCCGCTTCGACTTGTTGGAAATCCAAGTCCTCGGCGCGCCCGGCCACGACTTGCAACATCTGCCTGACAATACGTCGCGATAAGCCGAGTGGCAGGGCTGCAATGGCCGCCGTGGGTGCGACAATCCTTGCGTTATCTTCCAGGGCAAGGCCAAGCCTCTCCCATTCTTGCTCTGTGATGCGCTGCAACACGTCGTCCTCGGCAGCCGCGATGTTAGCAAGGCGGGCCAGGTGACGCCTGGCCTGCGGGCTTGCCGCCTCAAGGAGTGGCAGGACGTTGTGGCGGATGAAGTTGCGGCGATAAGCAGGATCGAGGTTGGTGGCGTCCTGGCGGGGTTCGAGGCCGGCTTCCTGGCAGTGGACGTCGATTTCGGCCCTCCATGCGCCGAGTAAGGGGCGGAGGACACGTACGCTTGATAGGGCGGCGTTGCGGGCCAGGGCTGCTAGTTCAGGGTCGCTCGCGCCAACGGGAACGTCGCTCAACATACGCATGCCGGTCAGGCCGCTGACGCCCGAGCCGCGCAACAGGTGCATGAGGACCGTTTCGGCCTGGTCGTCGGCGGTGTGGGCTACCGCCACGGTGCGGCCTTGCTCATGGGCAACCCCGGCGAGGAAGGTATAGCGCACCCGGCGGGCGGCGTCTTCGGGGGAGAGCTTGCGCGAGGCGGCGTAGGCTGGTACGTCGAAGCGAGCGACGGTACAGGGAAGGCCCCACTCGTGGGCAAGTGCTTCCACGAAGCGAGCGTCGGCGGCGCTTGCCTCGGCCCGGAAGCCGTGGTCCAGGTGGGCGACGTGGAGCGTGCCTGCCGCTCCCGTGCCGCGTAGCTGCCGCAGGACGCTCAGGAGCGCCAGCGAATCGGCCCCGCCGGACACGCCGACGACGAGGGGGGCCTCTAGCAGCACCTCCAACAGGCCCGCTTGCCGGGCATCTCTAGCGACTGACTCGGCCAGCAGAGACATTGAGGGTGCCTTAACTCCTACCTGGGCTACCTGTTGCACAGGTGATTCTCCCCTGCGGCGCAACGCGGGCAAAGCAAGGGTAGAGTGGGCACATTTTACCGAATGTGAACGCAGGTGGCAATTGGCAGCGCCGTGGCAGGCAGGGAACAGCGCGTGCCGGCATGGCTGCGCAGGGCCCTGTGGGTGTGCCCTGTGGCTGAAGCCACGGGCGGGGAAGTAGCGAAGTCTCCTTCGGAGACTACATGATGTTGCTCAGTCCCCGCGAGGGGACTTTGCTCCTTGTCAGCCCGTGGCTTCAGCCACAGGGCACACCCACAGGGCTTTAGGACAACAAGAAAAGGGGGCGGCTTTCGAGCCGTCCCCTTTCAGTCGAAAAGGCTGGTAATTACTTGACGTAGGTGAACAGGGGCGCGTGTGCGACCTCTGTGCCGCCTATCTCAAGCCACAGCCACGCCTGGTAGCCATCTACGCGTGGGGCGGCGCTCTTGGTCGCGGTCGCGGTGACGTTGACCACTTTGGAGGCACCCGGGGCCAGCGTGGCGGACGCGGTGTCGAGGGTGAAGGTCACGCCGGTGCCCGTGGTGTTCCTGACGCTGACGCTGAGAGGCAGGCTGGAACCGGTGAGGTTGGTCAGCTTGACGGCCCTGGTCCTGCTCTGGCCGGAGCCCGCGGGGATGGCGTCGAAGCTGATGTTCACCGGCTCAATGGCTACCTTCGCGTTGATAGCGTCGGCCACGTTGAGCAGGCCGTTACCGATCCTGTTCACGTCGTTAGTGATCGGGTTGCCCGCTATGTTGTGGGCGCGGACCTTGTTGAGGTCGGCGGTGTTGGCGATAGCAGAGCGGACCTGGGCGGCAGTCCACGTGGGGTGAAGCTGTCGCACAATAGCGGCGGTGCCCGCCAGGTGGGGCGAGGCCATCGACGTGCCGTTGAAGAAGGCGAAGCAGGGCGGCGTGGCGCAAGCGTGGTGCGGTACCGAGCTAAGCACGTTCTCGCCGGGCGCTACGAGGTTGGGCTTGACGCGATAGTCGATGCCGGTGGGGCCCCAACTGCTCGCGCTGTAGGTAATCATGTCCTTGGCCGGGTCGTGCTGGTAGAAGCCGACCTTGACGAGCGTGGCGCTCTGGCCTTCCTGGGCCATGATGGCGGCGCGGTCGCTAAGTCCGATCATGTAGCCGGGAATCGGGGGTATGTTCGACTCGCTGTTGTTGCCCATCGCGATGGGGTCGCCGGGCTGGTTGTTCACGACGATGACGCCCACCGCGCCGGCGGCGTAGGTGTTGCGCACCTTGTCGATGAAGTTACAGGTGCCGCGAGACACGACGGCGATCTCGTTGGTGAGGCTACCGGCGGGCAGGGCCGCGCAGGCGGTGCTCAGGCCGCCCGTGGCGGTGGCGCTCGCATCTGTGACCACATCCAGGGGGCGGGTGAAGTCGCTCGGAATGTCGCCAAAGTCGCCCTTGACGGCCTTGTAGGTATTCGCGCCGACCTTGACCGAGCGCCACACGTTGTGGCCCACGGTGACACCACCGGCGGCGAGGGCGGCTTCTGCGCCACCGGGCGACTGGTCGGCGGTGAACGCGCCGGGGCCGTTGTTACCGGCGGAGGTGGCGAATACCATGTTGGCGGCATCGAGGTTGTTGACGGCCTTGGACAGGAGGTCCTGGATGCCGCTCTCGCCGCCGCCGAGGCTCATGTTGCCCACGTCGAAGCCGTCTTCATAGGCCTCTTCCATGCCGTTCAGGATGTCCTCGGAGCGGCCGGTGCCGCCGGGGAGCACCTTGTAGTTGCCGAGGAGCACGTGGGGGGCCACGCCCGACATCTTGTAGGAGACGGTGGCGCCATCCACGACCATTTCGGTGCCGTAGTTGCAGCCGACGATACCGGCCACGTGCGTGCCGTGGTCGTCCAGGTCGTCGGCGTTGAGGCCGAGCTTATTGGTCTGGTTGCTGAAGACCTTGGCGACGATGACCTTGTTGTTGGTGAACTGCTGCTCGCCGAGGTGGGTCACGTTGGGGTAACCGGCGTCGTTGAAGCAGGGGTGAGATACGTCGATGCCGGTGTCGATGATGGCGACCTTTACGCCGGTGCCCGCGTTCTGGTAGCCGCCGAGCTGGGTCCAGGCTGCCATGGCGTTCACGATGGTCATATCGGGGTCTTCGCCAACGTGACCGGTGGCGTAGTAAATACCCTCATACTCGGCGCTGGTGACCTGGGGAGCCTTGCGGAGGGTTTCCAGCGTGGTGCCGTTTAGCTCGACGCCCACCGCGTTGAGGGCGATATCGAACTCGCCGGTGACGCGGGCCTTGGGGGCGTTGGTCTTGAGCCAGGCTTTGAAGTCGTTGCGGAGGGCGGAAAGCTGGGCCCGGTACGACTTGACGCTGTTGCTGTTGAAATCGATCTTCTTGCCCTGGGGCGGCTTGGTCTTGCTGTAAGTGGCAAGAGGCTCGCCGTTGAGCTGTACGAGGGCAGAGCCGGTATCGACGTGGGGCTTGCTTGCGTTCCCCTCGCCGCTGGGGGCGGTCTGCATGTTGGAAATCGCGCCGGCGGGCACGGCCGTGAGGGCCAGGATAGCCAGCGACACGATGAACTTGTTGAATCGCTTCATAGAGTAAAACTTCCTCCTGAACGTGCTGCCAGGACTCCCGCACCCTGGAGCCTGGAGCAATCTTCCCAATACCGTGGTAGCGAGGATGCGCGCTGTTACCCGCTCGGTTAGGAACGCGCAAACGCGGCTTGTCTTAGAAAGGTTGGACAAGACGCGGCAAACTACCCCCTCTCTCTATGGTGGCACGAGGACACCTCAGGGAAAGGCTACAACAGTTTACCGGATGATTATGTGTATGTCAAACCGGCAGTTCGAGACCGGGGATGCGCGGACAGCAGGAAGGCGTCGAGGAGGGTGGTTTAAATACAAAGGTGGCGAGGGGCAGATTTGAACTGCCGACCAAGGGCTTATGAGTCCCCTGCTCTGCCACTGAGCTACCTCGCCACGGAACCTGTACCCTTCATAAGCCCGCGCCGAAGGGACCGAACTATTATACCCAAGTTGATTACGTCTGTCAATTTCGAGAGCCAAAACCTGGGGCGTGTCAAAGTCGAATCTGGAGGGTAAGGGTGGCCCCTGTCATTCTGAGCGTAGCGAAGAATCTAAGAGCCTGTCTGAAAAGGTACTGCCATAGTACAGGGAGCACTGGTTAGGTACCTACTGTGACCCGCAAACAGAGCCTTCAAGGGATGTGCCGTGTTCAAATGACGATCTATGA
>DASVQO010000481.1:0-2121 GCA_036389075.1 Chloroflexia bacterium | reverse complement strand
CGCACAGGGACTTCGGCCATTGCCGGCGCGCTACTTTGGTGGCAGGGCGTCCCCGAAGCCGAGAGTGGTTGCGCCCCGTTCACAAGCACTCAAATCATTGACTCCCACCCTCCTGCCTGGTATGATTCTATTGTGGGGTATTCCAGGCATTTAGAATGGAGCAGACCCACGAGAGCGAGAAGAACCATGTTGGAAATACAGACAGAACAGCAAACAAACGAACAAGCCGAAGATAGCGGGCTGCAACCTCTCATCACGGTGGCGGGCGCGTTGCTCGACCTCGATAGGATAAGGATTGTGGCCGCCCTCGCCAATGGTCCCGCAAACAGGATGCAGCTGCACGAAGCGACGGGCCTGCCCCACCGCGACCTGGTGCGCCACATGGACAACATGCAGCAGGCGGGCCTGGTAAAGCCGGTGGGTGACGTGCGACAGCCCGACGTATACACGCCCTACGAGCTTGACCTCAAGGCGTTCACCGATGCCCGCAAGGCAATGGGCAAATACAAGGGTGTGAAAGCCAGGCCCACGGACGCCCGCGAGTTGGTGCTGGATACCTTCATGCGTGGCGGTAAGCTCTCGGCCTTCCCCAAGAAGCAAGAGCAGATCGTAATCATACTTGAGGAAATTGCCCGCAAGTTCGAGCCTGAAAAGCAATATGCCGAGCGGGATGTAAACGTTATATTAGAGGAAGTAAACGCAGACTACTGCACCCTCCGCCGGTGCCTGGTGGATTACGGGTACCTGAACAGGACCGGAGGGGTATACAGCAAGGCGTGACGAGTTGTTAGTTGTTAGTTGTTAGTGAAGAGACGAAAAGGTTGTTGTTTGGGATCTACACGACGTGTTACTTGTCCTCACTGACCACTGACCACTGACCACTCGTAACGTTTCAGGACCGGGAGAATATAATGTTTGAAATCATACGCGCTAAAGAGATGGGGATGTGCTTCGGGGTGAAGATGACCCTGGACCAGATAGACGAGGCGGGCAAGAGCCGGTCGCGCATTGACACGCTCGGCACGCTGGTGCACAACCCTCAGCTTGTAGAGAAGCTGCAAGGCCAGGGTGTGGAGGTGGTAAAGGGGCTAGAGCAGACCACGGCGTCCACGGTAGCGGTGACGGCCCACGGGGCGGCCCCGGAGGTCTACGCCCGAGCGCAGATACAGGGTCTGGAGCTTATCGACACCACCTGTCCACTGGTGACGCGGGTGCAGCAGCTTGCCCGGCAGCAGATGGAGGCGGGCAACTGGGTCATCCTGTACGGCGACGCCGAGCACCCTGAAAGCAAAGGCATACTCGGTTGGGCCAACTCGGTGCTGGATGAGATGAAGGCCAACGCTGAGAGTGGCGAGCAGGCAGACGGCGACAAGCCCAAGACTCGGGTCAAAAGCTGGAACGCTCGCCGGGCCATCAGCGCCTATAGCGTGGCCGATATAGAGGCCGCCCTCGCCGCCGATGGCACCCCCGCCGCCAAGATACGCCGCATCGCCCTGCTCTCGCAGACCACTCAGAACACCGAGTGGTTCAAGAAGTTTGCTAAAGAGGTGATAGACCGCTTCCTGGAGCACGGCACCGAGGTGCACGTCCACAACACCATCTGCCTGCCCACCGCCAAGCGCCAGCCCGCCGCGGTGGACCTTGCCAAAGAGGTGGACGTGATGATCGTGGTGGGCGGCTACGAGTCGGCCAACACCCGGCACCTGCGCGACATCTCGTCCGAGTTCTGCCCCGCCTACCACATCGAGCGGCCGGAGCAGCTGGAGGAAGCCTGGTTCCAGGGTGTGAAGAAGGTCGGCCTCACCGCCGGAGCCTCCACCCCCGACTACGTAATCAACGAGGTAGAAGAGGCCCTGCACGACATGAACGAGCGCCTGGCAAGGCAAGTAGCAACAGCATAGTAGGAGACGGAACCGCCAGGACTCCAAGAGCGCGCCAAGACCAATAACGAATTCACCGCAGAGACGCAGAGAGCCTGCCCTGAGCGCAGTCGAAGGGACGCAAAGGTACGCTGAGAAAAATTGAGGGTGTTCTTACTGGGGCAGCATCTTACTACAGGTGCTGCCTTCTGACTTAACTAGACAACTCATTGTCTCTGCGTAACCTCTGCGTCCTCTGCGT
>DASVQO010000480.1:0-17308 GCA_036389075.1 Chloroflexia bacterium | reverse complement strand
CTTCCCAGGGTCTATGCTTGGGGAGGAGAACCACTGGCGCATGTCTTCAGGGGAGGCGTTTTCGTCCAGGCGCTCCACGCTGTCGATGTAGTTGATAAGATCGGTGATGGCAGGTAAATCGGCTTCGGCGTAGGGCCGCGCGGTGAAGGCGTTAGTCGTCTCCAAAGTGGTGTGAAGTCCTTTCGGGGAGTTAAATAGGAACGGCGGACCACAGGCAACAGGCGGCAATTGAGGGTTGGCTGTGGTCCGCCGTTCATTATCGTAGCACTCGCGCTCCCAGGGAGCATCGGACCGCAGATGTAGCTTGCCGCGTACGATGGATGTACGGGGCAAGCAGGGCTATTACCGCCCCGCCCTCACCACGCCAGGGAGCCAATTGACAGCCAGTTCATGCCAGGTGAGGCCGGTCGTATGCACCTGCTGCAAGGTGACATTCCCCCGCCACCGCCCGCCGCCTCCCTCTATCACAGCAAGGGCGTCCCCGGCGGCCATGTAGATCCGGGTCATGTTTGCCTCGCTTTGGAGTGGAGGTCGTAGCTCGTAAATCTTTGTGTGACTTGCAATGCGTCTTACTCTTTTAGCTACGTGAATTCAACGGAGGCATTGTTGAAGGACCAGATACCCCTCTGTCATCCTGAGCGTAGCGAAGGATCTAGGGAAGGTGGTGCGGGATGCTGTTGAACTTCAACTCCGGTGCAAAGCCAGCATCTTAGATCCTTCGCTACGCTCAGGATGACAGAAACCACCTCAGGCCAGTCGTATCCAGAGTATTTCTATTCACGAACCAACAACCGCAAGCCGCATTATGCGTCACCCGTCAGCCGTTGAGGGCATCGCGTATCTTGCCGAAGAAGCCTTTGTCCTGCTGGCCTTCGGTGCCGGGCGGGGTATCGCTGTCGCCGAAGGTGCGGGCAAGCTCTTTCAGCAGACGCTTCTGCTCGTCGTTGAGGTTGGTGGGCACCTGCACGTTGGTGCGCACCAGCATATCCCCCCGGCCCGAGCCGCGCAGGTAGGGCACACCATACCCTTTGATGCGGAACTCCTTGCCGTGCTGCGAGCCAGGCGGGACTTTCAGGGTAGCCATCTCGCCGTCCACCGTGGGCACTTGCAGGTCGGTACCCAGGGCTGCCTGGGCCACGTTCAGATTGAGTTCGAGCAGTATCTGGTTGTCCTCGCGCTTGAACAGCTTGTGCGGCCTGACGTTAATCTCGATCAACAGGTCGCCCGGAGGCGCGCCATGCGGTCCCGCCTCTCCCTGGCCCGATACCCGTATGTTCGAGCCATCGTCTATGCCGCTCGGCACCCGCAACATCAGCTTGTGCTTCTCCCGCACGCGACCGTCGCCCTTGCACTCGGTGCAGGGGGTCGCCACCACGCGGCCCTCGCCGCCGCACCGCTCGCACGGCACCACCGACACGAACTGGCCGAAGATGCTCTGCTGCGCGCGGCGTATCTCTCCACGGCCGCCGCAGTTGGGGCAGGTCTCCGTGGTGGTGCCCGGCTCGGCCCCGCTACCCTCACAGCGGGCGCAGGTAGCCAGGCGCGGCACCTCTATCTCCTTCTCGGTGCCGAAAATCGCTTCCTCGAAGTCTATCGTGAGGCGATAGGCCAGGTGCGCGCCCCGCTGCTGGCGGCGGCCGCGCGTCTGGGTGCCCATACCGCCGCCCGCCGCTGCCGTGAAGAACGTCTCGAAGATGTCGGAGAAGCCGCCGAAGCCCGCGAAGGGGTCCGCGCCCATGCCGCCCATGCCGCCCGACACGGCGTCATGCCCGAAGCGGTCGTAAGCCGCGCGCTTGTCGGTGTCGATGAGCACCTCATACGCCTCGGTCACTTCCTTGAAGCGGGCCTCCGCGTCGGCCTCCTTGTTCACGTCGGGGTGAAGCTGGCGGGCCTTCTGGCGAAAAGCCTTCTTTATCTCGTCCGTGGACGAGGTGCGAGCCACGCCCAGGATTTCGTAGTAGTCACGTTTTGTCGCTGCCATATCCTACCTTTGTCACTCGTAATCTAGCTCTGCTAAGATAGTCCCTACGTGCCATTGCCCGTATATACGCGTTCAACCTGATTCTGTCTCAATATCATACTACTTTAGCCAGAGCTACTCAACCCCTCGCGCATAACGGCTGCAAAGTCTCGTAGGTCTGACGGCCAGCACCCGACTCCCCCATGTCATCCTGAGCCCTTCGGCTCCGCTCAGGGTAAACTCCGCGAAGGATCAGTAGCCCATGTTCGACTGTTTCATTGTATGCATCAATGTGCCTCTATCCACCGTCATCCCCATTGTTGAAGACTCTGGCCTACCCACCTGATCCTTCGCTGCGCTCAGGATGACAAGGGGGAGCAGGGTCGCCGGCATTCAGAACTGTGAGACTTTACACTCGTCATGCTCCTGCACGTGCCGACATCTCGGAGACTACACGAATGTAGGAGGCTGGTACACGCGTGTACCAGCCTCCTACACTCTTACCGGGTGCCCACAAGCACTCGAACCTTCTCTGTCAGAGATACTAGTCGTCGCCGCGGAAAACACCCTTGAGGGCGTCGCCTACGTTCTCGGCAGCGTCCTTGACGTTACCGACTGCCTGCTGGCCCGCCCCTTCTACCTGGTTGGCGGTGCCTTCAGCCTGCAACTCGCGGTCGCCCGTAGCGTTGCCGACACCTTCCTGTATGTTACCGCCAAGCTCCTTGGCGCCACCCTGTACTTTGTCACCGAAGCCTTCGCTCATGTTAGTTCTCCTTTAGTACGTGTCGCATAGCCGTGGGTCCGGTTGGTAGTGTGCGTATGTGTATTGAACGTACTGTTGCTTGTTCCTGACTCAAGAAGCGTGCCAAGCGTCAGTAGCGCGCTGACAGGCAACCGGCGCTGCTCTCGATGCCCTGGCGAACTCGCCACAAAAAGACCATGCTGAACGGCTTACGCCCAGCATGGTCTTTCCGTTCAGCCCGTTGAAACTTCCCTAGCGCGTCTGCGGCGTGGAATAGAGGTCGTTCACCGCCTCGAAGAGTTGCTCGAAGCGGTTGAGCGTGCCCGCGTCGATCTTGCTGGCAGGGATGGGGTTGGATGCCAGGTGGCTGGCGACCACGTACGGGTCGTAGATTCCGGCCCGGCTGAGTTGCAGGCCCTTCTCCAGCACGTACTGCTCGATGCGCCCCTTGATGCTCTCACCGGGGGGCAGGTCGCGCTCCTCCACCGTCTGGCTGCCAAGCTCCTCCTTGTAGGCCGCGTTGAACAGCTTCAGGTAGAGGCCGGGGGACAGCAGGTCCTCGATGCTGGCAGGCGCGGCGGCCACCGCGCCGTTGGTGCCGTTGGTGCCGTTGGTGCCGTTGCTGCTACCCGCCTTGCCGCCTGCTTTGCCACCCGCCTTCTGCTCGCTCCGGAAAGCGGCGTAGCTAATCACCCGCTTCTCGGTGAGCGTGTTCGACGCTGTGTGGTCGGTCCCATCGGAGTCGCCGTTGCCGTTGGCGCTCGTCTGCGTGGGGTCGCTCGACAGCACCGCAAGCTCCGATTCCCCCGCACTCAGCAGGGCCATGAAGGTGGAGAGCCTGCCCAACCCGCCCATCGGCACCACGGTCACATCGCCTCGCAGGGGGGTCCGCCGCTGCTTGTCGAGCAGGGCCGAGAAGTACTTGAGGTAGAGCATGTCGGCGGGGCCTTCGACCAGCAGGTTGCGGTTGCCGCTGAACAGGTTCTCGGTGAGCCTGTAGCCCAGCGCCACCTGTAACGGGTAGAGGGTCTTGTGCTCCGAGTCGCCTATCTTGTTGGAGATGACCGAGCCGTCCATCGCCCTCGCCTCGACCGTGCGCACCTGGTACAGCCGCCTGGTGGGCACCATGAAGGGCGAGTGTGTGGTGTACATGATCTGGTGGTCCCTCGCCAGGTCCTCGATATAGCGAAGGAAGTCGGCCTGGGCCAGGGCGTGCAAGTTGAGGCCCGGCTCGTCCAGCAGCAGGATCAGGTCGGCGTTGGTGCCCAGGTGCTGCCTGATCGAGTCGAACCACACGATGAAGCTGAAGAACCAGACGAAGCCCCGGCTGCGCTGGCTGAACGGCACGCTCACCCGGTGCCTGCGATCGCGGATGCGGATGTAGAGGTTGTTGCCCTGGTTGAAGGGCGGTGCGTCGTGCGGGTCCTCCCGGATGTCGAACTCGACCTCAAGCTCCTGGTTCTGCTTCCAGTACTCGAACACCTTGTCCGTGATCGAATTGGATATAGCCTCCAGCTTCGCCTTGACGCTCTCGTAGCCCGTAGCCACGGTAAGCTGGGTCAGGTCCACCTCGGCCATACGCAGGAGGCTCAGCACCGTCTTGTCCTCCTCCGCCACCGTCTGCCGCTCGACGTTCTGCTGAAGCGTGGCGAGGTTGATCTTGCCGGGCAGCAGGTAGTAGTCATCGAAGTAGAGGAAGCGCGGGATGCGGGGGCCGATTGCCCGCGCCCACAGCAGGTAGTTGAGCATGCTGGGCCACGACTCGGGCACCTTGGAGAAGGTGTCCTTCAGGTCGCGCAGCAGCGCCTTGCTCTCGGTGTCAATCGCGGTCGCGTCGAGCATGGAGATAAGCTGGCGGACCGAGGTAGCATCGAGCAGGCGGTTGGTAAGCTCGTCCCGCAGGTTGGCCTCGCGCACCTTGTGCTGGATGTAGGCTTCCTCCGGCACCTGCAAAGTGACCGAGGAGGTGCCGTCGTAGCGGTGCTGCCTCACGAAGCTAAGCTCATCGAGCAGGTCGAAGCCGAGCGACTGGTTGATTTGCGCGATCTCGGCAGGCTCCAGGGTGTAAGTAAGCTCGGTGACCACGGCGGGGTTGGCCTCGTGCTCCCGGACGTAGGCGTTGAGCCGCTTGCGGGGGAAGTCCTCGACCAGGTTGAACTCGGTCTTGTCCACGGGCCGCGACTTGTGCAGGGCCTGCAAGAACGCCGTCTTGCCCGATTCGTTCTGGCCGACGAGCACCGTCACATTAGGATCGATCTCGACCGGGCCACTGTCCTCAATCGACTTGAACTGTCTGACCTCGGCGGCTGTGAGCAGCATACCTAACTCCTATCTAAGCCTGGAAACTGGGTAACTGGGTAACTGGGTGAAATTGCAATGCCTGGTGATGAAGTTACAAGAAATAGTGCACGGCTCAAGAGCAACCACGTAGCACACAATGTAGCATCCTATAGTATACCTTAAAGTGGTACGCTAAATGTGCGGGTTTCGGGTGCCACTTTTTGTGTTCTATACAGTATAAGGGGGCGTGGCAAGGGCGTACGTGGCAGCTTGCAAGTCGCTACAGAGTATAAGGCAAAACGTCCCGCTTTGGCTACTGAATATAGCCTGGCGAGCCATTTTGTGTCATCGCATCCTCTGAGGTCATAGCCCACACGGTGCCTGCATCAAATGCCAGGATAGCGCGCCAAGGGGCACGGCGCAGGGGCCGGGAGCCGTCCTTGTCTCAGATACTGCCTGATTGTTCTGCGCAGTAAGTTCAACCTTTCAGGCAATTATTGACTATTAAACTGTTTGTTGCTAGAATCCGCCTGACCGACGCCTCTAGAATTGGTCAAGAAACGCACCGATGACAGTTGTCTAACTGCTTGTCATTTCTTGCTTTTTCATGCGGGTCTGATTTCATGGCCCCACCGCATGTTTTGTAGTCTCTACGTTTCCATCCCAACAGAGTGTTAGACGCTATGCCAGCCCGCTTTGCTTTGACCATAGGTATCAACTACCGAGATTCACCTCCGGGCACCGACTCGGTGGTACAGGCGCGCGCCGGACTCAACCCGCTCAGTTACGCCGAAGCCGATGCCGAAGAACTGGGGGCCTTGCTGGAAAGTGACGGCTACGAGGTGGTCAAGTTAATCGGTGCAACTGCCACGCGTGCAAGGATTATAGAGGAGCTTACAGAACTAAACCGTAAAGCAAGCCTTGCGGGCCAGGATGGACTGTTGCTGGTTCACTACTCCGGCCACGGCGCGGTCGACTCACAGGATGGCCTGGCCTTCTTGTTGCCCGCCGATGGCGATCCGGAAAAGTTGATGAGCACAGCTATTCCTCTTGAGGACCTGCCAAATCGCTTTCTTGGACGCGCCCAGTCCGCCCTCGTGCTGCTCGACTGCTGTCACAGTGGCTACGCGGTTGGTTTCAAAGGACCGGACGCCGCGTCGAGAGACGTCCAAACTTTTGTGACCCTGGCGGGGAGGACATTCGATCAAGCGCGCCAGCGTCGGCTCACGTTTGCTGCTTGCGCAGGGGAGCAGTTAGCGCGCGAGCGGGAAAATCTAGCCCACGGCATCTTCACCTATTACGTGCTGGACCATTTGCGAACCAGCAACGATCAGGTGAACGACGCCAGCTTGTATCAGCATCTCGCGCTCAAGATGCCCAGCGAGGGGGTGCCTGCTCCTGTGCGCGGTGGTAGCCCACAACAGGGGCTTTTAGAGCTGCGGCCACGGCGAGTGCCACCGCAAGCACCTGACAAACCCTTGCTTGAGCCTCCCCTGTTGTCCGCCTCTATGGTCACTCCTACACGCCGCGCCTCCAGCAGATTGAGTCCCCGCGCCAGAGCCGAGTTGTTCCAACTCCTCATTAAGACCGTATTTACCGAAAACGACCTAAGTGACCTCGCTTTCTATGCTGATTTAGATTATGCAAAGCTCGAAGGTACAAATCTTCGAAGCAACTTGCGCAGCCTGATTGCACAAGCAGAAAAATCTGGTTATATCCGGCAACTGCGTGCAGCAATTCAACAGCTTAACGAGTACCCTCGATCCAGCCACCAGCCCCAAGACGCTAGAGCTGTCGCTTATGGGAGGGACGAGCCCTCAACCAATCAAGTGGCGAAGAGACAAACTAGAGCAAGTAGCGAAGCGGCTGACCATGTGCGTCTTGGGCAAGATCACTTCGATAAGCATCATTATGAAGCGGCACTCGCCGAGTACGGCAGGGCAATCGAGTTAGATCCTACCTGTGTTGCAGCTTACAATGGGCGTGGTGATGTCTACCTTGCTCAATACAGATATGACTATGCGTTGGCTGAGTTCAATCAGGCGATTGAAGCAGACCCCAAAGATGCTGCTGCTCATAGGGGCCTTGGTGATGTTTACCTTATGAAGAACAGGTATGAGGAAGCTTTGGCTGAGTTCAACCGGGCGATTGAACTGGACCCCAAACTTGCAGAGTCTTACAACGACCGTGGGAATCTCTATTATATCCAAAAACAGTATGACAAAGCACTTAGCGACTATGATCGAGCAATCGAGCTTGATCCGAGCCTACCGGACGCCTACAATGGTCGTGGCAATACCTATATTGAGCAAAAGAAATATGACGAGGCACTGGGGGAGTTTAATCGGGTTATCGAGTTGGACCCTAAGGGGACCAACGCTTACGCCGGCCGCGGTCGTGTTTACTACGACTTAGAGCAATACGATCAGGCTTTGGCTGAGTACAACCGGTCGATTGAGTTGGACCCCAGGAATGCGACAAATTACAACAACCGCGGTGCTCTCTACTATAGCCAGGGAAAGTACGAGGAAGCTTTGGCTGAGTACAATAGAGCAATTGAGTTGGACCCAAAGCGGGCCCAATTTTACTCCAATCGAGGCAACGTCTACAATGCTCTGGAACGCCTCGAGGACGCACTAGCGGACTTCAACCGAGCAATTGAACTAGACCCAAGTGATCCGGGCGCCCGTGTTGCCAGGAATTATGTGTATGAGCTGCAAGGAAAGCGCAGAAAGGCGGCGTCGGATGAAAAGCCCTCAGCCTAATTGGAACAATGAGTGCAACCACATTCAAGGTAGCCGTTTGTGACCCGGCAGGGCCGCCTCCGGCAGTCGGTAACAACAAGCGCAATGAGTAGTGGTCTGCGAGAGCCTTTTTATATTACGATCCACGGGTGACTTACAAGTATGACTGCGAGGGCGCCGAGAGAACGGACGTTGAGCCTGGGCACGCGACAAGACACTAGCTTCACCGTGCGAGGTACTCATACACCAGCGAGTGAAAGTGGTGCACCCCGTTCTCACGCTTCACCGAGAAGCGGCCCTGGTCGTAGACCCGCGAGGCCAGCCCGCGCTGCACGTTCTCGCAGATGACGATGTCCTCCTGCTGTATCTCGTCGCTGAAGGCCACCGCCTGCTGCACCCCCTCCCAGGCCGCGCCTCCCCCCTGTTCGTGGAAGTACCACTCGAAGATAGTCAGCGTCTTGTCGTGGCCCAGGGGCAGGATGATGTTGGAGGACATGTTGTCGGGGTAGATGTTCACCATGAAGTTGGGGAATATCCAGTAGTACAGCACCTCTTCGTCGGGCTGCACCTCCGCGTAGCGCCGGTTTGCCCCGTTGCCTGAAACCGGGCGCAGGGGGGCCAGTTGCCGCGAATGGTAGCGGTGCGTCTCCACCTTGTAGTTCTCGTAGTCCAGCTCGCGATAGAGGCCGGGGTGGGCAATCGGCAGGTGGTAGCCTTCAAGGTAGTTGTCGATGTAGACTTTCCAATTGCAGTCGATGACGTAATCGCGCCGCTCCACCGGCCGCATCTCCGCCAGGGGGATGTGCGCCGTCTCCTCGAGGATGACGCCCAGCGTTTCGGCAAGCGGCGCGGCCTCGGGGTCGAGGTTGACGAAGACGAACGGCCCCCAGGTCTCGACCCGCACGGGGTGCAGGCCGTAGCAGGACTTGTCGAAGTCCTCTACGCCTTCAAACTCCGGGGTGGTCATAAGGCGGCCGTCCAGGGCGTAGGTCCAGCCGTGGTAGCGGCATTGCAGCGACTTGCGGTTGCCCTTGCCCGCCGCCACGTTGCCCGCCCTGTGACGGCACACGTTGTAGAAGCCCCGCAGCACCCCGTCCGTGCCCCGCGTGACGACCAGCGGCTCCCCCTGCACCTCGCAGGTGAAGAAGTCGCCAATGCGAGCCACTTCATCGATGCGGCCCACCGCCTGCCAGGTGCGGGCGAATATCTTGTCCTTCTCCAAAGCCAGGAACTCGGGCGCGATATACCACCTCGCGGGCATGGTGGCGGCCCGTGCCAGGTCAGGCTCGAACTGGAAGTCGGTCAAATCCGGCATCGTAGGCTCCTATCGGAACAGGTCGCTTACAGGCATTGACCAACCGGGTAACACTGGTTCCGCTTCAGCTGCGTCACCTCGACGGTAAATAGTGGGGCTTGTAGGTTCATTCGCCCGGTAAACCTTCACAACATTCTCACCACGCAAATCAACATCCCAGACGACCTGGGTGCCCGCAGCGAAATAGTCGGAGATCTTGGCTGATATTTTACGCTCTGCACGAGGCCCGTAATCAGTCTCGCTTCTAATTTCGACCGCGAATTCAGGGGCACCGTTCACGAATCTCATATCAACTTCGGGGCTGATATCCTCCAGGTGGAATGACACATCTGGGCTGAATGACTTACGCCCTGGCAGATCAACAACAAAGCCTGTGTTGTCCGGGTAAGTACGGCCCAATCCGGTACGCTCTTCATATTCCGTCAAACTGATAGCTATGCGAAGTCCAGCGCGTGAAGGTGCACGTCCAGTTGGTGACATGGCTACTATCTCTCCCTCCACGAGTTCTGCTTTTCCGTCAACGTCGTACAGGTCTTCTATTGTGGCTGGTGCTTTGGTCTTCATAGTGCGTCTCGCTGCTTAGGACAATGGCTCTGTTATGGTCTCATTATACATGCGAGACGCACACCAGGTCATAGGCGGGAGGATGACCTCCTTGCCGCAGTCGGGGTAGTTGAGCGGGTCTTCGATTGTGGCTTCATGTGTGATAGCCATCGCAACTTCTTACTGATTAGGTGCCCTGATGAAGTCTATTGGTTGCAGGTACCTTATTTCCCCTCGCGCATTGGGGGCCAACGCTTCGGTTCCAACACCAATTCTTGCTCCGTCTCGCAACGCTGAAGGGTCTAGCAGGACAATATTGCCGGACGTGTTGCTGTCCCCGATGACCCCGACCCGATCTTCCTCTATGTAAACGGGATAAGAATGGCTTATGGACATCATCATCTGAATGCCCACTCCCTTAAATCGAATTCGCCAGAACTTGCTGATGGCACATATCCGTTGCGGGCATTGGTAGCCGCCCAATTCCGGCACGTAATCGAACAACGAAGCCTCCACCTGTAGCGGCGGGCTTACCGTCACCTCTTCAATAGTGTAGCTACTGCTCTCATCGATCCGGGGAAACCGGGCATCACCTGGGTGTACGACGTTCCCTATCTGCGCCGGTGCGGGGCCGGAGCCTTGCGCTAAGAGCGCTCCCTTTGACTCTCTCAGCAGCTTTGATATGTCTCTGCCTACCTGGTCCCGCGCGACAGATGTTGCATCAGGAGTGGGCTGGGTGACGCGTGTTGGTGAAGGATAGACTATGGTGGCGGTTGGCGTCTTATAGCCAGGAGGAGGGCCAACCGAAGATACGGGGGGATGCGCGGTATCTATCGCCTCTGGTACTCCCGTTTGTATGGCTGAGGGGGCATTGAGCCTGCTAGCGTTCCCCACTTGCGGCACCCCGACTGGCTGGGAAGCCTCATGGTTATCACTGACTGCTTCCTGGTTGAGCGCCAGCAAAACGAGAAGAAGCAGGCTTAGGAACGTCGCCGCTGATGTTAGCTTCCTGGTGCTCATGCTTCTCTCCCCCGTAAAACTATGCGCCGCTTCAAAAGGGCTGAGTGAAGTATACCACCCAACCCTCATTGCTAACCCCGCAAGGGGCAACTACCCCTGGAAAGTGCCTGGTGCGATGCCTGGTTGTCACCTAATCTGTAGTGTAGTATTCTTGTGGAACCCGGCTACAGGTCGAGGTGGCGCGAGAGGAACAACTATGAACGCAGAGAGGCTATCCCCACGCATGAGTGGCCGCACCAGGTTCACAGTTGCAACTCTTGTGATTCTTGTTGCCGTTGCCCTCGCGGTGGTTCTTAGCTCCAAAAGTGTGTTACCAGGGTTTTTGTCAAACTCTGCCAAAGAGGGAATTGCCACATCGCATGCCTTGCCTGGGGCTATTGCTTCCGCGCCTGCCTTCTCCTCACCGCCGGTCCTTCTTCCCCAGCCTGCAAGCTCCAGGGCAATAAGACCACTCATCAAGGCCGACATCACCGGCAATAGCATCATGCACTGCATGGCGAGAAGCGCGACCAGTATTTGGTTTGACGGCTCGGTCCCAGACGATGATTACACACAGTGGGACCCGCTTTACGTGATAACCCGTCCCGGCAATGGACAGCATACATGGTCTTGTCCCGACGGAGATGTTGTGGCCCAGACCAATCCTACCCTTCAGACATTCGTCCAGGTCGCAATTGGAGGCAAAGAGAAGTACCTCCACACCTGGACGTGCCCAAGGGCGGTCGAGGCCCTCTACGTTACGGAGATTGTAGATACCGACCGCCCCGGCCTCGATGCGGACGGCAACAATTTTGCGGGCCTCAACAGCATCGTTTACTTTACGACTAAGACCGGCGAGCGGGGCAGTTTTGATATCGCCACGCAGACATGGAATTTCGGTCCATGATCCCCGACCAGCATAGCCGCTCACACCGCTCTGGCCAGCACGAGCAGTTGCATAGCTTGGCTCGACCTGGAAAACACACCCTCTCAATCACACCTGAGTCGCACAAGAAAAAGGACTGAGCAGCCTAAGCCACTCAGTCCTTATCGCTAGTTACTAAGTCCAAAACCCGCTTACACCTCGCGGAACTCGCCCTCCACAGTGCCTTCCTCGGCCTCGCGCCTGGCCGTCTCCGGGCCCGTGCCGTTGGGGCTTGCGCCGTCCTCGCTCATGCCGTCCACGCCGGGGCCGTGGGTGCCCGCCTCCGCCTGCTGCTTGGCGTACATCGCCTGCCCAATCTGCTGCATCGCGGTGTTAAGCTCCTCGGTGGCCGACTTGATCCGGTCGGTGTCGTCGCCGTTCAGCGCCTCGCGCACCGCCGCTACCTTCGCCTCTACCTGCTCCTTGACCTCGGCGGGCACCTGCTCGCCCAAATCTCGTAGCGACTTCTCGGCGTTGTAGGCCAGGCTGTCGGCCATGTTGCGGGCCTCGATCAGCTCGCGGCGCTTGCGGTCCTCCTCGGCATGCGACTCGGCCTCGCGCACCATCCGGTCGATCTCGTCCTTGCTCAGGCCCGACGACGCGGTGATGGTGATCTTCTGCTCCTTCTGGGTCGCCATGTCCTTGGCCGACACGTTCAGGATGCCGTTAGCGTCGATGTCGAACGTCACCTCCACCTGGGGCACGCCACGCGGCGCGGGGGGAATGCCGTCCAGGATGAAGCGGCCCAACGTCTTGTTCTCGCTAGCCATCGGTCGCTCGCCTTGCAGGATGTGTATCTCCACGCTCGGCTGGTTGTCCGAGGCGGTCGAGAAGACCTGGCTCTTCTTGGTCGGGATGGTGGTGTTGCGCGAGATGAGAGGGGTAGCCACGCCGCCCAGCGTCTCCAGCCCCAACGTGAGCGGGGTCACGTCGAGCAGCAGCACGTCCTTCACGTCGCCCTTGAGCACGCCCGCCTGGATAGCCGCGCCCACCGCCACCACCTCGTCGGGGTTGATGCCCTTGTGAGGCTCCTTGCCGAAGAAGCTCTGCACCTTCTGCTGCACCGCGGGCATGCGCGTCTGGCCGCCCACCAGCAGCACCTCATCGATGTCGCCCGGCTTGAACTTGGCGTCGTCAAGCGCGCTCCTCATGGGGGGCAGGGTGCGGTCGATCAGGTCGCCCACCAACTGCTCCAGCTTGGCGCGGGTGAGCGTCATGCTCAGGTGCTTGGGGCCTTCCGCGTCGGCGCTGATGAAGGGCAGGTTGATCTCGGTGCTCTGCGTGGTCGAAAGCTCGATCTTGGCCTTCTCGGCGGCTTCCTTGAGGCGCTGCAAAGCCATGCGGTCCTGGCGCAGGTCGATCCCCTGGTCGCGCTTGAACTCGTCGGCCACCCAGTCGATGATCCTCTGGTCGAAGTCGTCGCCGCCCAGGTGGGTGTCTCCGTTCGTGGCGTTCACCTCGAACACGCCCTCCGACAGCGTCAGCACCGAGATGTCGTAGGTGCCGCCGCCCAGGTCGTACACGGCCACCTCTTCCTCGGGCGCGGCCTTCTTGTCGAGGCCGTAAGCCAGGGCCGAGGCGGTAGGCTCGTTGATGATGCGCGCCACTTCCAGGCCCGCTATGCGACCCGCGTCCTTCGTGGCCTGCCGCTGGGCGTCGTTGAAGTAGGCCGGCACCGTGATCACAGCCTGGGTGATCTTCTCGCCCAGGTACTGCTCGGCGTCCGTCTTGAGCTTTTGCAGGATCATCGCGGACACTTCCTGCGGCGAGTACGCCTTGCCGCCCAGCCACACCTGCACGTCGCCGTTCGCGGCCTCGCTCACCCGGTAGGGCACCAGCTTCAGGTCGCGCTGCACTTCAGGGTCGTTGAATTTGCGCCCCATAAAGCGCTTGATGGAAAAGATAGTGTTCTCCGGGTTGGTGATGGCCTGCCGCTTGGCAACCTGACCCACCAGCCTCTCGCCCGATTTCGATACCGCCACCACCGAAGGCGTCAGGTTCGCGCCCTCCGCGTTGGGAATAACCGTAGGCTCGCCCGCCTCGATCACAGCAATAACCGAGTTGGTCGTCCCCAGGTCTATACCTAGTATGTGTGCCATGTCTTTCCTCCCGTGAATTCTTAATGTTTAATTTTTAATTCTTAATTGAGGTCATTCTCCATTCCTAACTTTTAACTCTCGCCTGGCTACTTACGTCTTCCAATTAAGAATTAAAAATTAAGAATTAAGAATTGCGGCGCTAGCCGCGTGACACTTTCACCATTGCCGGGCGCAATACCCGGTCGCGGACTTTGTAGCCGTTGGCGTAGACCTCGGCCACCGTGTCTTCATGGCCGTCGCCCGTGTCGTCGAAGGCTACTGCCTCGTGCAGGTTCGGGTCGAACGGCTGGTCCTGCGCCTCGATCTTCTCCACGCCCTCGCTTTCGAGCACGGCGTTGAGCTTGCGGTGGATAGCCAGCACGCCTTCCACCCAGGGCACGTTGCGGGCCTCCTCGGGTAGGTGGGCGATGGCCCTGTCGAAGTCGTCCACCACGCCCAGCAGCTTCTTGAGCACGTTGGCCGTGGCCTTGTAGGAGGCCTCCTCGCGGTCCTGCTCGACGCGGCGCTTATAGTTAAGGAAGCTGGCCCGCTCGCGCTGCAAGGCGTCCAGGTACTCGGCAGCCAGGTCGCGCTGTGCGCCGTCCGTGCCGGCCTCGGCCTCCGCCACGCTCCCCGGTCCGGCCTGTGTGGCCTCATTGTCCTCTACGCTCGCGGCCTCCTGCTCGTCGCTAAGGTCGCGCGCACCGTTATCATTCACTTTGCGTCTCCCCCTGTCCTGAGAATGGTGAGTTGTACGATTTTTGGAGCAGATCGCTCAGCAACTGCGACATGTAGCGCACCGACGACACCGAGCGGCTGTAGGGCATCCTGGTCGGCCCGACCACGCCCAGCACACCTGCCAGGTGCTCGCCCAGGCCGTAGCGCGCCAGCACGACGCTGCACGCCCGCATGCCCTCGCCCATCGCCTCGTCCCCTATGATGACCTGCACCCCGTCCTGGTTGATGATCGAGGGGATTATGGAGGTCCAGACGTGGCCGTGCTCGAATAGCTCCAGTATCTGCTGCATGCGCTCAGGCTGGCGGAACTCCGGCTCGTTCAGGATGTTCGCCAGGCCCTCGTGGTAGATCTCCGCCGTCTCGTGCCTCTCCAGCTTGCCTAGCATGCCGGAGAGGGTCACGAGCACGCTGGGGGCAATCGTCAGGATGCTGTGCAGGTTGTCGGGCTGGTTGACCCAGGAGTCGATCTCCTGCGAGGTCTTGCCGGAGAGGGCGGCGTTCAGGTGGCCGGCGAGCGCGCTCAGCTCCTCCTGAGTCCACTCCTCATCCACATGGAGCATTTGCTGGGCGACCGTGCCGTCGTGCCCCACCAGCACGAGCATGATGCGGCTCTCGGATATAGCCAGCAGCTCGAAGTGCTTGAGGCGGACGGCGGTGCTACGGGGGGCGGTCGCCAGGGCGGCGCTGTGCACGGTGCGGGAGAGAATGGAGGTAGCCAGGCGCACCCACTCGTCGGCTTCCATCTCCACCTGGTGGAACTGGTGCCGTATCTTGCGCTGCTCGTCCTGCGGCAGCGCCTTGGGGTGCATCAGGTTCTCCACGAAGTAGCGGTAGCCCCGCTCGGAGGGCACCCTGCCCGCGCTGGTGTGCGGCTGCACGATGAGGCCCACCCGCTCAAGCTCCGCCATGTCGTTGCGAACCGTAGCTGACGACACGTTTAACTGGTAGCCGCTTACGATCTGCTCCGAGGCCACCGGGCGCGCGTGTGACACGTACTCCTCGATGATGATGGAGAGTATGTGGCGCTGTCGGTCGGATATGTTGTAGTCGTGGGATTGTTCCATGCTGCTCACCGGCTGCTTGAGCTCTCTAAGCGGGCAAAAGCTGCAAGTTTCGTGCCTGCCTAGCACTCTCTTGTCACGAGTGCTAACAGATGTTCATATTTTACAACTTGACAACTACATTGTCAAGGTTTCGCCATAATGCAAGCATAGGTTCGTCTGGAAGAAACAGACTACCTGTGCCACATAGGTGCGCTTCCTCAAGACCAGATTTAAAAGAAGAAAGGGTGGTCCTCAGCAAGCCCACCCTTCTCTCAGATGTCATAGTTGTAACTGCTGCTACAATCTCGCAATTTCTCGCCCTTTACAAGTAGCTTCGGAGCTTTGCTACAATTGTCTGGCATAGCTCGGTCTGCCATAGTGTAGTTCCACTTATACCCAGCAATCCGACGCGACCTAATGACGTAAGGGTCTCCAGAAGCTTTGCTTCGGGAATGATATCTATCAACAAGGGGTCGCTCAAATCGATCTGTCCTCTATCTGCAAGCATCAAAATGGTCTCCAAAGCACCTGGATAGTGAATTATTGCATGGGAGATTCGCGACGATTCTTCATTACGCCAGGATTCTTCCACGGGAACTTGGACATCTTCACCGAATCTACTCTTGCTCAGGGTGGGATTTATTCTAGAGTCTAATTCCTGTCTGTAGATGACTAAATCCGTATAGGCTATATCAGACAGCGAGGTAGCTATGCTGTGCAGAAATGAACTTGGGTCAAAATCGGCAGGTGCAAGGATACCGCTATCTGCGTGCAGTTCTTGCTCGATCATACTTAATGGGCCACTAACCTCTTTTCGCAACGTAGACAGAAATTCCTCTTTAGAGGTGTAAAAATCGTAAGCAACAGCCTCTCCGGGACGCGCGGGTCGATGGCCAACAGCTAATTCGAAGTCAAGGTTACAAAGACCATATCGTGAATACTCTGCCGATATGATATGCTTGAACCCTGTTACGATGCCCTCAGACTGGGGAAGCATACGGAATTCACCATTGTTACCGACAATATAGTTTAATCGTTTTCCGGGCACAGTGCCTCGGGCGAACTCGTAAGAAACCGGAATCAGAGTATGACCGTCTGCGGGGTATATCTCTGTTGTAACGTGGCAGTTACTATAGTAACCAGGTTGCGCAATTTCGGGGGAGAGGGGTACCTGTACTGCAAGCACCATGAGGTTCTTAGGGGTATCTGCTGGATCATCAGCAGCCAAGACTAGCCCCAAAACTCCCTCTGTAATCTTGCCCGCATAATTGTGTGTGTAAGGGGAGGCATAATAAATCAGGTTTCTTGGCTTGTAACCGTCTGGATAGTTCTCCAAGAACCCAGTTTCAAGGAAACGAGCAAGGACCTCATCAATCGCTGAACGATCATCTCCCAGGACGTTAGATACCGTCCAAGAGGCATAACGTCCGAAGAAGATGTTGAAACCGTTGAGCTGCTTAGGTTTACGCTGCATGCCAGATACCTGCTTACTAATCCTTTTTCAGGTCCTTATCAACTAGTCCCTTCTTGAAAATAGCCCAAAATAGCGAAGGTGAATGTAACAAATCGTTCTGTCTATCATCGATCTTGTTACGCAAGGATGCTCTACCTATATCCATTCTGATTTTAGCACGTTGGGTTCCCAGATACAATAGGGCCCACGCTATGAACTGGATCCGTGCAGTGACTTTAAAGTTGCAAATATGCGCTGATAATGTCATTTTAGGCTAATACTATTTGCCTTAGTATCTTGGGTCGAGCTCAGTTCTTGTATGTTATAATGGCCCTTGATCCTCTATTGCTAGGGCCTATCTGCAAACTGAAGGAGATAAGCGAACGAAGGTGGCTCCTGTCATTCTGAGCGCAGCGAAGAATCTCAAGAAGATGGTACAGCTCCCAACGTTGAACGTCAGCACCATAGTACGTCACCGTAGCACGTGA
>DASVQO010000479.1:0-4779 GCA_036389075.1 Chloroflexia bacterium | reverse complement strand
GACGTTGTACATGCGAATAGTGATCTGGCTTTCCGCTGCCCGTCGACGCCGCCGTGTTTTGACTTGATCGCTCATCCTAGTGCCCCCTGGTGCAGAGCGGATAACCTCATACGAGTCTTCATCCGGCCTCTAAATTCTTGATCCCCATAGTATGCGCAACTGGCGTCTCCAACATCACAGAGCCTTACATAGTCGACCTGGCGTTGGAGGCGTTCCCTTGCCTCCTGCTGCGCGTCTCGTAAATCATACGGCAATGTGTCGAGCGGTACACTGGTCGGCAAGGGCTTGGCGATAAGGTACCGCACTGTGCCATCTGCTGATGCAACCAGAGTGGTGCCCCCGCGAAGTGGAATCCCGCCTAGATCGGCGTCTTGCTTACGGTCCTGCTGAGCGAACTGTACGATCAACTCGATGAGCAAACGTCCGTCTTGCCCCACGCGGAACGCCGGGTGGAAGCCATGCACCTCGATGGGACGGGCCGGGTCGAGCATCAACGCTTGCGCATTAGCTTGCGCATAGGCGTAAAGTTGCTGCGCCATGCCCTTGCTGATGTCGCGGTCCGTACCTTCCTCACTGACCGAATAAGTAGTGTCGCTCTCCTTCTCGGCGGCACTAGACATCTGCCTTTCCGGTTCAGCCCATGAATCGGCGGAACGACTGGAGGCTG
This sequence comes from Chloroflexia bacterium, assembly GCA_036389075.1. Taxonomy (GTDB): domain Bacteria; phylum Chloroflexota; class Chloroflexia; order QHBQ01; family JADMIH01; genus JADMIH01. The sequence continues at coordinate 4,112 of DASVQO010000479.1, read as the reverse complement.
CTGCGAGGAACATAAGATCATTGAGCGTCTCCATCGTATTCAATGGAAGTTTAGGAAAAGTACTGTCGACGGTATTCCAAAGCAACGACTCCTCTGCCGGGGAGGCGACGTTGGCGGGATAAATGCCGCGGACGCGAAAGGCGTCAATAAGCGCGCTACGCTTGCCGTAATCGTCGGATGGCTCGAGTTCGTAGTCAGCAGTGACCAGCGCCCGAAGATAGTCACCGAATGTGATGTCGACAGGCGGTAGATAATCAAAGGCCCGAATGCACATCGTCAATATCTGTTGTGCGGACCTAGATGCCTCGTCCGCGATGCGATTGACCAAGTCGGGGTGTAGGTCGCCATCCGGCAGCCGCCCGGTGCCGCCTGTGGCGATGCGAATCAGATCCCGGATTCGCCTTTGGTAGGTGGTGAAGAATGCGTCGAAGACCGCCGCTACAAGGATGGAGCCGCGCTCATGTGGCTCGGTGACAGTGCGGTAAAGATTGGGGTTCGGCTTTTCATCAAGCGCAGAGCGGAGTGCCTTGCCCGCCCCCGTTGCGTAGCCGAACTGACGCGCCAGTTCTATCAACTCGCTTGGCTCTCGCAAGTCACTGCGACTGGTTTGTATCCGCTCGCGCAGCAAGTCCCGAAATGAGAAATGCTGCATAAGAGCAACGATGTCCGAGAAGCCCTCGTGGAAGGCCAGCACATCCTCGTTGCTAGGCTCCATAAAGTACCGGCGCAGGCGGTCTACGAGGGCATGCGTCATCTCGTGAGCTATGATGTCGTGAGACAAGCACGTAAATACGTTCTGGCCAGGAAAGTTGGCGCCGGGGTCTATCCGGTCGGCGCGGAAATAGCCGAACAGGACGGCGTGCAGGTCGCGATCGTAGAAAGCGTTGGCAGCATGAAAAGCATGCGGTATGATTCGCAACTTCTTATACGGGTCGCGGCGCAACTCTACGCGGCGGCCCAGGGCGCGATCGAAATTCTCCAGCGTCTTCATAGCCACAGCGTAGACCATCTGCTGGTGAAAGCGCGGATCGGACTCGGTACAATCAAGTCCACCCTGCATTAAGATCCCAGGCTCATCCAGGTCGACGGCAGGGTAGAAACGATCGTGTGTTGAATCATAGTCGATCACTTCCACACGCTGGCCTTGCGGCCCGGCCATGAGTTTCTCATTGGCAATCTCGATGGTGACGTGATTGCCTAGAGTACGTCCCGACATCGGGTCGGTGGAGAATATCTTCAGGGGGCGTCGCGGCGGAGGGGCTTTTACGTAACGTGATTGAAGCCGTTTCATGGTTGTTCCCTTTGGTCTTGCCATCTACGATAATCGCACTTGTACGTATCGTGGGACTCCTCTTAGGTACTACGCTTGTGACATTACATTATACTTCACAATTTATACCTCACAATTTGCGGTTGTGACCGTCACAAAAAGTGTCACAGGACTCAGCTAATGGTGAAGAGACGATAGCATAACGCGAAGTGTTATAATTGTTACAATGAATGGTCTCTTGTTTGCTACTGGATTAACAAGAATTGGGACATGATCGACAATCATACAGGAGCAGCGAAAACAACATGAACATCCATAGCAACGGCACCACATCGAGCAACGGCCTGCCGCAGCGGTCCGTATACCTGGACCACGCAGCTACCACGAGCGTCCACCCCGACGTGCTGGACGCCATGCTGCCTTATTTCACCGAGCGGTACGGCAACCCGTCGAGCGTGCACGCCTGGGGCAGGGCGGCGCACCAGGGGCTGGAAGGCGCGCGCCGCCAGGTGGCCTCCGTGCTCGGCTGCCGCCCGCGAGAGGTGGTCTTCACTTCGGGTGGCACCGAGTCGGACAATTTCGCGATGAAGGGCGTGGCCTGGGCCTACCGGCGCGGCCTCTTTCCCAACAAGCCGCCTACTGAGGGGCCGGGCCACATCATCACCTCGGCTATCGAGCACCACGCCATACTGCATTCCGCCGAAGACCTGGAGAAGCACGGCTTCGAGGTGACGGTGCTGCCGGTGGACCAGTTCGGGCGGGTGTCCCCCGAGGCCGTAGCCCGGGCCATGCGCCCCGATACGGTGCTGGTGAGCGTCATGGCGGCCAACAACGAGATCGGCACGCTACAGCCCGTCGCGGAGATCGCGGCTATCGCGCACGAGCACGGCGCCCTGTTCCACACCGACGCGGTGCAGGCCGGGGCTTACCTGGACGTTGACGTGGCGAAGTTGGGCACGGACCTGCTTTCCCTGTCGGCCCACAAGTTCTACGGGCCGAAGGGCGTGGGTGTGCTCTACATCAAGGCCAACACGCCCATCCTGTCGATACAGCACGGCGGCTCTCAGGAGGCGCGGCGGCGGGCCTCCACCGAGAACGTGCCCGGCATCGTGGGGCTTGGGGCCGCGCTGACGAGGACGCACCAGAACCTGGCGAGCGAGGTATCTTACGTAAAGGGGCTGCGCGACCGCCTTGTGGCAGGAATCTTGCAGAAGGTGCCGGACGTGCACCAGATGGGGCACCCCACTGAGCGCCTGCCCAACAACGCCAACTTCTGCATAGAGGGTGTCGAGGGCGAGACGATGCTGCTCAAGCTGGACATGCGCGGCATAGGGGCCTCGAGTGGGGCGGCCTGCGCCTCCGGTTCCACCGAGCCGAGCCACGTGCTCCGCGCCCTCGGCATACCGAGAGAACTGGCCCAGGGCAGCCTGCGCCTCACGGTCGGCATCGACAACTCTCCGGAGGACATAGAATACGCCCTCGACGTACTGACAGCCTGCGTGGCGGAGCTTAGAAGCGGCAACAGGACGATGGTCGGAACATGATTTTAGATTTTAGATTTTGGATTTGTTGGATAATTATTCAATCTAAAATCTAAAATCTAAAATCCCCCAGGGAGGCCCCACATGAGCCTGATACTTGGCAACCGTTTACCTGACCGGGCGATGAAGTACCTGCAAGTGGGCCGGTTGGTGGTGCTCGCCACGGTTGACGAGCAGGGCCGCCCCGATACGTGCCCCGTGTCCTGGGTCGTGGCGCTCAACCCCTCCGTGATACGCTTGGCGATCTCCCGCGAGGTCAACACCTACCGCAACATCCTCAACAACGAGCACGTGATGATTTCCCTCGTGGGTGGGGCGATGACGCTGGGCATCAGGGGCCGCGCCAGGGTGCTCACCGAAAGCCTGGACGGCATGCCGCTGTCGATGGCTATCGTCGAGATGGAAGTGGACGAGGTGAAGGACGACTCAGTCATAGGCCGCGGCCTCCAGGATGAGCTCGTCAAGTGGGAGGAGCGCCGCCGCTCCGTGTCCGACTGGCACGTGGAGAACGCCCTCAAGACGACGGGGCCTCTCCCTCAGACGGACGCTGCTCTGATGGACCAGGTGGCTCAGAACTACGATCTGGCGTAGCGGTCGCTTCCTGCGCTTCTCCTCTATCTGCCCCGTTCGCGTTTTCCTCGCGCCGCAACGGCAGGCCCGTCACCGAAGGTAGCTGGTCCGGCCTCTCCAGCCCGAAGTGTTGCAAGAAGGCGAGCGTCGTGCCGTAGAGGATGGGGTGGCCCACGGTATCGAGCCTGCCCACCTCCACCACCAGGCCGCGCTGCATGAGGGTGTTCACCACTCCGCTACAGTCCACGCCCCGTATTGCCTCTATCTGGGGTCGGGTCGTGGGCTGCGTGTAGGCGATGAGGGCCAGCGTTTCGAGCGCGGCGTCCGAAAGCCTCTGGGTGGCCTGCGCGCCCTTCAGCTTTTCGATGTAAAGCGCCGCTTCAGGGGCCGTGACCAGCCGGAGCATGTCGTTGTGCCGCTGGAGCCGCACCCCTCGCTTCCCCTCGGAGAGGGTCTTCCCCAGGAACTCTATCACCCGCTCCAACGTCGGCTGCCGCACCTGCAACGCCTTGCGAAGGTCGTGCGCGGGCACCGGCTCGGGCGCGATGAAGAGCAGGGCTTCCAGTGCGGCTGCCATCTCCTGTATGTCCTCGCGCTCGGTGAGGGGCGGCTGTTGGCCGGGGGCGACGGTGTCTTGTTGTGCGGTATCGTTTGGCATGGGGATATTATAAGTAAGTGGCAGCCGGAGCGTCACGTTCTCCTCATGCGGCGGAGATCAATCCGCGCACCCC
>DASVQO010000478.1:0-14556 GCA_036389075.1 Chloroflexia bacterium | reverse complement strand
CATCTTGACCTATTGCCACACCGGCCTATATGACTTATACTGTGCCCGCAACTAACCGCCACACAAGTTGAAAGAATATTACCACAGTTAGCGATAAAATGTACATACTTAGGTAAATTCATGAAGTAAGTTCGCGGGTGTGGTGAATAGCTCCCGGCCAGAGCAGAATCAGGGAGCTCTGGCTGTGACAGCAGAAATCCCAGGTGACCTTCAATGACCTCCAAGACGACCAACAAGGTGGCCCCATCGTTGCAAGTTAGCCAGCACGAAGCGCAGGTCCTCGATGCATTGCGCAGGCAGGCCGCCGTCTCGCGCACCGACATCTCGCGCATCACCAACTGGTCGCGCCCCAAGGTCACGAGCGTCGTCAACAGGATGATCGACCGGGGCGTGTTGGTGGAGATGGGCGAAGGCGACTCGCAGGGCGGCCGACGCCCGCAACTGCTGAGGCTCAACAACCGGCTCGGCTACGTGATCGGCCTTGATTTCGGCGCCACGAGCATGGACCTGGCGCTCGCGGACCTGAACTCCGAGGTGCTGTCGCGCGACCGTGGCCCCGCCGACGTACGCGTGGAACCCGCTGTGCTGCTGGGCGAGGTCAAGCGCCGCCTGCTCGACATGCTTCGCGTGGAGGGTCTGCGGCCCGAGCAAGTGCTCGGCGTGGGCGTGGGCGTGCCCGGCCCGGTGGACTTCGCCAGGGGCGTGCTCGTGGCCCCTCCCCTCATGCCCGCCTGGGGCAACTACCCGATACGGGGCTTCTTCCGCGACCTCTTTCCGAACGCCTTTGTGTCGGTGGACAACGACGTAAACATGATGGCCCTGGGCGAGCTAAGGGCGGGCGCGGGCAAAGGCATAGACAATTTCATCTTCGTCAAAATCGGCACGGGCATAGGCGCGGGCATCATCTGCCACGGCCTGGTGCACCGGGGCAGCGCAGGGAGCGCTGGCGACATCGGGCACATCTCGGTGGACAGGGGAGGCCCTGTGTGCCACTGCGGCAACATTGGCTGCCTGGAAGTCCTGGCCGCTGGCCCCGCGATTGCGGATAGAGCAGCCGAGGCCGCTCGCAATGGGTCGAGCGCCATCCTCAAAAGGAAACTGGACGCGAGCGGGGGCAAATTGCGGGCCGAGGACGTGGGTGCCGCCGCGCGAGAAGGGGACCGCACCGCGATCGAGATCATTCAGAGCAGCGGCCAGATGATTGGCGACGTGCTGGCGGGCCTGGTGAACTTCTTCAACCCCAGCCTGATCCTGATTGGCGGCGGGGTAGCCAACATCGGCAACCAACTGCTCGCCTCCATCCGCCAGGAGGTGCTGCGCCGCTCCACCGCCCTGGCGACCCGCGAGCTTGTCATCAGCTACTCACCTATGGGCGCGGAAGCCGGCACCACCGGCGCGATTCACCTGGCCCTGGACCACCTGTTCGTCATCGAAAACACCAGGAGGGTAACGGCGTGACAGATACAACCTGGCGAGTGGGCGTTATCGGCACCGGCTTCATCGGCCCCGTGCACGTCGAGGCGTTGCGCCGCCTGGGCATCGAAGTGGTGGCCCTGGCCGGGAACAACGCCGAGCGCACGGCCGAGAAGGCCAGGCAACTCCACATCGCGGAGTCCTACGGCTCGGTTGACGAGATGCTCGACCGCTCCAACATCGACGTGGTGCACATCACCTCGCCCAACCACCTGCACTTCCCCCATGCAAGGGCCGCCCTCCTCGCGGGTAAGCACGTCGTCTGCGAGAAGCCCCTGGCGATGGACTCCAACGAGTCGCGGGAGTTGGTGCGGCTGGCCAAAGAAACTGGGCTGGTCAACGCGGTCAACTTCATGACGCGATACTACCCGCTGTCCCAGCACGCCCGCACGCTCGTGCGGAGTGGCGAGTTGGGCGACGTCTACATGGTGCAGGGCTCCTACTTGCAGGACTGGCTGCTGCTGCCCACCGACTGGAACTGGCGGCTCCAACCGGAGTTCAGCGGCAACACCCGCGCCATAGCCGACATCGGCTCCCACTGGATCGACCTGACCACCTACATCACGGGCCTGCGCATCGAGTCGGTGTTTGCGGACTTCGGGACGTTCCTGACCACCCGGCAGAAGCCGAAACGCGCGGTAGAGACGTTCACCAACAAAGCCCAGACGCCGGTCGAGTACGAGGAGCAGCCAATCTACACCGAGGACTACGCGAGCGTGTTGTTCCGTTACGACAGCGGGGCGCGCGGCGTAATGACCGTGTCGCAGGTGAGCGCGGGCCGCAAGAACCGCATGTACTACGAGATAGGCGGGGCGCGGTCGGCTGTGGCGTGGGATGGCGAGCGCCCGAACGAGCTATGGATAGGGCACAGGGACCGCCCCAACGAAGTGCTGCTGAAAGACCCCGCCCTGCTCTCGCCCGAAGCGCGGCAGTTCGCCTTCTATCCGGGCGGGCACGCCGAGGGCTTCCCCGACACTTTCAAGAGCCTCTACCAGGTCGTGTACCGCTACCTGGACGCGGGCGACTTCCATGCGCCTCCCGACTTCCCCACGTTCGAGGACGGGCACAGGGCGCTGAGGGTGGACGAGGCGGTCTGGCAAAGCGCGCAGGAAGGCCGCTGGGTGAACCTTAGCGAGATAGGCGAATAATACCAACTGAGAGGAGCACCATGAAACTAGGACTGCTGACCGCCGCCTTCCCCGACAAGCCGCTGGACCAACTGGCGGGTTGGGCCGCCGGTAACGGCTTCCAGATGCTGGAGATCGCCTGCTGGCCGCAGAGCAAAGCCTCCCGACGCTACGCCGGGGTCACGCACATAGACGTGACCGAACTTACACCCTCCAAGGCCCGCGACATCCTGGACCTGATGGACCGCCACGGCCTGCAAATCTCCTCGCTCGCCTACTACCCCAACCCCCTGCATCCCGACCTGGAGCACAGGGCCACGGTGATAGATCACCTCAAGCGGGTAATCGAGGCCGCCGAGATGCTGAAGGTACCCATCGTGGGCACCTTCGTGGGACGCGACCAGCACAGGACGGTGGAGGACAATTTTGGCGAGTTCGAGAAGGTCTGGCCGCCCATCGTCAGTTTCGCCAGCGATCACGGGGTCAAGATCGCGATAGAGAACTGCCCGATGATCTTCTCCAACGACGAGTGGCCCGGCGGCAATAACCTGGCGACCACCCCCGCCATCTGGCGGCGCATGTGGGAGATCATCCCCGACCCCGGCTTCGGCCTCAACCTCGACCCCTCGCACCTCGTCTGGCAGATGATCGACTACACGCGCGTGGTGTACGAGTTCGGCAGCCGTATCCTGCACGTGCACGCCAAGGACATGCGCATCGACCGCGAGGGCCTGTACCAGCGCGGCGTGCTGTCGGCGGGCATGGGTTGGGAGGTACCCCGCCTGCCCGGCCTGGGCGAAATCAGGTGGGACCAGTTCATCAGCGCCCTGTACGCCGTAGGCTACGACTACGTAATCAGCATCGAGCACGAGGACCGCGCCTTTGAGGGCACCGAGGACCTCGTCAAGCGCGGCTTCCTCATCTCGCGCGACGTGTTGAAGCCTTACATCTATTAGGTGCTACAGACGGACACCCTCCTGCAAGAAGGGACAAGCGCGTGGCTATGGCCTCATTGACTTGGCAGCAGGTTAACGCCTGGCGTCTGTCACAACATGCCCTCTCGCCGCGTTTGAAGCGCAAGGACTTCCTGGAGGCCGTGACGCGCACCGGCGGCATACAGGCGCAAGTGCTGTCAGCAGCCGAGCTGGCTTTGTGGGCGCGCGTGGACGGGCTTACGCGGGAGGACGTGCAATCCGCGCTTTGGCAGGACCGCACGCTCGTCAAGACCTGGGCGATGCGAGGCACACTGCACCTGATGCGCGCCGCCGATTTGCCCTTGTACGTGGCTGCTCGCAGCGCGGATGAGATCCGCGACTGGTTGAAATATTTCACGTACTACGGCATCTCAGAGGCGCAGTACAAGGCGTTCATGGCCGCCGTCCCGCAGGTCCTGAGTAGCGAGCCGCTCACGCGCGAGCAACTGGCAAGCGCAGTGGCGAAGCATACCGGCGTCCCCGAGTTGGAGAAGCTATTGCTAGCCTCAAGCTGGGGCTCGCTGTGGAAGCCCTCGGCTTGGCGGGGCGACCTCTGTTTTGGGCCGAACCAGGGCCGCAACGTCACGTTCGTCAATCCACACCTGTGGCTTGGCCCGAACGCGAAGCAAGACCGGCAGCCCGCCGAGCCTTACGCGGCTTTGCAAGAGACGGCCCGCCGTTACCTTCGTGCTTACGGCCCCGCTACACCGGAGGACTTCGCCCGCTGGTGGGACGGCTCCGCCGGTATCGTCCCTGCTAAGAAGCTCTTCCGGTCGATAGAGGACGAACTGGAAACGGTCGATGTAGAGGGTTGGCAGGCGTTCTCCCTGCGTGCGACTGTCGAGCCGATGCAAAAGCTTGAGGCGCAGGGAGAAGCACAGGAAGTTGTGCGATTGCTGCCGTTGTTCGACGCCTACACGCTGGGCCTTGGGCGCGACATCGAGCCGATACTACCCAGGGCGTACAAGAGCCGGGTCTTTCGTCCGCAGGGTTGGGTCTCGGCTGTGGTACTCGTAGACGGGCGTATGGAAGGCGTCTGGGACTACGAGGTCCGGCCCTCGCAAACAACCGTCAGGGTCCGCATGTTCGCATCACCGGCGGCTTCAACCCACGAGGCCATTGAAGCCGAGGCAGAGCGGCTGAATGCCTTCTTGAACACCAGGGTCGTGCTAAAGTTCGAGAGCCTTTGATCCTGCAAACCACCGGCCATTGGCCGGACGCTACCTCAATAATGACAGTCCAAATACGAGCACCCAAAGTAGCCCTTGTCATTCTGAGCGTAGCGAAGAATCTCGTCCTCCATCACCCACGTAGCCCCTTTCCTCCTGCCATGACTCGGTGTTCGCCAAGAAAAGAGGGACACCAGGGTGAGGGACGAGATTTCTCACTGCGTTCGAAATGACGTGGGCGCACCTTTGACCGTTGGTGTTAGACTATCTTGTTCTTGAGATGGCTTTTGACTACCCTTTTCATGTTCTTTGGCCCTGCGAATTCTCAAACTGCCCGTATGAGGCACTCACACTGGAGGAATAGAGAGTGGCTACCAACCCAGATACCCCTGCGAATACAAACAGCACCCACGGCACCGAGGACGCGCCGCAGGCAACCACCACGGGGCCAGTCTTGCTCCCCGATGCCCCCGACGTGCCCGGCCTGTCCTTCCGCCATTTTCGGGGCGATGCAGACTACCCCGGCATCCTCACCGTGAACAACGGCAGCAAAGTGGCCGACGGACTGGAGCACGACCTGCATACCCTGGACACCATCAGGCAGGTCTACGGCAGCACCCACAACCACGACCCGCACAGGGACGTGCTGATTGCCGAGGTAAACGGTGAGACGGTGGCCTACGTTCGTACCTTCTGGGAGCGCGAGCTTACCGGGTCGCGCGTCTACTGGCACCTTAGCTTTGTTCTCCCCCAATGGCGCGAGAAGGGCATCGGCCGCGCCCTCGTCCGCTGGGCTGAGGGTCGGGCGCGAGAGATCGAGGCGGGAGGCACGGGCGAAGGCGAGGCTTATGCCAGCACATTCGCGGACGGCAACGCTCACGAACTGGAGAAGCTGCTCGCGGACGAGGGCTACGAACCTGTGCGCTACAGCTACTACATGGAGACGCCCGACCTCGACCACATACCCGACGTACCAATGCCGCCCGGCCTGGAAATACGCCCCGCCCTACCCGAGCACTACCGCGCCATCTGGGACGCTTCCGGGGAGGCATTTCGCGACCACTGGGGCGCCACCGAGACCGCCGAGGAGGACTTCGCCACCTTCACCACCCACCCCTTCTTCCAACCCGACTTGTGGGTGGTGGCCTGGGACGGCGACGAGGTGGCTGGCTCCATCTTCAACTTCATCAACCACGAGTACAACGCCCTCAAGGGCCGCAAGCTAGGCTATACGGAGACGATTTCCGTGCGCCGCCCCTGGCGGAGGCTGGGCCTGGCTCGTGCGCTCCTCGCCCGCAGCATGCAACTGCACAAAGACCTCGGCATGTCACAGACCGCCCTGGGCGTGGACACCGAGAACCCCAGCGGTGCCCTACGTCTCTACGAAAGCATGGGCTACCAGGTCGTCGCGAAGTCTACCACCTACCGCAAGGCGCTGTTCGGTGGTGGCTAGTACGGCGGACAGGCTGGGAATACTTGAGCTGAGACATGAATCGAGAAGCCTGGCTATATGACGAGCAAGGCTTGTCCTGCGTGAGACTGTGGTCGGAGGGCTGGCACCTCCCGGCACTGGCACGGGCAACAACTCCCTTACATGTAGTACTATAGACAGGAGTTGTTGCACCTGCACCTGCATCCGTCAGTTGCCCTTAGCGTCAAGTGCAGCAGGGTCCAGGTAAACCTCCAGGCGTTGTGCCAATATCTCCTTGATAGAGTTCAAGTAGCCAGAGGCACAACGAACGATACAGCTTCAACTCAAGCGGGCATTGCAAGCAGTGAGGCACGTTCCTCCCCATCTGCATTACACCTTAATACCGGCCGGCACCTGCCAAGCCTTTGCCTGAGATAACACCCACGGGCGCGGATTCGGCAGCGTAAGGGCCAAAAGTCACGCGAGGTCGCGACGCCAGAGTTAGTAGCTGATTGCTTCTATCTAACTGGCAGACGACCTTAGCCTACCAGGACGACCAAGGAGGACCGGCATGGAGACCAACCGTAACCAACCACGGAGTTTCGCGGCTGTCGCGGCAGGGTTCAAGGGCAAGCGAAGCATACTCGTACTGGCATTCATCGCACTCGTACTTGGTACCGGCGTACCGTTCGCCCTCTCCACACTCTCCACGACCTCCGTCCCGTCGCCTGCGGTAGCCCCTCCGAACGCCGCCGGCCTCGCCAGGCTCCCTATCGCGTTTGAGCCTAATGCCGGCCAAACGGACCGGTCCGTTCGCTTCATGGCCCACATACCCGGCGGCGCGCTCTTTTTTGCGCCATCCGAGGTAGTACTGAGCCTGTTTGCTCCCACAGCGGAAGGCTCGCACCGCGATACCGGGCGCATACCTGGCCTCGCGGCTCCCCTGGCGGCCACTACCTCCCAGGCGTCCGGTGCTCCTGGTGTGCTTCGGGTGCAGTTCCGGGGCACCGACTCCGCGGTACGCATAGTCGCCACTGATGACCTGGCCGGGCGTGTGAATTATCTGCTCGGCAGCGACCCCGCGGGTTGGCACACCGGTATACCTACTTACAGGACTCTAACATACCAGGGCTTGTACCGGGGCGTAGACCTCAGCTACAACGGGACCGGTGCGCGGCTGAAGGGCACGTATACTGTGGCCGCCGGGGCCGACCCGAGTTCCATCCGGTGGGGCTACGAGGGGGCCAACGGGGTGAGCCTCGACCCCCAGGGCAACCTTGTAGTGGCGGTAGGTGGCATGGTAGTAACCGAAGCTGCGCCTATCGCCTGGCAGGCGAGCGGCGGGCAGAGGGACCCTGTGGCGGTGAGCTACCTGCTCCATCCAGATGGCACTGTAGGCTTCGCGCTTGGAAACTACGATCCCACCCGGCCGCTGGTGCTCGACCCAACCCTCACCTACTCCACCTACCTCGGAGGCACGGCCTTTGAGATGGGCTACGACATCGCCGTGGACGCGGCGGGCAACGCCTACGTCACAGGGGTCACGGAATCGACCAACTTCCCTACGGCCAATGCTATTCAAGCCACTAACGCGGGCAGTGGCGACGTGTTTGTGATCAAGCTGAACGCCGAAGGCTCAGGTTTCGTCTACTCTACCTACCTGGGCGGCAGCAACTTCGAGCGTGGCTACGGGATCGCGGTTGATGGCTCGGGCAACGTCTATGTCACAGGAGATACGACTTCGACCGACTTCCCCACTCTTAACCCCATTCAGGCTACTAACGCCGGCAATGGCGACGTGTTTGTGAGCCGGCTGAACGCGGAAGGCTCGGCCCTCGTCTACTCTACCTACCTGGGCGGCAGCGGCTTTGATACCGGCAGCAGGCTAGAGGTGGACGGGGCGGGCAACGTCTACATCGCGGGTAGTACCGAATCGACCGACTTTCCCACGGCCAACGCTATTCAGGCCGCTAACGGGGGTGGCAGGGATGCGGTCGTGAGCAAGCTGAACGCGGCAGGCTCAGCCTTTGTCTACTCCACCTACCTGGGCGGCAGTGGCTTTGATGAAGGCAACGGCATAGCCATAGACACAGGGGGCAACGCCTACGTCACAGGCTCCACAGCCTCTACCAACTTCCCGACCCTTAACGCCATTCAGGCCAATAATGCGGGTGATCGAGACGCATTTGCGAGCAAGCTGAACGCCAAAGGGTCAGCCCTCGTCTACTCCACCTACCTGGGCGGCAGCAGCTTTGATGAATGCAACGGGATAGCGGTGGACGCGGCGGGCAGCGCCTACGTCACGGGCATGAGCCAGTCCACCGATTTCCCCACGGCCAACGCCATTCAGGCCGCTAACGCCGGTGGTAGCGACGCGTTCGTGAGCAAGCTGAACGCGGAAGGCTCCGCCCTGGTCTACTCTACCTACCTGGGCGGCAGCAGCTCCGATGCCGGCAATGGGATAGCCGTGGACGCGGCGGGCAACGCCCACGCTACCGGCTATACCCAATCCACCAATTTCCCCACGGTCAACTCAATACAGGACGATAACGCAGGCGGCAGCGATGTCTTTGCGACTGAGCTGAACGCCGAAGGCTCAGCCCTCGTCCATTCCACCTACCTGGGCGGCGACATGGACGACAACGGCAACGGGATAGCCGTGGACGCGGCGGGCAACGCTTACCTCACAGGCGATACGCAGTCGGCCAACTTCCCCACGGCCAACCCATTGCAGGCCGCTTATGGTGGCGGATATGATGGCTTCGTGGCTAAGATAGCCGGTGGCGACCTGCCGCCCACCTCCACTGCAACCAACACGCCTACGAGCATGGCGACTGCCACTCCTACGGGCACAGCGTGCAGTGTGAGCTTCAGCGACGAGCACCCTGGCAGCTCCACCTTCTACAGCTACGTGCAGTGCCTGGCTTGCCGGGGCATCGTTACGGGCTACTCTGACGGCACCTTCCGGGAGGGTGACCCCATTACCCGGGGACAGATAGCCAAGATTGTGAGTAACGCGGCAGACTTCAACGAAGACCCGGGCGACCAGGTCTATTCTGACGTGCCGCCCGGCAGCCCCTTCTATGCTTACATCAATCGCCTGACTAACAGAGGCATAGTTGGGGGCTACCCGTGCCCGACAAGGCCGGGCGGCGGGGATGAGTGCACCCCCGAGAACCCCGGCCTGTTCAAGCCGAACGAGCATGCAACCAGGGGGCAGTTAGCCAAGATAGTATCTAACGCCGCGGGCTTCTCGGAAGCAGTGAGCGGGCAGCACTACGCCGATGTGCCGGCTGAAGGGGAGGGCAGCCAGTTCTACGAGTGGATCATGAGGTTGACCGGCAGGTACGTCATGGGCGGTTACCCCTGTGGCACCGCGGACCCTCGGAGTGGACCTTGCGACGGGCAGAGCAGGCCCTACTTCCGGCCGGGCAACACGGTCACCAGGGGGCAGGCCGCCAAGATTGTAGCTAATACATTCTTCCCCAACTGTGAAACACTAGAGTACGCACGTACGCCTTAACAGGACACCGAGGGCAGAAATAAGGCCAAACTACTTGGCTAACGAGTAGTTTGGCCTTATTATTGTCGAGTTGCGAATACTGCAATATCTTGTACCACCATGCCCGCTATAGCCTGGGTTGGCGCGAAGTCGCGCAGTTGGAACAGTATTGCAACCATAAGCATTTCAATGTATCTGCGAACTTCATGCACTCTTACGGATCAGACATGTCAGGTCCAGCGGCGCATATACATTCCACTCAGGTTCTGCTGAACAGCCCACAGGTCTCCATTGCCCTTCCCACTTACCTATAGTTGGTATGCAAGATTTGGCGATTATGTATTGACTCGACGAGCGAGGACATATAGAATAAGCGTGTATCCCCGGCTATTCTACGGCCTTCCAAGCTTCGGGATGAATTTAGCGTTCGAGGTGCTCCACAGCCGTCCAGCAGCGGGCAGGCTTAGTGCGGGGGATAAAGCGCATGTTACACGTGGTAGCTACCCATGGCCGGGATAACCCCTTCGGCAATGAACTGGTCATGGAAGATGAATTCAAGAAGGCCTTCCAGTTCGGGCTGAAAAGCGCCGGAGCTGCGTACTACGACCAGGTCCCTTTCAGCTTCGGCTTTTATGGAGACCTGTGGAGGCCCGATCGTCGGAAAGAATGGGAAGCCCGCAAAGGAACGAGAGCCTTCAGATCGGCGGCGGCGGAGGCTGACCTGATAGGCGTGAGCATAGCGGAAGACATACTGCGTAACGCCGGGCTTTTGGAGAAAATAGCGCTTGCCCCCGGGAACAGGGGTTTTTGGAGTGGCCTTACCCAGTTACTTGCGACCCTTGATAGGTTTGCGCCTGGCATCGCTGGTGCGGCATTGCTTCAGTCGTTGGCAGCCGACACAGGGGAATACCTGAGCAACGAGACACTGCGCGGTCTCACAATAGACCGTGTCAGGGGGAAAGTAGAGGCCGCCAAAGGCGAAGTGTTATTGCTTGCGCACAGTATGGGCACTATAGTCTGTTACGATATGCTGATGCGCTACCCGGAGCTGCCGGTACGGGCATACATAAGTTTCGGCTCACCATTGGGTATGCGCGCTATCATATCGACGGTTGGAGGCAGACGAAGCGCCCCGTTCCCGCCAAAGCTACCCCGCTGGATCAATGTCTACAACCAGGAAGACCTGGTCGCTTCTGTACGGTTGCTCGCGCCTCTATACAAATCGGAGGATGGACGCCAGGTGGAAGACCTCGATACGGGCCGGATGCGGTCGCCTACGATTACCAACCTGATGAAGGGTCACAATCCGGCGGATTACCTTAGCTCGCTGGCGCTGGCTAATGCGGCCAGATCAGTGCTTGAGGTTGGCAACAACGGGTAAGCATCCTGGGAGGTGGCACATGGCAGCCAAGGCAAAGCGCGCAGAGTGGACTTTCATGGTTTACCTGGCCGGTGATAACAACCTGGCCGAGGCGGGTGAAACGGACCTGGAGGAGATGCGAGCCGTTGGCTCCACCTCGCAGGTGAACGTGGTAGCCCAGTTTGACAACGCGCGTTCCCAGGGAACGAAAAGGTTCCACATACAGAAGGGCGGAGCCAACGAAACGATCGAGGACCTGGGACCCACCGACTCGGGCAGCCCTGAGGTCCTTCTTGGTTTTGTGGAGTGGGCTGTGAAGGCATACCCGGCGGAGCGTTACGCGCTTGTGTTGTGGAACCACGGGGGTGGCTGGGTGCCCAGCGAGATAGATGCGATTGCAAAGGCGCAGGGCACCCCGAACTACAACGTCAAGGAAGCTACTCAGCGGGCGGCGACCCCGTTAGCCAGGGCCTTCTTTCGCACCACGCTCCAACGCATCTTCAGCGTGCCCTCGCCCGCCGAACGCGCCATCTGTTCAGACGATGGCACCGGGCACTCCCTGGACACGATTGAGCTGGGAGAGGTGCTTGCGAAGGTCCAGGCAAGAATCGGCAAGCCCCTGGACCTCCTGGGGATGGACGCGTGCCTGATGAGCAATGTTGAGGTTGCATACCAGGTACGTCCTTACGTGCGTTACATCGTGGCCTCCGAGGAAGTTGAGCCGAACGCGGGGTGGCCCTACGAGCAGGTGCTAAAGAGGCTCGTAGACAACTTCGAACTGCCCACCGAGGAACTGGCGGCGCATATAGTCGAGGCCTACATACAGTCTTACAAGGACAGGGGCTATGCCGGTGACGTGACTCAGACGGCGCTCGATCCTTCGCAGGTGGACCGCCTGGCAACCTCCCTGGATGTGCTGGCCGAAGCCCTGATCGAGAAGATGCCTGCCGCTGCGGACGACATGTGGTCTGCCCTTCGCAAGTCCACGTATTTCTACGACAGGACCCTATGGGATATATCGTGCTTCTGCGAGGAGTTAGCTAACCTCAAGGACGCGGACATAAAGAAGGCCGCCAAAGCGGTGCAAAGGGCATTGAAACGCGGCGCGGGGAATTTCGTTATTGCCGAGTCTCACCGGGGCCCAAGGGTAGACCGGTGTAAGGGTGTATCTATCTATATACCCACGTTCACGGATATCTCTCCATTTTATCAGGAGCTTGAGTACGCCAGGGACCACAAATGGCTGAAATTACTTACGGCCTATGAAGGAGCCTGAGGAGGATAGATGGTTACGGGGTACCGCAGCTTTGTGCTGGAAGCATTTGATTACGTGCGCGATGGCGGCGAACGGTTCAGCGTGCGCGTGGAGCGTTCGCTGGTTGGAACCCGCACGCCGCCGGAAACAGTGCAAATACCGTCTGGTCTGCGAGGAGACGTGCGGAAACTGGCGGCGGGTACGCTGAACGAGTCTCAAATACTAGCTCTTGGGGAACAACTGGGCAGCTTGCTCTTCCCTGCGACGGCGCGCGATCACCTGGCTAGAAGCAGGGAGCGCCTGCGCTCGGGCCAGGGCTTACGCGTGGAGTTAAGGTTCGACAGCGAGCAACTCGCGGCACTGCCCTGGGAGTATGCCTACGTGCCACGCCCCGACACTCCCGCCGACCAGAAACTGGTGGACGGCTTCCTGGCACTTGATAACCAAACGTCAATCGTCAGAAGTATCGTTGGCGCGGGTCCACCGGACTTCGAGCCTATCGGGCAACGTAACGTTAAGCTTGTGTGCCTATTTTCCGACCCCGCGACCGCCGAGTACCCAAGCCTCCAACTAGACGTAGAGCAGCAGAAGATAGCCGAGGCTCTAAACCCGGTAGCAAGGGTAGACAAAGTATTTCGTACTGATGCGACGGCGCAGACGCTACTGGATGTTCTGAGTGCAGGGACCGATATATTTCACTTCTCGGGGCACGGTGGGTTCGAAGCTACAGAGCTTGGCGAAGTACGCGGCACAAGGGTAGGGCAAGGCGTGCTCATACTACTGGACGATGCGGGTGCTCCACGTAAGATAGCCGCCGATGTCTTTGTGCAGGGTTTTCGCAATAGAGGAGTGCGTCTGGCTTTCTTCGGGGCGTGTGAAGCGGGCCAGGCGGATGGCACCAATCCGTGGAGTGGAATTGCCGCTGCCCTGTTGCGCGCGGGAGTGCCCGCGGTAGTGGCGATGCAATACAAGGTGGCTGATGCCAACGTCATCCAATTTAGCAGGAATTTCTACCATGTACTGGCGGAGGGTGGGGATATAGAGAGCGCCGTCATGCAGGGGCGCAATGCTATCTTCTGGGGGGGCGGCATTGTGGACAGGGACTGGGGAGCGCCCGTACTGTACATGGGTGGGGATCTGGAACAGATTGGCCTCGCAAAGCTCTTCCCCAGGGACGAGAGCATTGCAGTCGCGCACCCGCCCACGCCTCCGTCTACCAGCGAAACAGAACTACCGGCAGGAACAGCAGCAGCAGGAACGACAGGGGCAGGGGCGGCAGGAACGGCAGGGACAGGAACGGCAGGAGCGTCACCCACACGCGAGGCCCGTAGCCCTAAGGCGGGGCAAGAGGTGAACATCACCCGGCTACGCAACGGCATTGTGAGTGTCTATTCTAAAGCAGAGCTTGAAATCCTTTGTGCCGATATAGAACAGGCAATAGTTGACGCGGGTGAGCAACGCCAGATCAGGGTAAGCCTTGATATGGTAGGAGGCGGCACGCTGCCCGGCATCGTACAGAACCTCATTCGGTACCTGGACGGTTACGGTTACCTGCATTACTTAACGGACGCCGTACGAGTGGACCGGCCTAACCTCTCTTTCTGAGGCTTGCGAGACACCTGTGATGAATATGAATCTTGTGAATGGCGTACGTGCAGTACAAACGGCGCGCGACTATGGGCGACTACCAGGCTACCTGAACATGCCGCAAGCGGAGACGACGGGCGTAGTACACGAGTACACTTCTGAAGGCCAGCTTTCGTCTGACGTACTGAATAAACGAGCGGAGCTTACAGCCGGGCTTGAAGTAGGGGATGCGGTCCTGTTGCGAGGCTTTGTTCTCTCTGAGAAGGCGCCGGAGAAATTGCGTGCTGAAACGTCCCCGGTGGCAGAAGACAGCAATGCAGCTATTAAATAGATGCTTTAGGAATTGGGCTAAAGCTTTCGCATAAGGTAAAGGGTGTCATGCTATGCAGCAACTAAGCGGGACCGATCGCACAACCCTCCTGGACTACTTTACGTCTCATTACGACATGGAGCAGGTAGAGACGTTGGCCTACGAGTTGGGCATCAACTCGGAACTCCTGAGCAAGCCGAACCTGACGGTCTTCTCCAGGGAGTTGCTACAGTATTGCGAGAAAAATGACAAGGTTGGCTGCCTGCTACTCGGTGCTCTCAAAGAGAAGCCTGACCCCTCTGTGGCAGCTATTTGCCAGCGTGCGCCGAGTTGCACTCCCGAGGTAAAGCTTGAGGTAATCATACGCGACGCAGGCATGAAAAACCTG
>DASVQO010000477.1:0-15150 GCA_036389075.1 Chloroflexia bacterium | reverse complement strand
CCGACATAACGCCCCAGAACATCACGTCCAAGCTGGGCGAGTTCCGCCAGGAGGAACTGTTGCAGAGCACCGACGCCCTGCCGGTGAGCGTGCCGACGAGCGCCACCCTGCCCACCGTGCCCACCACCATGTCGGTGAGCGATATAGGGGGCATACTCACCACCCTGGGCCGCTGCTGCAAGCCGATGCCCGGTGACGAGATTATCGGCTACACGACCAAGCTCCGGGGCATCACGGTGCACCGCGCCGACTGCCCGAACCTGCAAACGGTGCAGGACACGGGGCGGCTGGTGCGCGTGTCGTGGGGTGCCAAGGGGCTGACCAAGTACCCTGCGGGTGTGCGCATCCAGGCGCTCGACCGCGTGGGCCTGCTCCGAGACGTGACCACCGTGCTGGCCGACGAGAAGGTGAACCTCATCAGCATCCACACCAACAAGACCCCCAGCGTAGCCACCAGCACAATCATCATGACCCTGGACGTAACAGGCGTAGACCAGCTATACCACGTAATGGGCCGCCTCAGCACGGTTAGAGGCGTATACGAAGTGACGCGAGACACGGGGCAGGAATAATTCTTAATTTTTAATTCTTAATTCTTAATTAGGAGGGTGCTGTGGGAGAGAATCTTGTGCAGCAGAAGGCTTTTCGGTTTGCGCTAGATGTTATCTCTCTTTACTGCAAGCTTCGAGATGAACGGGAATATGTGCTTTCGCGGCAGTTGTTGCGGTGTGGGACGAGTATAGGTGCTAATATAGAGGAGGCTCTGGCGGGGCAGAGTCGAAGCGATTTCATCGCCAAGATGACAATCGCGTCCAAAGAAGCCAGAGAGACGCACTACTGGCTTCGCCTTCTACAAGCATCAGAGCTTACCAAACTGGACGTAAGTAAGGAACTAGAACAAAGCGAGGAGATGGTCCGCCTGCTGACTTCCATCCTCAAGACCGCCGTGGCGAACAAGCCAATTAAGAATTAAAAATTAAAAATTAAAAATTCACCGAAGGGGAGGGATTATGCCCGATAGAGTGGCTTTTACGGTGTTTGGGATACCTGTGCACTGGTACGGCATTATGATCATGCTGGGGGTGCTCGCGGCGTCTTACGTGGTCTACATCGAGGCTCGCAGGCGTGGGGAGGACACCGACCACGTGTGGCAGTTGTTCCCGTGGGTGCTGATTGCGGGCATCCTGGGGGCACGTATCGGCTGGGTGGTGTCGGAGGCGGGCAACCGGCGGTTCAACGACTTCTGGGAGGTATTCGCGATCCAGCAAGGCGGCCTCAGCATCCAGGGCACGATCATCGGCGGCGCGCTGGCGGTCGTAATCTACTGCCGGCGGTACAAGCTGCGCTTCTTCAAGTGGGTGGACATGATCGCGCCGGGGCTGGCGTTGGGGCAGGCGATAGGGCGCTGGGGCAACTTCTTCAACCAGGAGGCGTTCGGGGCTCCCACCGACCTGCCGTGGGGCATACCGATAGATGTGCGCCGCCAGGCAGAGGTGGCCGGGCCGAACGCCGGTTTCTCCCCAAGCTCCGACCTGCGCTTCCACCCGACCTTCGCCTACGAGATGATCTGGAACCTGATGAACTTCGGGCTACTGATATGGCTCGGCAGGCAGCGGCGCATACGGCTGCGCGAGGGCGACGTTTTCTGGGTGTACCTCATCTTCTACTCGGTAGGACGCTACGCGATAGAGGAACTGCGCGTGGATAGCGCGATAGTGAGCGGGTTCAAGGCCCCTCAACTCTTCTCCATCGCGGCAATCCTGTTCGGCCTAGTCATGATCGCCGTGCGCCACAGCCCCAACAGCAAGGTGCCCCTGTCGGCCACGAACCTACCTCACGGGGCCACGGTGGCGACACAAGGCCGCGCTGAAACCGTCGCTGTGGATGCGGATGCCGATGCCGATGCAGAGGGCATGACTCCCCGCGTGCGCAGGGTGGCAAGAAGCGCTCGGCGCGGTGCCGGGGCCACTACTACGGAGACGAGCGGGGCGGGTACAGAGTGATAGGACTTTTCTAAACGCGAAGACGCCAAGGACGCGCCGAGATAAAGCTTGAGTTAGGGGTGGCACACAAGCCACTCCTTTGTTGTTAACGGCGCTCAGGGTGTCCAGCGAACGTAAGCCCCGTCTACCAGCCTGGGGGCGCACTCGCTCGCGTTGAGGTCAGCCGCAAGGGCGACATCGTCCGGGAAGCCCCTGCTCACCAATTCCTTGCCCGAACCGCACGTCTCTATAGCCCATTCCAGTTGGTCCCAGAAGTGGGCGTACACAGCCGCCGCAGCTTCGGCTTCGGGTGAAGGGTTGCCGCCAAGCTCGCCGACAAGGTGGGAAATGACCGCGCCCGCGCCGATAAGGTCTTCAATGGCGGGGCGGAGAGTGTCGCCGGGCCAGCGCTCGCCCGCTGGGATGACGCTGATATGCCTGCCCACCTTCCTGGCGGCCTCGGCTACGGCACGTGCGTTGCGGAGGCACCCGGCGAAGGTAGGCACGCCGCCAGTGGCGAGGGTGAGGGTCGCGCCGTTGGGCGAGGGCAGCACCAGGCGCGTGCCCTCCGGGACTGCCACCAGCGAGGCGGGCGAGAGCGAATAGCCATCCGTGGTGCGATACGGGCGGGCAAGCTCCGCTCCCAGCGAGTCGGCGTACGCCTGGGCCGTCTCGTCGCGAAAGCGGTAGGGATAGACCGAGGCCCCATTGCTCGCCACGATGTCCACGCAGGTGCAGAACGACAGTACGTCCACGATGACGACTACATCGCTGATAGGGGCCAGAGTGCGTACCCCCTCCAGGCCCCACTCGCAGCGTATGTCATACTCTCGTTGGTGCAGGTAAGACGGTGCATCGCTCATGCGAAAAATATAACACAAGCCCTTGAGCGGCAGCGTGGTTTGTGGCATACTTCCGAAATGTTTAGGATTTAGAATTTTGTATTTGTTGGAAACCTGCTTAATCGGAAAGCCGAAATTTTAGGGCCTATCTGCAAAGTGGCGCACTGGCAGGACGAAATCGCCCTCTGTCATTCTGAGCGTAGCGAAGAATCTCAAGAAGGTAGTACAGGGAGGCTGTTGAACATCACGTAGCATGTGGTTACAGTGCTGAGGTTCAACGTAGGGACTATGCCAGCTTCTTAGATTCTTCGCTACGCTCAGAATGACAACGGCCACCCTGGTTCGCATGTACCGTACAGTTTGCAGATACGCACTAACTTCCAAACCAAGAAGAGGGACACATGCGAGTCGGCGTTGGTCTGCCCACTACCCTGCCGGGCGCGGACGGTAAGCTGGTAATCGAATGGGCGCGCATGGCCGACGAGGGGCCATTTTCCAGCCTGGGCGTGCTCGACCGCCTCACCTACGACAGCTACGACCCCTTCACCCCACTCGCCGCCGCTGCCGCCGTCACCAGCCGCGTGCTGCTGGCGACCACTATCGTCGTCGGCCCCCTCTACAACACGCCCATTCTCGCCAAGATGGCGGCCTCCATCGACGCGCTTTCGGGTGGGCGGTTCGTGCTCGGCCTGGCGGTGGGGGCGCGGCAGGAGGACTACGAGGCGGCCGAGGTGGACTACCGCACCAGGGGCAGGCGGCTGGCCGAGCAGTTGGCGGTCCTGCGGACGCTTTGGGAGGAGGCGCGTGGCCCATCGTCGGGGCGGCCGGGCGGACCTCCCGTGCTGGTGGGGGGCACCAGCGACGTGGTGTACTCACGCATGGCCCGCTACACCGATGGCTACGTACACGGTGGGGGGCCGCCCAGGGCCTTCGCACGCGCCGCCGACAAGGCCCGCTCCGCCTGGTCGGACGCCGGCAGGCCGGGCAAGCCGCAAATCTGGGGCCAGGGCTACTTCGCGCTCGGGGGCGACGAGGTGAGGGAGCAGGGCATGGCGTACCTGCGCGACTACTACGCCTTCACCGGCCCCTTCGCTGAGAAGATAGCCGCCGGCCTGCTCACCACCCCGCAGGCTATCGCGGGCTTCCTCCGCGGCTACGAAGAGGCGGGCTGCGACGAGATGGTGCTCTTCCCCGCCAGCCCGGACATAGCCCAGCTAGAGCAATTAGCTGCCGTACTGACCACCCTGCGCGTAACCGCCTGAACCGGCATCAGAGGTCCCAGTGACCCAAAATCCAAAATCCAAAACCCAAAATCCAAAATCCATCAGGGTCCTGGGTGCCGGTCCCGCCGGGCTGTACTTTGCTCTGCTCGCCAAAAAAGCAGACCCGTCTTGTGCCATCACGGTGATCGAGCGCAACCCGGCGGACGTGACCTACGGCTGGGGGGTGGTCTTCTCGGACCGCACGCTCGCCTCCTTCCAGCGCGCCGATTACAAGACCTACGAGCGGATTACCGAGAACTTCGTCATCTGGGACGCTATAGACGTGCGCTACCGGGGCGAGACGGTCCGTTGCGGCGGGCACGTAATCGCCAGCATCTCGCGCAAGCTGCTGCTCAACATCTTGCAGGAGCGGTGCGCCGAGCTAGGCGTGAACATGGTCTTCGGGCGCGAGATTCACGACCTGGCGGAGTTGGATGGCAGCTACGACCTGCTGGTAGCGGCGGATGGCATCAACAGTTTGGCGCGCAGGCAGTACGAGGGCGAGTTCAAGCCGCGCACGGAGATGGGGCGGGCGCGGTACATCTGGCTGGGGGGGGACAAGGTGCTGGATGCCTTCACCTTCATCTTCCACGAGACCGAGCACGGCCTGTTCCAGGTACACGCCTACCCCTACAGCGGCACGTCGAGCACCTTCATCGTAGAGTGCGCCCAAGACACCTGGCAACGGGCCGGACTCGACCGGGCCACCGAGGAAGAAAGCCTCGCCTTCTGCCAGCGCCTGCTAAACGACGACCTGCACGGCGCCTACCTGCTATCCAACAACTCCAGGTGGATCAGCTTCACCACTCTCAAAACAAAGCATTGGCATACAACAATCCAAAATCTAAAATCCAAAATCCAAAATATAGTGCTTCTGGGTGACGCGGCGCACACGGCCCACTTCTCCATCGGGTCGGGCACGAAGCTGGCGATGGAGGACGCGATTGCCCTGGCGAACGCGCTCGAGCAGCACCCCGATATCAGAAAGGCGCTCGACGAGTACGAGTTGGAGCGCAAGCCCGTGGTGGAGACGTTCCAGCGGGCCGCGCACGAAAGCCAGATCTACTTTGAGACGTTGAAGCGATACCTCGTGCTCGACCCGGTACCCTTTGCCTTCCAACTGCTCACGCGCAGCGGTCGCATCACCTACGACGACCTGCACTTCCGCGATGCCCGCTTTGGCGACATGGTTGACAGGTGGATGCACGGGCGTGGGGAGGCCGGGGTCGCGCCCCCGCCCATGTTCGCGCCGCTTCAGTTGGGGACAACCTG
The DNA here is from genome assembly GCA_036389075.1 of Chloroflexia bacterium. GTDB lineage: Bacteria > Chloroflexota > Chloroflexia > QHBQ01 > JADMIH01 > JADMIH01. Next base: position 9,792 of record DASVQO010000477.1, on the reverse strand, counting down.
CCTGCGGAACCGGGTTGTGATGTCGCCTATACCGGGAGGTGACAGAGCTGGAACGCCGGGAGATGGCTATATAGCCCGGCTGGTGGAGTGTGCGGAAGGGGGCGCGGGGTTGATGCTGGCGGGTACGTGCGCTGTGTCGCCGGAGGGACGTGTCACGCCCGCCGACGTTGGCATGTATAGCGAGTTGCAGGGCAGGGCTTGGTCGGAGGCAGTCGAGAAGGTGCACGCCAGCCAGGGTGCCCGCATTGGCGTGAGGCTGGGGCACGCCGGGCGGCGAGGCTCCACCCGCCCCAGGTCGGAGGGGCTGGACAGGCCGCTCAAGGAGGGTAACTGGCCTCTCATCTCGGCCTCGCCCAGCCCCTACACACCCACCGGCCAGGTGCCCAGGGAGATGGACCGGGCCGACATGGACCGCGTGCGCGACGATTTTGTCATGTCGGCCCGCATAGCGCACGAGGCGAGCTTCGACCTGCTGCAACTCGACTTCGCCCACGGCTACCTGCTCGCCAGCTTCCTGTCGCCGCTCACCAACCGGCGCGAGGATGAGTACGGCGGGAGCCCGGAAAATCGCGCGCGCTACCCGCTTGAGGTGCTTGGCGCGGTGCGGAGCGTATGGGTAGATAGGCCGCTGTCCGTTGTGGTTACGGCCACCGATTACGTGAAGGGCGGGCTGGAGGTGGAGGATGCGATAGAGTTGGCGCGCATGCTCAAGGCGGGCGGCTGCGACCTGGTGCAGGTCCACGCGGGGCAGACCACACCCGAAGCCGAGCCACCCTACGCCAGGGGCTTCCTCACCCCCCTGGCTGACCGCATCCGCAACGAGGCAGGCGTGCCGACGCTGGTGGGCGGCTACCTCACCACCAGCAACGAGGCGAACACGGTCCTTGCGGCGGGCAAGGCCGATTTGTGCCTGATGGAGATATGAGGAGAAGTCGTCTCACAAGCGAAACTGTCGAACGTGGGGATGTAAGCCTCGCCTCCGTCAGCCTTCCCTGCGCTCAGGAACAGCAACCCCGTTCTGGACAGATCCTTGTGTAGCAACCAGGCCCCCCGATGTCATTTCGAACGCAGTGAGAAATCTCGTCCTCCAGCACCGAAGTATCAACTTTCCTACCATAACAAGCTACAGTGTCTCATGAGAAAAGAGCCACATCCAGGTGAAGGCCGAGATTTCTCACTGCGTTCGAAATGACATAGGGGGGCTTGGGTGCCCATATCACACTGTGTCATTATCAAGTGAGCTTCGACTCCTCTACGATATAGGGTAGAATGGGGTGTGAGGGCGGTGAGATAAGGAGGCACGTTATGGGCTGCGTTGACGCTTTGTTCTGCATATTTCTTCCCCCGCTTGCCAGTGGGGTCCGCGCCAGGGGCTGCGGTGCGATGCTTTTTGTGCTGCTGCTAACGATCATGTTCTGGCTGCCAGGCTCCATAATGGCCTTCATTATGACCCTCAACCGCAACCAGGAGCGCGGGCGTTGACTTGTCACGCGGGAGGGCGTAACAGGGGGGAGGCGATATGGAACTGATTACACCCGACCTGTCAGGGGCGTTTGAGGACGGGCGTGTGGTGGAAGTACCCGTCCAGGAAGATATCTGGCGGGTGCGCCTGGAGCGCAGGGAACTCGGCCACCTGGTTGTGACCTCGGGCAAGGTGGTGGGTTGCGATCCCTTCACCGTGTACGAGGGCGTGCTGCCGTTCGACGTGGAGGTGGAGCCGGGTAGCTACCCGGTGGTGCTGAGCATCGCCCACGTCGAGGAAAACGGCGACCAGAGAGTGGCCTACGCCATGCTCAGCCTCGGTGAGGGGCGGCCCGTGCGCTGGGAGCTGGCTACCTGGCCGGGCAAGGGCCTGGCCGACCTGGGCGAGGGAGAGGTGTTCGGCTACCCGGTGGACGCGGGCACGGGCAGCTTCATGGACGAGGTAGCCGCGCGCAAGCTCGCCCAGGACGAAGACCTGGTAGACAGGCTGCTGGACGACTCGCGGGATAACTACGTCAATACCTGGACCTGGACCAACTTCGTAGCCGACGACGATACGGGTGCGAACGTGATTTCGTTCTCCTCCGGCTTCGGAGACGGCTTCTACCCCTCGTACATGGCGTTCGACGAGGACGGCCGCATGGTGGCCCTGGTGACCGACTTCGGCGTGGTACAGGAGTAGACCGCCGGGAAAATCCGTTCAACGCCGGGCACAAAAGCATGAGGTCCTACCATGAACCTACAGAATAGCGGCTCGCCCGAGTGGGAATACACAGAGGTACAGGTAACCGACCCGGTAACGGCCATCCAGCAGTACAGAGCGGAAGGCTGGGACCTGGTGAGCGCCTCCCCGGTGCCGCTGACCCCTGCCTCCACCGGCAAGCGCCTGGGGCTACCCAGGTCCTGCCTGCCGCTTGCCGTGGCGGTGGGGCTTATCATGGTGTTCGTGCTGTTCTTCACGTTTCTCGGCGGGGGGTCGAGGGCCCGGGAGATACCGATCTCCGACGTTGCGCGGGACGTCCAGGCCGGGCGAGTGGTTTTGATCATCGCCCAGGAAGACAGCGACAGGCTGACCGTTTTCTATGGCGACCCTGCTCGCAAGGATACACAGGTAGTCACCAGCGTGAAGGAGCCGGGCTCTAGCCTGCGGCAATATCTCCTCCAGGCGGGAGTCCCCCAGGACGCCGTCGCTAACCTTGATATCAGGGTCGAGCGGGCATCTACCACGGGCAACTACCTGGGCATAGCAGGCTTCTGCCTTCCGCTGTTCTTCATCATAGCGGTCCTCATATGGTGGGGTTGGCGTCTCCAGGCGCGCGTGCAACAGTGGACCACCCTGCTTATCTTCAGACGCCCGGCCCGCATAAGAGCAAATATGGAAGGGCCGGCAGAATCCGCGCGGGACCAATAGGATGTGTATGCCCCCTGACACGGACAATCTACCCCTCGCGAGCAAGCGGGCCATAGTCACCGGCTCGGGGCGGGGCATTGGCCGTAGCATCGCTCTCGCACTGGCACGCGCCGGGGCCGACGTGGCCCTCACCGCCCGCACCGCCGCCGACCTCCAGCCGGTCGCCGTCGAGATAGAGGCGATGGGCCGCCGCGTGCTCGTAGCGCCCTGCGACGTGACCGACCCGCAGCAGGTGGAGGCCATGTCGCGGAAGGTATTGGAGGAGTGGAGTGGGTTGGAGGTGCTGGTGAACAACGCGGGCCACGCCGGGAGCCACAAGTTCGTAGGCCATCCGGACGAATTGTGGCACGAGATGTTGCGCGCCAACCTGACCAGCGTATACTATGTGACCAAAGCTTTCACTCCCGCCTTGATAGAGGCACGTTGGGGCCGCATCATCAACATCGCGTCTACGGCGGCGCGAGTGGGGGCGCGCTACGTGGCCGCTTACACCGCCGCCAAGCACGGGGTGCTCGGCCTGACCCGCGCGCTGGCAGTGGAGCTAATGCCGCACAACATCACGGTGAACGCCATCTGCCCCGGCTTCGTGGACACGCCCATGACGGGGGAGAGCATCGCCAACATCATGGCGCGCACCGGCCTGGACGAGCAGCAGGCCCGCGAGGCGCTGGAAAAGACCAGTCCCCAGCACCGCCTCATCGACCCCGAGGAAATCGCCGCCCTGGCCGTCTACCTGGCGGGCGAGATGAGCAAAGGAATCACGGGGCAGGCTATCAACATAGACGGGGGCGGGGTAATGTCGTAAGGCGTGGTTAGCTAAGGCGGTTAGTTTTGGATAGCTCCAGCGAACTAAGGACGAACCTGTTGCGGTTCATGCTCATAAGCCTGAGCGTGATGGCGTTAGCTACCCTGGCTGTACCCGACACCTGGATATCACTGGTGTGCGGTCTCCTGGCTTGCAGTGTGCTTGCTGCTGGTGCCTTTACAGTAATTCAAGACAAACGAGGCACATTGTCAGGCACCAGGAGAGCGGTCCTCAACCGGAGTCTTGAAGATATTTGGCCGTGGCTAGTGAGCGGCATACCCATCATGCTGGGCGGCATAATTCGCAGGTACTTCCCGTCGCTATCGGGGTGGCTTTCGCTGCCTATGCTTGTTTTCTTGCTTGGGACTATGGTATGGGCCCGGCAGCGGGGCAAGGAATTAAAGCTCCGCAGGAGAAGTTGAGCCAGCTACAAGGAGCCAGCATTGGACTTCAAGCCAAAATCCCAAATCCGCGACTCCAATTTCCAATTTCTCTACGAAGTTGGCGACAATGGTGTGGCCGTGCTCACCTTCAACCGGCCGGAGGTGCTCAACGCCCTCACGTTCGAGGTGTACGCCGAGTTCCGTGATTTGCTGGAGGACCTGCGCTACGACGACGCGGTGAAGGCGCTTGTCGTCACGGGGGCGGGGGACGCCTTCTGCTCCGGCGGCGACGTGCACAAGATCATAGGCGCGCTGCTGGAGGGGGACGTGAAGGACCACCTGGCTTTCACGCGCATGACGGGGGCGGTGGTGCAAAACATGCGCCTGCTGGACAAGCCGATTATCGCGGCGCTCAACGGCATGACCGCCGGGGCCGGGGCCGTGATAGCCCTCGCCTCCGACCTGCGCGTGGCCTCCGACCGCACGCGCTTCGCCTTCCTCTTTTCGCGGGTGGGGCTGGCGGGGGTGGACATGGGGTCCGGCTACCTGCTGCCCCGCGTGGTGGGCATGGGCCGTGCCACGGAACTGCTCATGCTGGGCGACACGATTGACGCCGCCACCGCCGACCGCTATGGCCTCGTCAACCGCCTCGTGCCCCACGAAGAACTGATGCCCACCGCCCTGGAACTGGCCCGCCGCCTCGCCAATGGCCCCACGCAGGCGCTCGCCATGACCAAGCGGATGCTCAACAACGAGTGGAACATGGACCTAGTATCAGCTCTCGAAGCGGAGGCCCAGGCCCAGGCCCTCATGCTCATGGGCGACGACCACCGCCGCTTCTACGAGGCGTTCCAGCGCAAGGAGAAGCCGCAATTCGGGGGGAGGTAAGTAAAATTAGAATTTAGAATTTAGAATTTAGAATTTGTGTATGGGAGTGGGGTGTGAGGCTATGATGAGCAGGTTTACAGAGAGGGCGCAGGAGGCGTTGCAGAAGGCGCAGCAGATTATGTTCGCCAGGCAGCATACGCAGCTCGATTTGGAGCATATGTTTCTGGCCCTGCTTCAGCAGCGAAACTCTCTCCCCGCCGTCATAATCTCGAGACTGGGTGGTGACGTACAGATGATGACCCGCCGCCTGGAGAGCGCCCTCGATAACATGCGGGGCTTCGCATTGGCGCAGGGCGTGACTACAGGCTATATTAGCCTCCGCGCTAACCGCTTGTTGCAGGGTGCAGTGGAGGAGGCCGACGGGCTTGGAGACGGCTTTATCTCTACCGAGCACCTGTTTCTCGCCTTGGTCAACGAGCGTGGCGGGGCCAGTGGCCGCATCCTGGACGAGGCGGGCATAGACCCGGAGAAGGTATATACTGCCCTCCGCGAAATCCGCAGTAACGCAAGACAGCAGCCAATTGAAGCCCCCGCGCCGGGGCAGGGCGAACCCCAAACACCCAACCACAACATCGTCAACCCCGAAACCCTGGTGCAACCCGTCGGCTTCAGCCACGGTATTCTCACCACCGGCGGACGGCTGCTCTTCCTCGCGGGCCAGACAGCTATCGGCCAGGAGGGTCAAATCGTAGCGCCGGGCGATGTGGTAGGGCAGTACAGGCAGGTGTTGAGCAACCTCAAGGCGGTGGTCGAGGAGGCGGGGGGCACGATGACGGACATCGCCAGGCTGACCATCTTCGTGCGCGACCGCGACGACTACAAGGCCCACCTCAAGGAGCTGGGCGGGGTGCACAAGGAATTCTTCGGCAAATATTACCCGGCCACCGCGCTACTGGAAATCTCCCGCTTTTACAACGACGAGGCGCTGGTGGAGATAGAGGGGATAGCGGTGTTGGGGGGCGAGCGCTGGCCGTGGGTCTAGTGGAAGGGGCGGAAGAGCGCCGCAACATCGTCAGGTGCATGGAGATCGACCGCAGGCACCGCAATCGCGGCCCGCGCCCTAAGAGCCTGCGCCGGGTGGGCGTGCGGCGCATCGTGGGGCGAAAGGTCATTGGGTGGCGGCAACTGGGCAGCTACGGTATGGGCGGGCCGGGCTTCTTCGGGTTAGAGTTGGCCGCGCGGGGCCGCTATCCGAGGGAATGGCTGGTGCTAACGTTGTGGGGAGCGGGCGGGTGGTTGTTGCTCGACGGCCGTTGGCTTGAGGCGCACCCTAACCAGTACCACGTCCAACGCCCTCTGTTCAGTAACTTCGGCGGCGCCGAAGACTGGGACGATCTAACTCGCAGGCTGGCGGGCGCGAAGATCATCGAAGCCAGTATCACGCGTGATTCGTCCGCGATTGTCCTGCTACAAGGTGGCGAACGACACGTCCTGGAGGTGCCGGAGGACACAACCCGCCTCTCCATCTGGGGTGGTGCGCTTAAGCCTAAGGTGTGGAACCGCGCCGAGAGCCACCTGGATGCGTGGGTCGTGTCCCGGCGGGGGCAACTGTTTACGTGCTGAAGGGTGTCAGCGGCGCGTGGGTGCAAAGTGGTGATCGTGGGGGGCATTCTCCCCCTGTCATTCTGAGTGCAGCGAAGAATCTAAAGAAGCTGGCAAGGAGATGCTGTTGAACATTACATCCTATGGTGCTAATGTTCAATGTAGGGGCCATGCCAGCATCTTAGATTCTTCGCTACGCTCAGAATGACAGGGGCCTCCTTTGGTTGCTCGTGTCCAACAGCGTATGGCGCAAACCTTCGGAAAGCCTTATGAATCGAGGCACAGCCGGTCTATGAACTTCGAGCTTACACCTGAACAGCAGCGTATACAGGCCCTGGCCCGCGAGTTCGCGCGGGAGGAGGTAGCGCCCATCGCGCGGGAGGCCGACGAGCGGGGCGAGTTCCCCTTGCACCTCGTGCCGCGCATGGCCGAGCTTGGCTTGCTCGGGGCTATCGTCGCGCCGGAGTACGGCGGGGCGGGGCTGGACTACCTGGGCTACGCGCTCATCTGCGAGGAGCTTGGGCGAGCCGACTCGTCGGTGAGGGGCTTCCTCACGGTGCACGTGGGGCTGGTCGCGGGCTGCATACAGGAGTGGGGCACGGAGGAGCAGAAGCGGCGTTACCTCCCCAGGCTGGCCTCCGGCGAGTGGATAGGCTGCTACGCCCTCACCGAGCCGAACGCGGGGTCCGACGTGGCGGGCATGGAGTCCACCGCCCGGGAGGACGGTGACGGCTACCTGCTCAACGGGGAGAAGATCTGGATCACCAACGGCGCCAGCGCCAGCGTAGCCATCGTATTTGCCAGTATCGATAGGGAAGCGCGGCACCGGGGCATCTGCGCCTTCCTGGTGGAGACGGGTACGCCCGGCTTCGAGCGGCAGCCTATGCCGGGGTTGGAACTGGGGCACAGGGCCTCCGAGCACGTGCGTATCACCATGCGTGACTGCCGGGTGCCTCGGTCCGCCATGTTGGGCGAGCCAGGCCAGGGCTTCAAAGTGGCGATGTCGGCGCTGGACCGGGGCAGGCTGGGGGTGGCGGCGGGCGCGGTGGGTGTGGGGCAGGCGTGCCTCGACGCGTGCGTGGCATACACGAAGGAGCGGCGGCAGTTCGGGCAGCGCATCGCGGACTTCGAGATGGTGCAGGCCGCGCTCGCCGACATGGCCGCCGACGTGGAGGCCACCCGCCTGCTGGTGTACAAGGCCGCCTGGACCAAGGACCGGGGCCTACCCGCGACCAGGGCCACCTCCATCGCCAAGCTGTTCGCCACCGAAGCCGCCGTGCGCGCCGCCTCCGAAGCGGTGCTGCTCCACGGCAACCGTGGATACTCCAACGAGTACCCGGTAGAGCGTTATTACCGCGACATAAAGGGCCTGCAAATTTACGAGGGCACCAGCCACATCCAGCGCATCATCATAGCGCGTGAGTTGGTTGGCAGGGAGAAGCGCGAGTGACCATCAGGGCGCTACCCGGCCTCCCATGACACAAATCGTCAGCCGGACCTTACGGCACATTTGACACGTTCCAATATCCATGACCGGAGACTATAACATGACGACCCACCCGCGTCGCGTCAAGCTGGAACGCAACGCCCGACTGGCAGGACTCCTCTTAGCTCTGCTCTTTGCCTTCGCAGCGAGCGCCACAACTGGCCTTGCCGACGTCGCCCCGCCCCGGCAGCCACCCGGCAGCAACATCAGTCCCGCCGAGGGTACGACGCAAGTCAGGATGCAGTCGGAGGAGGTAGTGCTTGATGTATCGGCCAACGATGACAGGGCTGTAGCCGAGGTCAGATGCGAATTCATCATGCTGAACACGAGCGATGCAGCCGAGCAGATGCAGGTGCGCTTCCCCCTGGCGGACCCGAGCGGAGAGGGCAGCGGCTTCGGGCAGTACCCCGAGGTCCGGGACTTCCAGGCCAGCGTAGATGGAAAGGTGGTCGCCACCGGTGTTATCACCACCGAAAATCCCACGGGCACGGACAGAGCGCCAGTCCGCTGGGCAACCTTCGACGTCACGTTCCCTCCAGGGGAGGAAGTAAGCATTGGCGTGCGCTATAAGACCGATGGTACGGGTAATCCACCTGCTCAACAGTTCACTTACATCCTGGAAACCGGCGCGGGGTGGAAGGACTCGATTGGCTCGGCGGATATCAGCGTTCGCCTGCCGTACACAGCCACAAGTGAGAATGTGCTGCACTACACCGAGGGACAGACGACGTCGGGAGGCGAATTCGACGGCAACTTTGTTCGCTGGCACTGGGACGACCTGGAGCCAACCAGGGAGAGCAACCTGGAGGTGACCGTACTTGCGCCTGTTACGTGGCAGGCCATCCTCGAAGCCCGTGCCGCCACGGAGGCAAGCCCCACGGACGCGCAGACCTGGGTGAAGCTAGCAGAGGCATACGAGGCCGCGACCACGAGCCGTTACCCCCTTTTTGACGACGACCCGTTCGCTACCTTTAGCCACGAGGCATACGAGCATGCCATCGGCCTGCAACCCAACGACGCCCAACTCCACGCCAACTTTGCTGCGCTCATGTGGGACCAATTGGCGGTGCAAGCCTTCCCCGAGGAAGGCGACCCGTGGATAGCGCGCATCCTCAACGAGATCAGCGCGGCCCTCTCCCTCGACCCGCAGAACAAGACCGCCCAGGACCTGTACAAGGAGATGAGCGCCTCGACCGACCGGCCGCTCCCCCTCCATACGCCGACCATCATGCCCGACCTGCCGGTCTATACCCCGACCGCCTTACAACCCACCCCGCCCAGCGCCACTACCAACCAGCCTACCGTCACCACGACGGCAGCGGTGGACCAACCCAGTGCGACAGCCTCAACAGCCCCACCGGCCCCGACGACCGCCCCAGCGGAAGCCCCAACGGTTCGTCCCGAAGCCACAGCCAGCACAACGGCTGTGCCACCACGAGCAAACGAGGGCGGCAATAATATACTGGTATGGGTCGCGCTAGCGGCAATAGGTGGCGCGGTGCTCGGCTGGGCGGCTACAACACTCCTGCGAAGGCGGGGGTGATAACCACGGACGGGCATAGGCACGCTACCGGGCAGGCGGGCAAGGGCAGCACTGTGGAGATGGACACATCCGATTGGGGGCGCAACTCGACCAAAATCGTGGTACTATGCAGCTAGGGCCTATCTGCAAACTGAAGGAGATAAGCGAACGAAGGTGGCTCCTGTCATTCTGAGCGCAGCGAAGAATCTCAAGAAGATGGTACAGCTCCCAACGTTGAACGTCAGCACCATAGTACGTCACCGTAGCACGTGA
>DASVQO010000476.1:0-21626 GCA_036389075.1 Chloroflexia bacterium | reverse complement strand
CGCAAAGGACGCAAAGAATGCGCAAAGAATGCGCAAAGGTTGGGCCGGACAGCTACAACATGGTATTTGCCCTCTTCACTAACAACTAACAACTAACAACTCGTCCCCTCAATTGCGCCCTGTAACCTGCTATGTTATACTTTCCGCTGCACGCCGCCCATACCTATTTAGGAAGCGAACCTCTTTGGCTACTCCTCACGCCCCGAGCGCACACCCCCAACCTGAAGCCTCCCCCTCTGAAACGGAAGCGCCCTACCTGTCGGTAGTCATACCCGCCTACAACGAAGCCAGCCGCCTGCCCGCGAGCCTCGACAAGGTGATGCAGTACCTGGAAGGCTGCACCTACACCTACGAGGTGATCGTGGTGGACGACGGCTCGGACGACGACACCCCCGGCCTTGTCGAGCAGATGGGCGAGGAGCACCCCCACCTGCGCGCCATAAGGAACCCGCACAGGGGCAAGGGCTACGCGGTGCGCACCGGCATGCTGGCCGCGCGGGGCAGGTTCGTGCTCTACTCCGACGCCGACTTCTCCGCGCCTATCGAGGAAATCGAGAAGCTGCTGCCTTACCTCGAAGGCCGCTTCCAGGTGGCTATCGGCTCGCGCGAGGGCGCGGGTGCGCGGCGGTACGACGAGCCGGGCTACCGCCACCTTATGGGCCGCATCTTCAACACCTTCGTGCGCCTGGTGGCCCTGCCGCAGTTCAAGGACACGCAGTGCGGCTTCAAGGCGTTCAGGCAAGACGCGGCCCGCGCCCTCTTCAACAGCCTCCACCTCTACGGGGATAACGCGGCCGACGTGAAAGGCGCGATGGTCACGGGCTTCGACGTGGAGGTGCTGTACCTCGCGCTCAAGTGGGGCTACCGGGTCAAGGAAGTGCCGGTGCAGTGGTACTACTCGGCGGGCACCAAAGTAAATCCCCTCAAAGACACCTTCCGCATGATCAAGGACATCCTCAAAGTCCGCTACAACGACCTGCGCGGCCTCTACCGCACCTCCCGCACAAAATCCCCCCGCAACCGCGTCGCAAAATAGCCACTCGCTCGGAATAAGTTAATAGAGACGGAGCCGCCAAGACGCCAAGGACGCCAAGAGCGCGCCAAGGTTAATGAGGTGTGGTTATGTTGAGGGACAGCAGGGGTGTGGAACCGGATGAAGCCGTGGATCAGATTGCGCGCCGAGCTATTGGTGCGGCATTGGAGGTGCACAGGGTGCTTGGGCCGGGTTTTCTGGAAGTTGTGTATGAAGAGGCGCTCTGTGTAGAGCTAAGCCTCAGAAAGATTCCGTTTGTCCGGCAAGCGCAGGTTCCAATCTGGTACAAGGCTCAGCAAATAGGGGAAGGTAGGCTTGATCTGTTGGTTGCAGACTGCCTGATAGTCGAGTTGAAGGCTGTTGAGGCACTTGCTCCTATTCATACAGCACAACTACTCTCTTATCTACGAGCTACGGGTCAGCGTCTGGGACTTCTAATCAACTTCAACGTCCCCTTGCTTCGCCAGGGCATCAAACGCGTAGCCTTGACACGCTAGAACGCCCTTATCTTAACCTTGGCGCGCTCTTGGCGTCCTTGGCGTCTTGGCGGTTCCGTCTCTTGTGCTTCCCATAAATACTACTGTAGGAGTATGGCCCGACGCGCGGAAGCGTGGTACACTGCCGTTGCGTAGGTCGCGGTACGCCCGAAGCGCGAACAACTGAATACCATATTGAGGGAGATGTGTTCGTGGAGCACATCTTTTAGCATTAAAGGAGTACCGCAGTGCCATTCCAAACATTTGACGAGTTGAACACCGAGGCGATGAGGCTCTACCAGCAAGGCCAGTACGCCGAGACTTACGACCTGCTCACCTCGGAGGGCAACCGATTCACCGCCCCTGACGAGTCGTACATGACCCTTTACCTGCGCTCTTGCATGGCCGCACGCACCGGCAGGCCTGACCACGCTATCGACCTCATCCGGGAGTCGTTCGACCGGGGAGAGTGGTACGGGGAGCAGTTGCTCAGGATGTCGCCCTCCTATGCGCCGCTGCAAGGCATGCCCGAGTTCGAGCGGCTGGTTGAGGTGGGGCGGGCGAAGCAAGTCGAGGCCAGCGCCCCACGAGAACCGCTGGTGCTTGAGCCGGAGGGGGGCTGCACCTCGGAGCTGGCGTGTCCCACCATCGTCGCCCTGCACGGCAACACCGAGCGGGCGCAAAGCGCGCTTGACGGCTGGCGGCCTATCGTGGCGCAAGGCTGGCTGCTGGCCGCCGGGCATTCCTCGCAGGTAGCCGCGTACAACCGGTACGTCTGGGACGACCAGGACGTAGCCTTGCGCGATGTGGCAGCCCAGTTTGGCAAGCTCCGTGAGCGGTACAACATCGACCCGGCCCGGCTGATTGTGGCTGGTTTCTCGCTTGGTGGCGCCACCGCCCTGCACGCCGCGCTCACCAGCACCATCCCGGCAATTGGTTTCATCCTGCTCGGCCCCGGCGGCGGCCTCATGCTCGAACCGGAGAGCTGGCGGCCCCTGATAGCGCAAGCGGCTAACAAGGGACTGCGCGGCTACATGCTGTTGGGCGAGCACGATGATGGAGTGGCTGAAGGCACACGAGCCACCGTCGAGATGCTAAACGAGGGCGGCATCCCCTGCGAGCTTGAGGTAATCCCCAGCACCGGCCATGCCTACCCTGCCGACTTCGGGCCTATTATCGCTCGCGCCCTGGCGTTTGTGGAGCAGCGGTCGCCGCGTGGATAGGACCGGCAGCCCCGAAGCCGCGACAAAGTAGGACAGCAACACCCAGTCCTGTCCTTGTCATTCTGAGCGCAGCGAAGAATCTCGTCCCCCAGCACCCAAATCTCACCTTTCTCCTGGGCAGGCTAGTGTCCTGCTACAAGAAAGGTGAAACATCCCGGTGGAGGACGAGATTCTTCACTTCGTTCAGAATGACAAAGGAGGGGCCTGGGTGCTGCTGTCCTGGCCCTGGTAGCTATTCAACGCTAAACCAGCCCCGGATCCAAATAAGGAGCCTCATGAGGTGGGACCCATTCCGATGGTGGGGCTTCTCTTCCGGCGTGCCCGAACTTACCTCTTTTGTTATAATGTCAGGCAATCCACTTTCAGCGACATACCTGACAATCAGCAAGAACACACCAACAAGTCGTAATTCCCAACTACTCCTATGCCCGAACACACTCCCGAAAAGATACTTGTCTGCGTAGCCTGGCCCTACGCTTCCGGCCCGCGCCACCTGGGCCATGTGGCGGGAGCGTACCTGCCGCCGGATATTTTCGCCCGCTACCACCGCATGAAAGGCAACCGCGTGCTCATGGTGTCGGGTAGCGACATGAACGGCACGCCCATCACGGTGGCCGCCGAGCGCGAGGGCGTCACCCCTGAAACGCTGGCCCTGCGCGTCCATCGCCTCAACACTCAACTGTGGCACCGCATGGGCTTCACCTACGACCTGTTCACCGACACCACCACGCCCGTCCATCGCAAGCTAGTGCAGGACTTCTTCCTCACGCTCTACGAAAAGGGCTACATCTTCAAGGACACCACCATCGCCCCTTACTGCCTGGTGGACCTGCGCTTCCTGCCCGACCGCTACGTCGAGGGCGAGTGCCCCCATTGCCACTACTCGAACGCACGTGGCGACCAATGCGACAACTGCGGGCGTCCGCTTGACCCCGGTGACCTCATAGGCATCCGCTGTAAGCTCTGCGGCTCGACGCCTGAGTTCCGCCCCACCGAGCACTTCTTCCTCGACCTGCCCAAGGTGGAGGAGCCGCTGCTCAAGTGGCTCGACACGCAGAAGGAGCACTGGCGGTCCAACGTGCTCCGGTTCACGGTGAACTGGATACGGGAGGGGCTGAGGCCGCGCGCCTACACCCGCGACCTTGAGTGGGGCGTGCCCATCCCGATAGAGGGCTACGAGGACAGCGGCAAGCGCATATACGTGTGGTTCGACGCGGTGAAGGGCTACCTGTCGGCCACGATGGAGTGGGCGATGCTCAAGGGCCAGCCCGACGCCTGGAAAGAGTGGTGGCTGCAAGAGGAAGGCGAGCCGCTGCCGAGCAAGTCGTACTATTTCATCGGCAAGGACAACATCGCCTTCCACACCATCATCTGGCCCAGCATGCTGCTCGGGCACGGCGGCCTCGCGCTGCCCTACGACGTGCCCGCCAACGAGTTCCTCACGGGAGAGACCGGCGAGAAGGCAAGCTCCAGCCGGGGCGGGGGCGGCGTGCCCTGGCTGCCCGACTATCTTGACCACTACAAGCCCGACCCCATCCGCTACTTCATGACGAGCAACGCCCCCGAAACCCGCGACACGGTCTTCTCATGGGCCGAGTTCTACCGACGCAACAACGAGGAGCTTGTAGCCACGTACGGCAACCTGGTGCACCGCGTGCTCACCTTCACCTCGCGCAACTTCGAGGGCAAGGTGCCCCAGCCGGGCGAGCTTACCGAGCAGGACCGGGCGCTAACAGCCAATGCCACCGCCGCCTTCGAGCGAGTGGGCGACCTCATAGCCGCGTGCCGCTTCAAGGAGGCGTTACGCGAGGTGATGGGCCTGGCAACTGAGGCCAACCGCTACCTCGACGATACCGCGCCCTGGAAGGCCATCAAGGTGGACCGCGAGCGGGCGGGCACCTCGCTATATGTAACTTTGACCGTTATCAACGCGTTGAAGATACTGACCGCGCCCTTCCTGCCCTTCTCGGCGCAACAGCTACACGAGATGCTGGGCTACGAGGGGGACGTGCACCAGGAGCGTTGGGCCAGGCCGGAGCTAGCCGCAGGCCAGGCGCTCGGCACGCCCGCCCCGCTGTTCGACAAGCTGGACGAGGCCAACCTGGAAGCCGAGAACGCGCGCCTGGGCGACCCCTGGGTGGACCCTGAAGGCCCGGTGGCGCAGCAAGGCCCCCAGGAGCGCGTGGTCATCTTCGAGGGGCAGATACGCACCCGCAAGGAGCTTAACGAGGAATGGGCGTGATGTATCCGCATGCTCAGGCAAGGTGATAGGTTTACAAGTAGCTTATAGGACAGGAGGGGAAACAAGATGATGCAAGCCACTGAACATCTATACATCGTGAGAGATAGTGAAATTCTGCATGGCGAGCCGATTATCAAGGGCACTAGGACCCCTGTTAGGGCCATCGTGGAAATGTGGCGTCGAGGTGACGCCCCGGAGGTTATTCCCACTCACTTGCCCCACCTGACTCTCGCTCAAGTCTTCGATGCACTAAGCTATTACAGCGACCACCAGGCGGAGATCAATGACTATATAGAACGCAATCGTATTCCAAAAGAATTAATCCATCCGTCAGTCAGGGATGTTGAGTAGTCTTTTCGCTGCAATCTATCTCGATGAGGATGTTCCCATTGTAGTAGCAGAGCTATTTCGCGCGCATGGCTTCAAGGCAGTGACCGCAAGAGAAGCGGAGCAGTTGGGCAAGCAGGATCGTGAGCAACTCACGTACGCGACTTCTCACTCTATGGTTCTCTTGAGCCATAACAGAGTCGATTACGAAACATTGGCGCGGGAATATTACGAGTCAGGCATCCACCACAAAGGCATGATCCTGGCCGTTCAACACTCGCCCTATGTGCTTGCTAGAAAGGTCCTGGTTATTCTCGACGAATTCACCGCAGACGAAATAGAGGATCTTGTGCTCTACGTCTAGCAAAAATACAGAAGGCTCGTTTACCACGACCAACAGAAGGAGACCAACCAACCACACATGAAAGTACTAGTCACCGGAGGGGCCGGGTTCCTCGGCATCAACCTTATTCGCTACCTGCACGCGCGCGGTCACGAGTGCGTGTCCCTCGACCTCATCGACTTCGACTACCCCGACATGGTGGACAAGGTCACCGCCGTCAAGGGCGACATCCGCAAAGACCAGGACGTACAGCGCGCCATGCAGGGCGTGGACCAGGTGGTGCACTGCGCCGCCGCCCTCCCTCTCTACTCACCCAGGGACATCTACACCACCGACGTCGAAGGCACCCGCATGGTGCTTGAGGTGGCCCTGCGCAACAAGGTGCAGCGCGCGGTGATGATCTCCTCCACCGCCGTTTACGGCATCCCCGACCACCACCCGCTCGTGGAGAACGACAAGCTGGAGGGCGTGGGGCCGTATGGGCAGGCCAAGATACAGGCCGAGATGGTGTGCCTTGAGTACAGGGCGAAGGGCCTCATCGTGCCCATCATCCGCCCCAAGTCGTTCATCGGCCCGGAGCGGCTGGGCGTGTTCGCCATGCTGTACGACTGGGCTCACACCGGGCACAACTTTCCCATGATTGGCAGCGGCAAGAACCGCTACCAGCTACTCGACGTGGAGGACCTCTGCCAGGCTATCTACCTCTGCATGACGCTGCCCGAGGAGAAGGTCAACGACACCTTCAACGTGGGGGCCAAGGTCTTCACCACGATGAAGAAGGACTACCAGGCCGTGCTCGACTACGCCGGGCATGGCAAGAAGATACTGGGCTTCCCAGCCGCGCCCATGATCTGGACGTTGCGCCTGCTCGAAGCGATGCACCTGTCGCCCCTCTACAAGTGGGTGTACGAAACCGCTTCCAAGGACTCGTTCGTCTCCATCGAGAAGGCCGAGCGGGTGCTTGGCTACAAGCCCAAGTACTCCAACCAGGACGCCCTCATCCGCAACTACAAGTGGTACGTCGAGCACCTGGAGGACTTCAAGAACGCCTCGGGCGTATCCCACCGCGTCCCCTGGGGCCAGGGCATCCTCGGCATCGTGAAGAAGGTCTTTTGAGAAGATAGCCGATAAAACCGCAAAGGCGCGAAGAGCGCGAAGGGCTGTGTAGCATGAACGACGACATGGAAGAGGCTAAGGAGCAGGTGAAATTGAGAGGCTACCGCATCGAGCTGGGGGAGATAGAACATGCGTTAGCACAGCACCTCGATGTGCGAGAGTGTGTAGTAATAATGACCCGTGAGGATACACATGGCGACAGGAGGCTGGTAGCTTATTATCTTACAGAAGCAAGACAGGGCTCGCAGATAGAGCAGCCGCTCACATCTGAGGAGTTACGGCAGTACCTCGGAGCCAGGTTGCCTGAGTACATGATACCAGCCTATTTTGTGTGGTTGCCTGATTTTCCACGCACACCTCTTGGGAGGGTAGACCGCCGGGCCTTGCCTCGTCCGGAGGAGTTAGAAGACTGTTGAAAGACGCTCCAAGTAGGTCTTCTACACAAAAGGGCCGGGGTAGACCGTCATGCACCCCCGGCCCTTTTGCGTGTCTCTAACGTTTCGTCTTTCCGTGTCCTTCGCGCTCTTTGCGCCTTTGCGGTTTCATCTTAATCCTGGCGGCTCCGTAACCGCTGTTGGATGCCTCGCTCCACCACCTGCCGGGCGCGGTCGGGGCCGTACCTGCCGAGGGGCTTGAACTGCTTGCCTTTGACTTCGTTGTAGGAGACGAAGAAGTGCTCTATCTCGTCCACCACGGTCTCGGGGATGTCGTCCAGGGACCGCACCTCTTTGTGGGCGTGAGAGTTGGCGGCCACGGCGATGAGGCGGTCGTTGCGGCCCGTTTCGCCGTCGCGCTCGGTCTGCTCGGCCTCGATCACCCCGATGAGGCGGGCGGGCACCAGGCAGCCTACAAAGGCGGGTTCGTCCATCAGGATGAGCACGTCGAGAGGGTCGCCGTCCTCTCCTAGCGTGGAAGGCACGTAGCCGAAGTCGTAGGGGAAGTAGGCCCCGGCGGGCAGCACGCCGCCGAGCTTGAACAGGCCCAGCTTGCCGTCGTACTCGTACTTGTTGCGGCTGTGCTTGGGGGTGTCCACTATGCCGTTGAGGTCGCCTGTCGCCTCGTCAAAGGCGGGCAGGCTCAGGTAGGGGTTGGCGGGGGGTTCTGGGGGCATGCTTTACCTCTGTGTAGCGCGTGATAGCAGGACGCTATTTGCATGTTTCGAGCCACACAGCCGGGCGATAACGCAAGAAGTGCGTCCCCCTCGCCTGGAGCGGGGACGCATCCTTGCTTGAACAATGCCACAGAGAAAAAGGTTTGCCCTAGCGGTCCAGGTCACCACCACCCCAGGGCGGGTTGTCGGCACCCAGGTCGGGCAGGCTGGTGCTCGCGTCAGGCACGGTACCACCCAGACGGGTAAGTACAGCGGTAAGCGCGTCCTCCTGGGCATGTAAGCTCTGGTTCAACTCGTACTGCTCCGTGCTGCCAATCTCCTCCCGCAGCATCGGGATGTACTGGCTCAGTGCGTCGATAAGGGCCGCGACCTCATTTTGGTCCAGGTTCAGTTGCATCAGTTACGCTCCTTTGGTCGGGGTACGTCTATGTGCAACCGTTTCTGCAAGTTTGATTCCAACATTCTCCCCATACTACGCCGCTGAGTGCTCGCTCACCAGCTCCATCGCGGTGACGTTCACGACCGGGTTGGGGTTGAGCAGGTCGATGTCGCCCACCACCTCGTCTACCAGGCCCATGTTGAGGCACTGCCAAGCGGTGAAGTGGTGCTCGCGCCCCTGCATGAAGTGCTCGATCCAGTAGCCGGGCTTGTTGTACGGCTCGCCTAGCGTGTTGCGGCGGGCCAGCGTCTCGGCCATGATCTGCTTGCGCTTCGCCACGCGGTCGGCCTGGTCCTCGAACAGGAGGGTCTCGGCTTGCTTGTCGGCGGTGAACTGGATCGTGTGGATGTGGGCCATGGCAGAGCTATCCATCTGCCGGTGCGTGCCGAACTGGGCGATGAGGAAGGCCGTGCTGTAGACGCCGCCCTGGATGCGCGTGTGGATCTCGAAGCCCATATCTCGCAAGCGCATGAGCGTGGCCGCTATGTGGAAGCCGCCATCCAGGCTGCCGCCTACCGAGAAGAGGGTGAGCACCACCGGCGGCCTGGGCACCGCCCCCCGCTGTGCGTAGGCGAACCGCAACAGCGACTGCGAGAGCTTGACCGCGCTCTCAGGCGTGATGTCGCCCGACAGGAGAAACTCGCCATATTGTTCCAATTCCGCGTCCGCGGGAAGCCATGTACCATGTTGTACTGCATTCATGATGTATCTACCTCGTGCTCATAATATTAAACAAAAGGGGCTGGCCTGTTCGGCCAGCCCCTCTAAGCGTGTGCTAAGTCACTTCATCGTGTTACTTACGCGCCAACCGGGTGTCCCGGCGAGAAGTCAGGCCATCGTCGTGCATACACATGCACATACACATGGACATCGACATACACATGTAACAGGCGCAGGTTTCGCAGGCGCGCGACTCGGCAGAGCAGGAGCCCTGCCCCGCCAAAACCGTTATGCTGCTGTTGCGTGCGTCGTTCATGTAGATGCTGACCACCGGAATCTCGGTAAGTTGCAGAAGTATAACATACGAAATTACAGTTGGCAATACTGTTTTTAGTGCGGGTGTTCAGAGCAACGGCCCCAGAAATTAGCTATTACCTGACCACTCTGGTAAACTCAGCTAAAGCAATTGGCGGCTTCCCCAGGCATATCTCTGATATGGCTCGGCTGCCTCGTGCCAGGGCGCAGCATGCACTCTGGGGGCTGGCAGGCTGCCAAGCACAAAAAGTCCTTCCTCAATCCACTACTTGAGTGCAGCACAGAAGGAGATACATAGTGCAATCTCACCTCGTCTTGAACGGCAAAGTTCGAAGATCCTTACTCCTCTTAGCAATGCTCCTACTGGCGGTCCTTGCCGCAGCCCTGGTGCTCCGCAGCCCGGCCGCCTCTGAAGCCTCGGCACCACACCCGGTGTCCTCCCAAACAAGCCCCTCGGGTCCGCAGAGCGATTGCGTTCTCGAATGGCGGGTACAGGCTACTGACGTCGTGTCTGACGACACCGGGTTGATCTCGGTAAAAGCCTTCGCCACGAATGATACCTGGGCGGGCGGCTATTTTACGGGAGCTTGGCCGGGCCACGCACCTTTGTTGGAGCACTGGGACGGTAGTTCCTGGTCCGTAGTGGCTACCCCTGCACTCACCTGGACTAATACCAGGATAGACTCTATAGATGGGACCGGACCTAACGACGTATGGGCCGTAGGTAAAGCAAACGAACCTGAGACTACCACGCAGCCGCTTATTCTGCACTACGACGGCTCGAATTGGAGTATTGTGCCTGGGCCTGTGGTAACCGGCACATGGGCCGGGCTGGATGCGGTGACCGCAATCGCGCCCGATGACGTTTGGGTGGTAGGTAGCATTGCCGGTGTCAGTTACAGGGACCAGCAACCTTACATCGCACACTGGGACGGTGAAGAGTGGACGGTATTCGATAGCCCTACCGGGGATGGAGACTCCAGCCATTTGAGCGCGGTTGATGCCATCTCCGCAAACGACGTGTGGGCGGTAGGCTACGACAGAGACGTGAAGGGGAATTACGTCACCCCCCTGATCGTACACTGGGACGGGAGCACCTGGAGCGCCGTTCCCAATCCCAGCTACACCACAGGCGCGCACGAGTTAAACGGGCTTAAGGCTCTGGCCGCCAACGACGTATGGGCGGTCGGGCGCGAGGACAATATGGCCTTGATCGAGCACTGGGACGGCAGTACCTGGACCAAAGTTGCCGCCACAGGTCCCGATGCCCCCTGGTACGCTCTAATCCAAATTGATGGCGCTGCGCCTGATGACCTGTGGGCAGTAGGTGGAGTAACCTACGAGGATGACCCTGCCCACTCGCGCCCGCTTCTCATGCATTACGACGGCAGTACGTGGAGTGTAGCGCCCAACGACTTGAACGAGTACTATTACTTCTACCCCTTGTCTGATGTTTCTGTCCTGTCGAACTACGAGGCATGGGCTACCGGGGTGACCGCAGTAAACGACCACCTACAGCCACTTATGCTGCGCTACTCCGGCCCTTTCACCGACGCTGGCGCGGGTACGCCCTTCTACGACTACATCATGTGCCTGGCTTGCCGAAACGTCCTTGGGGGGTACTCGGACGCGGCCAACTGTCCTGAGACGGGCCCTCCCTGCTTCCGTCCCAACGACGATATTACCCGGGGGCAGGCGGCGAAGATAATCTCTAACGCGGCAGGCTATTCGGAGGATATCCCCGCTAGCCGCCAGAGCTTCGTGGACGTGCCCCCTTCAAGCCCGTTCTGGCTCTACATCGAGCGAATGCACGAGCACGGGACGATCGGCGGGTACCCGTGTGGCGAGGACGAGGAGCCTTGCCCCGGCAACTACTACCGGCCCGGCGCCAGGCTCACCAGGGGACAGTTAGCCAAGATAGCCACCTCGACGGCAGGGTTCAGCGACACCCCCGGCGGCCAGACGTTCAATGACGTACCCGAGGACGCGCCTTTCTACCTCTACATCGAGCGTGCATACGCCCACGGCATCATCTCCGGCTATGCCTGCGGCAATCCCGGCGAGGATTGCCCCGGAGCTTACTTCCGCCCGGCCCTCAACGTGACCAGGGGCCAGGCCGCCAAGATTGTCGCGGGCACTTTCTTCCCCAATTGCCAGATGCCATAGAGGCAAGGCAGAACTTGCCGCACCGTGCATACAGATACATGGGACCGCTAGCAAAGAGGACAGGGGCAGCAGCGTACGATAGCTACTGCCCCTGTATTTATCAGACCCTGCCCTCTGCCGCCCGCCCACGGCGGCCATGATTATGGGAAGGCAAGTTGGATGTTACCGCTGGTGTTCGTATCAGTGCTGAAGCTCACCAGACTCACGCGCCAGTTGCTCCCAGCGGCGAAGTCCGCCGGGGTGACCACGTAGTTGACGCTCAACGGGCTGTTGCCGTCCTGGCGAGCATAATACCCTACCTGCCCTGGGCCGTTGATGATCAGCGCCAGGTTGTTGGGCGTGCCCGTCCAGTTTGCCTGGGCGGCGATGGGGCCAGGCCCCCTCAGGACGACCACGCTGACGTCCGAGCCGGTGTTCGGGGCCACTACAAAATTGTCCTGGAACGGGTTGGTGGGCGAACCACTGGGGTAGGTGATCTGGATGCTACCGTCGGCGCGGCCGGTGCCGAAACTGCCGACCGTCACAAGCCAGGTATCGCCCGCGGCGAAGTCGGCCGGCGTCACGGTGTAGCTCACCTCAAGCGTACTGGGGCCGTCCTGGCGGGCATAATATCCTACCTGCCCGGGGCCGTTGATGATGAGCGCCAGGTCAGCCTGGGTGCCGCTCCAGGTGGCCCTGGCCTTGACCTGTCCCGGCCCGGTCAGCCTTATGTGATAGTACGTCCGGTTGGATAGCAGATTGACGGTGTGGGTCCAAAGCTGGGGCGGAAGGGGCGTTGCGGTAGCGGTGGCAGTGGCGGTCGCGGTTGGCGCGGCCGGGGTTGTGGCAGTGGCGGTTGGCGCGGCGGGCGCGGTAGCCGTGGCGGTCGGCCCGGCGGGGGTGGTAGCTGTCGCCGCGGGAGCGCCAGGCGTCACGGTGGGCTGGGGAGGCGTACCGGCGTAGCGCCAATCGTAGTAGTGCTGGCCGATGTTGCTCATCTGCACCTGGAAGCCCGCCGGGCCGGTGGGCACGTACGTCACTACGCGCCGCTCGAACGCCTGGATCAGCACGTCCACGTTGGGCTGGTTGGCTATCTTCACCTTGGCCCAGTACGCCTCGGAGATAGGCAGCCCCGTCGTGTAGAACCACGGGTCCGATAGGCGGCCGTTGACGTTCTGCCCGTTGGAGGGGTTGTACACCGGGCCGCTCAGATTCAGGAAGTCCCACACGACCTGCGGGATGTTGTGCTTGGTCGTGCCCTCGAAGTAGGCGAGCTTAGCGCCCGGGAGGTTGGCCCTGGAAGGGTCGTCGCCCACCTGCCCGGCCTTGTTGATGGTGGCCGTGGCAAACTGGCCCGACCTGTTCGCGGCGGGGTGGTCGCCCAGGGTCGTGTTGCTCACACCCTGGAAGCTGACGTAGGTGGGGGCGTTGGGATCGTCCGTGTCGGAGGCGAGGGGGATGTTGGCGGGGGTGCGATCGACGTAGGCATGGTTGCCCACCTGCATCTTGCCGGAGATAAGCTCCACCGTGAGCAGGCCGTTGGTGACGAAGAAGGGGTCGTTCTGGTTGCCGCCCGGGTTATTGATCTCCATGCGGCTCTTGTCGAAGTATTGCACGAGGCGCTTGCCCCCGACGCCCTCGGCGTAGTCCTCAAGCAGGCCGCCGGTGTTGGGGTTAGGCCCCCAGTACCAGGAGCGCTGCACCTGCCCGAACGACACCGGCCTATCGGTGCGCTCCCAGGTGCGCTGGAACGCAGGGTGCGCGAAGGGTTCCGCCAGGGCCGGGGCATGGAGCGTGGTAGCCGTAGCTCCCCCGGCACCCCCCAGCATAGGTGCGGCAAGCATAGCCAGCGCCGCGTACGATAAGAACCTGTGTGTGTTCCTCATTGTTTAGTCCCCCCTTTTCTCTTGTGGCTAAGGACACGTGATAGCGCCCCCGCACGCATATTGGTGTGCGTATTGACGGCAATTATACAGCGCAATTGCAGAACGTGGGGCATTTTGCTCCCGCGAACTCTGAGTGTCGGGGCAATACCAACATGGAAGGAGACGGAAACGCCAAGACGCCAAGACGCCAAGGACCACGCGGAGAGTACGAAAACGCAAAGACGCAAAGGACGCAAAGAACGCGCAAAGAAGGTTATAGTTCATGGAGTACAAAGAGGAGCAGGGTACGTGACGTTGTACCCTGCTCCTCTTGCTTAGAACAACACCATCTATACTCTTGGCGTGGTCCTTGGCGTCTTGGCGTCTTGGCGTTTCCGTCTTTGAGCGGAACGATAATCCCGGTGCCATAATACTGCCGAGCGTTAGATCAGCCCCAACTCGCGCCCGACCTTCTCGAAGGCGGCAATCGCGGTGTCCATTTGCTCCTGGGTGTGGGCGGCGGTGATGATGGTGCGCACGCGGCTCTTGGCTTCGGGCACGGTGGGGTAGCCGATGCCCTGGGCGAACACTCCCTCCTCGAACAGGCGGTCGCTCAGCTTGTAGGCGTTCTCGCCGCTGCCCGCGATTACGGGGGTGATGGGCGTCTCGCTCTGGCCGATGTCGAAGCCGAGCCGCTTGAGCGCGCCCTTGAAGTAGCGAGTGTTCTCCCACAGGCGGTCTATAAGCTCCGGCTCGGTCTCGAGCACGTCCACGGCGGCCAGGCAGCTAGCAGCTACGCTGGGCGGGAGGGCGTTGGAGAAGAGGAAGGGCCGGGCCTTGTGGATCAGGTAGTCGCGCAGGGGCTGGATGCCGGCCACGTAGCCGCCCTGCGAGCCGAACGCCTTGGAGAAGGTGCCTATCTGTATATCGACGCGCCCGTTGAGGTCCCAGTGGTCCACGCTGCCCCGGCCGTTGCGGCCCAGCACCCCGGAGGCGTGGGCGTCGTCCACGTAGGTAGCAGCGCCGTAGCGCTCCGCGAGGGCCACGATGTCGGCCAGGGGGGCGATATCGCCATCCATGCTGAACACGCCGTCGGTGATGACCATCTTGGTGCGCGCTCCCTCCGCCTGCTTCAGCTTATCCTCCAGGTCGTTCAAATCGAGGTGCTTGTAGATGTAGCGCGAGGCTTTTGAGAGGCGGATGCCGTCGATGATGGAGGCGTGGTTCAGCTCGTCTGAGATGATAGCGTCGCCCTCCACCAGTAGGGCCTGTAGCACGGCCTGGTTGGAGGCGAAACCCGACTGGAAGGTGAGGCAGGCCTCGGTGTGCTTGAAGGTAGCCATGCGCCGCTCAAGCTCGTCGTGCAGGTCCATTGTGCCGATGATGGTGCGCACGGCCGCCGTACCGACCCCGTGATCGCGCACCGCCTGCAAAGCGGCCTCCCGCAGACGTGGGTGCGTGGTCAGGCCCAGGTAGTTGTTGGACGACAGGTTGATTACCTCCTTGCCGTCGATGTTGCAGGCCGCTTTCTGCTCCCCGTGCACCACGCGCAACCGGCGGAACAGGTGCTTCTGCTTGAGTGCGTCTATCTCCCCTTCGAGACGACTGCGCAAGCCCTCTTGCATGCTCTTAGCCCTCCTGGTCTATTGTGAGATTTGGTGCCCCGACATAGAAAGCGCCGCCACGGCCCTCTCCAGATCGACGGCTTTCACCATGATGTAATCGGTTTCGTAAGTGGAAATCGCGAAGATGCTGATGCTCGCCTCCGCCAGGGGCGTGGTGAGTGAGGCCAGTATACCCGTAAGACCGAAATCGAGCGGCCCCAGCACCTTCAAGCACCGCCAGCCGCCCTCGCGCGTTACCTCCCCTGGTATGACACGCTCTTCGCACACCACGGAAAGCTCGTCAGCCGTGCGCGTGACCGAGAAGAAGCGGCCCGAGGTTGCCCACCTGGGGACTCGCGCTTCGCTGCCGAGTCTGCATACGGCGTAAGTTTGTGGCAGCAGGGATAGGGTCAGCGCGATTTCGGACATGGGACATTATAAATGAGTTCGAGGCTACGACAAATATCCGTTGCAGGCATGAAGACTGAAGCTCTAACCTGACATTTCACTCCCGGCCCGAGATTGTGGATAAGAGCCTCAGCGCGCCTTGGCCACTAAGTACATACCTGGAACTTCTAGCAAAATTTCGCCAACTGGATACAATAAAGCCTTGATAGACCTGCCTCTCCGGGTGATCTTTGGGTACGTTGGGCCTTCCACCTGCGTTACCTGTGGCACTAGCTACGGCGCAGGCTGAGTGGTCAAGCGATTGTGAGGTGACAAGGATGGATGCAGCCAGTATTCAGACGGTTCTTGAGGCGGGTAAAATAGGTGAGATGCCCTTCTCGGAGTGGGTCGAGCAGATGGGAAAGGCTTTTGCCCTGGATGCACCGGGGTGGATGGGCAGGCCCGTAGCGACAAGCTTGTCTGCATTAGGGGCTACAGCAGTACGCTGGGAACCGGGTGACAGCAACCCTGACGAGCAGAGACTCTGGCAAGCATATCTTGTAGTTACCCTACCAGCATCCGCTTCAGCACCTGGACCTTCTCTCAAGCTGATTCATGACATTGCCGTTGAATCATGTGGGTCTTATTTCTACACTCTCAGGGCCGGAGAGGTGTGGATAGAATATCTGCTGGCACGTCGTGAGGTAAGAGATGCTATTGAGTTGGCTCTGGAAGGGGGCAGAATAGGGGAACTGCCTTTTCCGAAGTGGTTCCGGTACCACCCGGCCTCAACGAACATCAAGATTATGGCCCAGGCGCTGGCGGCTCGGGGTGTCACAGCCGTGCGCTGGGAGGAGGACGAGAACGAACGTCGTTGGGGCATAAACTGGCAAGCGTACCTCGTAGTCACCCTACCTAAGTCATCTTCAGTATCTCCACCCAGTTTGCCCTCCGAACGGCTTGTAAGAGAGGTAGCCGTGATACTGCGCCAGACTGAGCACTACTTCACGAGAGTAACGGCTAGTGCCGTGGAGGTCTGGCTATCATACAGTATCAAGCTACCTTTGGAAGACGCGCCCGGAGAGTTGATTGAGGAGAACGGAATAACCTATATAAGCTTCGACACCCCGAAGGCAAGGAGAGCAAGCGCGCGTGCTCGTAGACGGGCGCTTTGGCAAGCCCTGGTTAGCTTCCTTAGACGTTCTTAGCCGCGAGCTACATGTCCAGCACCTTGCGCATGAAGCTGTTCGCGCCCGGCACGTCACCCAGCACCTGCCCGGTCTGCCCGTTGACGGCGAGCCGGTAGGTGCGGTCGCGGTAATTGTAAGCGGTTGTGTAGACGGGTAAGAGCAGCAGCTTGTACGACTGGACCGAGAGGCCGGTGCGGTCCACGGTGAGCGTGCGGTTGGGGCCGTCGATCTCCACGCCTGCTTCCAGTTCTATCTGCCTGTTGCTCTCCTCGACCGCGCGCTGCCGGGCGGAGATGGAGGCGTCGGCCAGGGAGATGGAATATATCTCTGCGGGCCAGTCAACGAGCATGTCGGGGCTGTAGCGCACCGCGTATTGCATGTGGTACTTTACGCCCCGCAGCAGCTCGGGCGAGATAGAGCGGCTGGCGGGCACCAGCACATCGGTCACGATGGCCCCTACCGCGCCCGTGGAATGAACGAGGTTGCTTTGCTTCTGCTGCCGCCTGGCTACCGTGTCGGCGGCGCTCTGAGCGACCATGCTGAAGCTGCCTATCGCCATGCCGAGCGCCACCCCACCGAGGCCCGCCACCACGTCCAGGCTGTCCAGCTCCTGGAAGTCCTGGTCGGCGCGCACCCAGCCGCTCCAGCGCACCTCGCCCACGATGTCGAACGTCCAGAAGGGCAGGTACACGGCCTGGGGCAACTGCAAGGTAGCCGCGCGGGGCAGGTCGTCGGGCACCCCCATCAGCCGGGCCTGCTCGCCAAGCCACTGGCGGGCGTAGCCGAGGG
Source organism: Chloroflexia bacterium (assembly GCA_036389075.1). Taxonomy (GTDB): domain Bacteria; phylum Chloroflexota; class Chloroflexia; order QHBQ01; family JADMIH01; genus JADMIH01. Next base: position 4,361 of record DASVQO010000476.1, on the reverse strand, counting down.
CGGCGTGGGGGTCGAACGTGAAAGGTACGATGCCGTCCGGCTCGCGCAGGTCGTTGTCGGCCCCCGCAAGCTCAAGCACGACGTAAGCGGAGCCACAATAAGCGCAACTGGCCGAGACGCGGGCAGGTGAGAACGTAACGGAGGCCCCGCAGCCCTGGCAGTGGAGCACCCTCTGCTGGGGCAGCACCCAGGCGTGCCCCTCCTCGGTGTAGATGGCGGACACCCAGTCCTGGTCGCTCACCTCTCCCCCGAACGAAGCGACAGGGGATTCAGCCACCGCCTGCCCGCTAGCGTCGAGCGTCGAGCCGCAGAACTGGCAGCGTAGCGCGCCTACATTGGGGTCGTAAGTGGCTACCGCTCCGCACTTGGGGCAGGGGAAGCGCTTGCCTTGCAGGTTGTCGATCTGTTCGGCTTGCACGGTGGGCGCGGCGCTGGCAGCAGGATTGGCCCGCATCCGGGTGGGGTCGAGCCGCCCATCGAGGATAGCCTTGTCGCGCCTGGCCTCGGGGTGGCCGGGCTGTATCGAGAGGGCGTTTTCGAGGCATTCGGCTTTGCGCCTGGGGTCGTCGGTGACGCGGGAGAGCCAGTACCAGGCCTGCGCCTGCTGGTCCATATCGGCGTCGGTGAGCGTGACCCATTCCAGGTAGTGCACGGCCTGCGGCCAGTCGCGCCGGTCGCCCGATTGCGCGGCGGCTAACCCCAGGCTCAGTAACTCGGCGGCATGCCCTCTTGCTATTGACATATTTGGCCCTCATGCGGAGGATAGACGATGGACGATTGCGGCAACGCAAACACTGCCTTGAGCCTAGTGGTGGCTCAGCGGTGGAAGCTTCCATGTATAGAATAGCGGTTCCCGGGTCAACTTTGAATGCTCCTAGTACTAAATTGGGAGAAAAGTACCTTGCGGCAGGCATCCCAAAGTTGGAGTATCGCGGCAACCGTTACATTGAAAGAGACGAAACCGCCAAGACGCCAAGGACGCCAAGGGAGCGCCAAGATTAAGAACGGTTCACCGCAGAGACGCAGAGAGCCTGCCCTGAGCGCAGCCGAAGGGACGCAGAGGTTACGCAGAGATTAGGAAGGTTTGGCTGGTACAAATAGGAGCAGGGTACGTAAGTTCGTACCCTGCTCCTTTTGCTTGGAACACCTAGTTAGTCTTGGCGCTCTCTTGGCGTTGTTAGCGTCCCTGGCTGGTGCTAGGGGAACATCGCTACCTTGGCTGCCTGGCCGTTGTTCATCAGCTCGAACGCCTGGGCGAAGTCATCCAGCTTGAAGCGGTGGGTGATTACGGGAGCGGGGTCCACCATGCCCGTGGTGATGAGGGCCTGGGTCTGGTACCAGGTCTCCCAGATGAGGCGGCCCGATATGCCGTAGATGGTAGCGCCCTTGAAGACCACGTCGTTGGCCAGGTCGATCTCTATCGGGCGCGAGGGTATGCCCAGCATCGACACGCGGCCGCCGTTGCGTAGAGCGTCGAAGCCCTGCTTTATCGCGCGCCAGTTGCCCGACATCTCGCACAGCACGTCCACGCCGATGCCGCCGGTTTCGCGCTTGATGATGTCCACCGGGTCGCTGTTGGCGCTGTTGATGGCGAGGGTGGCGCCCATCTGCTCGGCCAACGCCAGGCGCAGAGGGTTGATGTCGGTGGCGTACACGGCCTTCGCGCCCGCCGCCCTCGCGATGCCTATGGCCCACAGCCCAATCGGACCGCAGCCCGTGACCAGCACCGTCTTTGCCGTGACCGGAGCGCTCAGCACCGTGTAGACGGCGTTACCGAACGGCTCCTGGATGGAGGCGATTTCGGGGGCCATGTCGGGTGGGTTCTTCCAGGCGACTCTGGCCGGCACGCTCACGTACTCGGCATAGCAGCCCTCGCGGTCGATGCCAAGTATCTTCACCTTGGGGTCCACGTTCGCCTGGCAAATCTTGGTCTGGTACGAGTCCTCCGAGGTGATATGCGTTTCGAGCGACACGAAGTCGTCCACCTGCACCTCGCGGACGTTCCTGCCGCGCTCCACCACATCGCCGGAGCACTCGTGCCCGAACACCAGGGGCGTCTTAATGCGCGACTGCGCCCAGGCGTCCCAGTTGTAGACGTGCAGATCGGTACCGCAAATAGTGGTGGCGCGCACCTTCACAAGCACGTCGTCGGGGCCTACAGCCGGGATGGGCACGTCTACAAGCTCCGCACCCGGCCCAGGACGAGCTTTACACAGGGCGCGCATAGTCTCCGGCATCTATTTTCCTCCTCAATGAGTGTGGCTACAACGCTGTAGCATCAACCGGGGGCAAACACGAAACAATAGAGTATATCACTCTGCCGGAAGGAGTCGCAACGTGACCAGAGGTTGACATGACGGCATTGGCGCGAGAGGAGGCCCTGAGATAGCCCTGTGGCTAAAGCCACGGGCTGACAAGTAGCGAAGTCTCCTGCGGAGACTGAGGAACGGGAGGGTAGTCTCCGAAGGAGACTTTGCTTCTTGTCAGCCCGCCAATTTATTGGCAGGGCGTCCCCCACAGGGCCTCCTCGCGGGGCACTCTAGCCACTATCCGCCTTACCTCCTATGAGCTTACGCAGCTCGGCTATGGCGGCTTGCTGACGTTCGGGGATCATTACGTCGGTGGCGAGGGGGTGGCCGCGCCAGTCTTCCGTGTAGATGCCGTGTAGCTCCAGCAGGGAGGCGACCGCGTGGTGCCTGACGAGGTCTTCGGGGTCGTTGACTGCTTGCCAGAGGGCGGCGATGCTGGAGGGCGTCTTGACTGCCGCGAGGGCTTTGGCGGCGTCCACGCGGGTGCCCCAGAAGGAGTGCCCGCGCAGGACGTTGATGAGGGCCTCGGCGGCGGGCGGGTACTGCTCAAGCTCCCACAGGGCGCGGGCCGTGTTCACCAAAGTGGTGCCGGTGGCGGTTTCCAGTTGCTCCTTCAGGGGCGCGACCGCCTTGTGCGAGCGCAACTCCTCAAGGCCGCGGGCCGGGCGGGAGTCGCCGGAGCCTAGCGCCTGTAGCAACAGCCGTTCGGCTTCTTCGCGCTCCTCCCCTTCCAGGGCCAGCAGCGCCTGGATGTCGAGACCGTCGTGCCAGGCCGTGTAAGGGTCGCCAAAGAAGCTCTCGTAAAAGTCGTCCCAGTTAGAAGAAGGCATTTGGGCCTCGGATTTTGGACTTTGGACTTTGGATTTTGGATTTTGGCTGTTGAGCAATCTAAAATCTAAAATCTAAAATCGGTTATGGTTTATCGTTCATCTCGCTTATCTTAGCGGCCAGGATAAAGTCGTTTTCGGAGAGGCCCTTGATGGCGTGGGTGGTCAGTTCCAGGCGCACGCGGTTCCAGGAGACGTGAATATCGGGGTGGTGGCCCTCGGCCTCCGCAAGGTCTGCCACCCTGTTGACGAAGGCCATCGCCTCCTTGAAGTCCTTGAACTTGAAGCGTCGGACCAGTTTCTGCTCGTCGGGCCGCAACTCCCAGCCCGGCACCTGAGCGGCCAGGCGTTCGGCATCCTGGGGCGGAATGGGAGGTGTGCCTGCTTCACACGGCACGCAATGTCTCCGGGTGAGGCCGCTACTCATAGTAGGTGCTCCTTGTGTGCTGGGGTCCCATCAGGGTTATTCTACCACTACGGGCGGGCCAAGGCGGAATTACGCGGCTTCTGGTTACTACCGGGAGGCTGGTGCTTCATCCTGGCGCGAAGTAGTTGAGTATTTTCGAAGCGAGTTCGGCTGGGCGGTGCAGCGGCACGTCATGGAGGGTGTCGGGCATGATTACGGACCTGTACTCGGTGAGGTAACGCTCGGCGCGGGCGACACCCAGCAGCTTGATTGTGTTGAACGTTTCCTGCTCTGGGCTGGAAACCTGGGGAATGGCGGTAATTATCAAGGCGGGACAGCGCACCCCGGCGAGCAGGTCTTCGGGATGTGTCTCCCAGATGGTGCGCAGGATTTGCATGTGATTGTCGCGGCTCAGGCGGTTGGTGAGCGTACCGTCAGGTTGCTCGTCGATGGTGCCTCGCAGGAACCCCTCGATGGAACGTCGTGGCAGGGCGCGCAAGCCCCGGTCGCGGGTCTTCTTCACCAGGTCGGCCAGCTTGAAGGGGCTGAGGTCGGTGGGCGACATTAGCTCGCTCATGACCTCCCAGGTGTCTATGGCGGGTATGTCCTGTATGCGCACCAGGCCGCCATCTACCAGGGCTATACCGGCGCAGCCGTCAGGGTACCGCCCCGCGTAAGCCAGGGCGATTGAGCCGCCCCACGAATGCCCCACTACGTACCCCGGCCCAATCCCCAGCGCCTCCACCAGGCCCCGCAAATCCGCGGACATAGTGTCCAGGTCGTAGCCCTCGCCCGGCTTATCGCTAAGGCCGTGTCCGC
>DASVQO010000475.1:0-16378 GCA_036389075.1 Chloroflexia bacterium | reverse complement strand
AGCGCCCTCGACCCCCGCAGCCGAGGTCTGCGCATCGAGTTGCAGTTGGTTGAGGAATAAACCGGCGGCGTCACGAGCAATAGCCGGTGCTTGTTGCCGCAACAGGTCGCCTATTCTCTTGCGGGCAGCTTCCGGCATGCTTGACAGCCTGCTTTACAAGTTGGGAGCAAAACGTCTTACAAGTATACCATAACGGCCTCGCGCGGACCCCTGGACGCGCCCGCCCCCGTGGTGGACGAAAGATCGACCGTCTTTTCACCGCAGAGACGCAGAGGACGCAGAGTACACGCCGGGAAATCGATTCTTAGGCCAAGCCAAAGGGCAGCACCTCTTTGAAAATGCTGCCCTTGCTTAGAACACCCTCAATTCTTCTCTGCGTAATCTCCGCGCCCTCTGCGTCTCTGCGGTGAATTCACCTGTTACCCCTGGTCACGTACGCGGGCGTTTGGTTGCCCTTTCGCGTGCAGCCTCACGCCGCGCCTTCAAGGTCACCACGTGGTTCCTCGCGCCGCGCGTTGAGGCCGGTAACGCTCACGCCCAGCTTTGCTTCGAACTCTTTCATCAGGCTCTTGCTGCCCTCGAAGGCATCGGCCGGGACCGGCTCCCCCTGCACCAATTTTCGCATTATGTCAATTTCCGTCCTGGAGAACGACGCCCCGTGCAGCTTGTATTCCTCGAACGCCTCCCAGGCATAGGGTGCCACTGCCTTCGCGCATACCGCTACTTGCTCCGCGAAGTCGCGTATCTCCTTTTGAGCGTGCGGGTCGAGCCTTAACCGCAGGAAGTGGAACAGGTTGTGCAGGTTCATTTGCCAGTAAAACTGGGTGTACACCGACAACGGCAGCACGGTGCGAGCTAGCTCCCTTGCCACGTTGTCCTGCAAGAATTGCTCGTACTGGGAATAGGCCGTCTCGCGGTTCTCCTTGAGGTAGGACAGGAAGCGGTCTACAATCTCCTGGGGGACCGGCTCCTGCGAACGGCCCTGCTTGTTGTCCTTGCTCTGAAAGCCCACATCGGCCGGCGAAGGCTCGTGGAACTCCTCGCGCACTATGGAGTAGCGGGCGCTCTCTTCGTTCACGCTGGCCGTGCGGTGGCGAATCCACTGGCGCACCACGAAGATAGGGGCCTTGATGTGGAACTTTAGCACCACCATCTCAAACGGTGTAGTATGGTCGTGGCGCAGCAGGTAGCGGATGAGGCCCCGGTCCTCGCGCACGCTCTTGGTGCCGCCTCCATAGGAGACGCGGGCCGCCTGCACGATACTCTGGTCGCTGCCCATATAGTCCACGAGCCGCACAAAGCCGCTGCTCGGCACGGTAAGTTCCTGGTCCAGTAGCTCCTCAGCCTGTTGCGATACGATGTGCCCCATAGTTTCGACCCCTCTCACTGCGCGGTGCGATTTGGGCCATTATAGGGACTATGGGTCGTCCGGTAATAGTTATCCACGCGCGTGGACAACCGCCAACTGACGCAAGAACATAAGCTGGCGAACTAGCTCTTGGGAGCGCAAATGACACAGTCTGAAAGTGAGTACCATTCCACCATCCTGCTGTTGGATGAACTAGCAGCCAACGCCTGGCCCGCCCCGTTCCAACAGCAACTTGAGGGTTGGAGGCTGCGGGCGGCGGGTGGGCTTACAAGGCGAGCCAACAGCGTCTATACGCCCGGCGCAATGCCCCGCCAGCCCGCCTGGTTTCAGGAGGTCGTCGCCTTCTACGTACGCCAGAGTCTCCCCGTGCGCTTCCAGGTCAGCGACGGCAGCCCGCCGGAGCTTACGCCCATGCTGGACCAACTGGGTTACAGTAGTGAGGCCCACACCGAGGTTCAGGTGGCCTCCGCCGAGACCGTAACTGCACGGGCCAGGCTGGCCGAAGGCATATCGGTCAAGACAGCCCCGCGCCTGGATGAGAGTTGGTTGCGCGCGTTCATGCGCGTGGAGGGTCATGACCCCGCGTGGGTAGACATGTACCGAGCGATCATGGCGGCCATCGGCCCCGCCGCGAGGTTCTTTCGGGCCGAATGGGGCGGCGAGACCGCCGGGGTGGGCATGGCGGTGAGCGAGCGCGGCTGGACCGGCATCTTCAACCTGGCGACAGCGCAGCACATGCGAGGCCGCGGGGTAGCCACCTCGGTCATCGCGGACCTCGCGCACTGGAGCGTGGAGCGTGGCGCCGACCAGCTGTACTTGCAGGTCATGGAAAGCAACGAAGTGGCCCGGAGTCTCTACTTCAGGCTTGGCTTCAGCTATTTGTATGGCTACCACTACCGCACAGAGCCTGCACGTGGCTGAGAGAGCCGCCGGTGGGCTAAGGAAGCAAAAAAGAAACCCCAGGCAATCCTTGCGGATCATCCGGAGTTTCAATCAGTCTTTGGTTCGAGGCCGAAGCCCCAACCCCTCTGACTGACCACAGTATAAGGCCACGGGCGGAGCGCGTCAACAGGCAACTCACACCGTTATGCATATCCCAAACACCCTGGAAGGGCGGGAGCTAAGCAGCTTGCTCAGCAAGTAGGAAGGACGTAACGTCGAGTCTTAGGACGCTGCGAACTGGTGAACCGTGCTCACCAGGTAGTCGATGTCGAACGGCTTCGCGATGACCGCGTCCGCCGCCGCATTCCGGGCCTGTTCGCGCAAGGTTTCCGAAGCCGACATGATGATAACCGGCAAGTCCCTGGTGTGCGGGTCCCGCTTGACCATCTTGCACACGGTGATACCGTCCATTACGGGCATCATCACGTCCATCAGCACCACGTCGGGCGCATTGGGCCCATCCTCGCTCAGCGCCTTGTAGGCTTCGACCCCATTGCGCGCAACGGAGATTTCGTACCCCTCGTACTCAAGCACTAACGAGCAGACGGTCACGAGATCGGGATCGTCGTCAACTACCAGCACCTTTGTCATGTTGTCCTTGTCTTTCATAACCATGGTCCTACCACCCCTGGTGCAGCTACTTTGCAAAAAGCATGCCACGCGCGGATTTTGGATTTTGGATTTTAGATTTTGGATCTGAGATCTAACCCAAAATCCAAAATCTAAAATCCAAAATCCAAAATCAAAGGGGAATGTTGCCGTGCTTCTTAGGCGGGTTGGTGTCGCGCTTATTGCGGAGCATATGGAGGGCGCTGATTAGCTTTGGGCGCGTGAGGCGCGGCTCTATCACGTCGTCGATGAAGCCCCGGCCCGCCGCGATGTAGGGGTTGGCGAACTTTTCCAGGTAGTCGTCTACCAGGCGCTTGCGGGTGGCTTCCGGGTCGTCGCTCTGCTCTATAGCGTCCTTGAAGATGATGTTAACCGCTCCGTCCGCGCCCATCACCGCAATCTCGGCGGTGGGCCAGGCGTAGTTGAGGTCCCCGCGCACGTGCTTGGAGTTCATCACGTCGTAAGCCCCACCGTAGGCCTTGCGCGTGATGACGGTTATCTTGGGCACGGTGGCCTCGCAGTACGCGTAGAGCAGCTTGGCGCCATGCCGGATGATGCCGCCGTGCTCCTGGCGCACGCCCGGCAAGAACCCCGGCACATCCACCAGGGTGATGATCGGGATGTTGAAGCAGTCGCAGAAGCGCACGAAACGGGCAGCCTTGTCCGAGGAGTCGATGTCGAGCACGCCCGCCAGCACCAGCGGCTGCTGCGCGACAATGCCCACCGGTTGCCCGCCGAGCCTGGCGAAACCGCAGATGATGTTGCGGGCGAAATGCTCATGCACCTCCAGGAACTGTCCCTTGTCCACGACCCGGCGGATGACCTCGTGCATGTCGTACCCCTTGGTGGGCACGTCCGGTACGAGGCTGTTTAGCTCGTCGTCCATGCGGCCCGGCGGGTCGTCGTTGGGCACGATGGGCGGGTCGTCCAGGTTGTTGGAGGGCAGGTAGCCGAGCAGGTCGCGTATCCGCAACAGGCACTCCTCCTCGCTGTCTATCGCGAAGTGCGCCACGCCCGACTTGCTGTTATGCACCACCGCCCCGCCCAACGTCTCGAAATTCACGTCCTCGTGTGTGACGGTCTTGACCACGTTAGGGCCGGTCACGAACATATACGAGGTGTCTTTCACCATGAATATGAAGTCGGTCATTGCGGGGGAGTAGACCGCCCCACCCGCGCACGGCCCCATGATGGCCGATATTTGCGGTACGACGCCCGAGGCGAGTACGTTCTGGAGGAACACGTCCGCGTAACCGCCGAGGGACAGCACCCCCTCCTGTATGCGCGCCCCGCCGGAGTCGTTCAAGCCTATCACGGGGGCGCCGTTCTTCATCGCCATCTCCATGACCTTAACGATCTTCTGGGCGTGCGCCTCGGAGAGCGAGCCGCCAAACACCGTGAAGTCCTGGGAGAAGACGTACACCAGCCTGCCCTCGATGCGCCCCCAGCCGGTCACGACGCCGTCACCGAGCACCTTCTGGTCGCCCATGCCGAAGTCGCTGATGCGGTGGGTAACAAACATGTCAAGCTCTTCAAACGAGCCTTCATCGAGCAGCAGTTCAAGCCGCTCGCGTGCGGTCAGCTTGCCCTTGGCGTGCTGCTGCTGGATGCGTTTGGGACCGCCGCCAAGCATAGCCTGCTCCCGCAAATCGCGAAGCCTGTTGATGCGCTCGGCGGCGGTAGGGGGAGCGGCGGGCGTCGAACCATTGGGTGAGGGCGTAGACGAGGCGCTCTCGGTTGGCGCTACGTCCTCGGGGGTCGCTTCGCGGCTGTACTCGGAGATGGGCAACTCGTCGCCGGGGTGTGTGGCGTCCGTATCTCGCGTCATGTGGCACTATCCTTCCTGGCATGTAGGTAACAGCAGCCATTATAACGGCTACGGGCGGGGTGCGCCACGACTGTCGGGACAACACCAAGAGAGACATGTGCGCGCGTCTGTTGTGGGCCGCCCTAGCCGGTCTCGAACCGCCCCCAGGCCGGCAGGAACACATCTTGCTAGTACTTTCACCTGCCGGCACCTTTGCAGCCGACCTGTGCAATCAAGTAGCCACGATGTGTGGCATACCCGGACCCAACGGCGGGTCTGTTTTGATGATCAGGAAGGAGAGAAGGCTGTGAAACGATTGATCGTGGCAATGTCAGCGTTCGTGCTAGTGCTAATCGTGGCGCGGGCCTCCGCTGACGAGTTGCGTGGCACGACCGGGGCCGCGGCGCAGGTAAAATCGGCGGTCCCCCAGATCCCCCAGCTCCACCCCGACACCAGGCAGGCCGTCAGCTTCGACGAGTCCCCTCCATTGCGCTCTATACCCGCCGCGCCTGCCGCCCCAGCCGCCAAGCAGGAGAAGGAGCGCGAGAACTGGATGAAGCCGAGGAGCAAGGTGCCCAACTATGTGAGCACCGATCCCGTGGTGCAGCACTCGTTTGGCGCGGATGCCATGCCCACCCCCATCCTCACGTTCAAAGGCTACACCCAGCACGACAATGCGGATACCGGCCCCCTCATCGTCTGGCCCCCGGACACTGAGGGCGACGTCGGGCTGAACCACTACTTCCAGTGGAATAACGTCGGCTTCAAGATTTTCGACAAAGCCGGCAACCTCGTCTACGGCCCTGTGCCCGGCAATACGCTCTTTACCGGCATGACGGGACCGGGCGGGGCCGCGTGCTCCGGCACCAACAGCGGCGACCCCATTGTGCTGTACGACACAATGGCCGACCGCTGGCTTGCGAGCCAGTTCACCACCGCAGCCTTGCCCACCGGCCCCACCTATGAGTGCATAGCCATTTCCAAGACGAGCGACCCCACGGGCCAGTACTACCGCTACGCCTTCCTGGCTAGCCCTACCTCTACGCCTACCTTCTTCGAGGACTATCCACACTTCGGCGTTTGGCCGGATGCCTACTACATGACGACCAACGAGTTCAACGTCTCCGCGGATGTGGCGTCGTTTGTGGGTGCGGGCAATTTCGCCTTCGAGCGAGCCGCTATGCTGGCAGGCGACCCTGCGGCCAGGATGATCTATTTCCACCTGGACCCTCCTTATGGAGGTCTTATCCCCTCTGACCTGGACGGCCCCACTCCCCCACCTGCCGGCAGCCCTAATTACTTCGTTGAGGTGGACGACGAGTTCGGCGAGCCTGCCGTGGACCAGCTTTCGATCTTCAAGTTCCACGTTGACTGGACGAACGTCGCCAATTCCACCTTCACAGGCCCGACCACGGTGCCCGTAGCGGCGTTCGACCCCGGCCTGTGCGACGCCGAGCGCGAAGCCTGCATCCCTCAGCCCGGCACCGGCCAGAAGCTGGAGTCCATCACTGACCGCCTGATGTACAGGCTGGCCTACCGCAACTTCGGCGACCATGAGTCCCTTGTTGTGAATCACACCGTGGACGCTGACGGTACGGGGCATGCGGGTATACGCTGGTATGAGCTACGCAGCCCCGGTACGACGCCTGTAATTCACCAGCAGGGCACCTACGCACCCGATGCAAGCCACCGCTGGATGGGCAGCATCGCTATGGACGGCGACGGCAACATGGCCCTCGGCTACAGCGTCTCCAACGCTACCGACGTGTTCCCAAGTATCCGCTACACAGGCAGGCTGGCGGGCGACCCACTCGGCCAGATGGGCCAGGGCGAAGCCACACTCTACACGGGGCTTGGCTCGCAGGATGACCCTACCGACGATCCCGACGCGCTAGCCCGCTGGGGCGATTACAGCATGATGGGCATCGACCCGGTGGACGACTGCACCTTCTGGTACACCCAGGAATACTACGGGTCAACCGGCCAGTACTGGCTTACTCGCGTAGGAAAGTTCAGGTTCGCAAGCTGCGGCGGAGGCGCGATAGCCACCGAGACCCCCGTGCCCGCCCCCGACCCTTGCGTCCTGCCCGGCCAGATACTTGAGACCGATGCCGAGGGCGACGTTGCGGACCTCTTAGGCGGCGGCGGCACGGAGGTAGATAAATACGACGTGCAGTATATCTCCGTCGCCGAACCGTATACCGGCACCGGGCCTGACCAACTGGTGTTCACGCTGAAGGTGAAAAGCCTCGACGGCCCCGAGAACGACCCGGCCACCAGCCCCAACTCTTACTGGCGACTCTACTTCAGCACCCCCCCAACCACGACTGTCAGTTTCGTGGACATGCGCACCAGCGCCAGCGGGGTTGTCACGTTCAAGTACGGCATGGGCACCACCGCGATAGGCGACGCCGACTTCGGCACCTATACCCGTGAAGGCAGCATCCGCATTACCGTCGCGCTCAGCAAGCTCGGGGTCTCGATAGGAGATACTCTCGGCCCCTTCTACGCAAGGATCTCCAATGGCGCGATCATCGTTGACGACGTCAACTACCCGGAACCGGACAGGAGCGTTGTCTACACAATCCGCGGTAATGCCGCCTGCCAGTCCGGCGGTGGAGCTACCCCAACGCCCATTGTCGTACCCACAGCCTGCCCGATCCAGTTCGCCGATGTGCCACCCACGGGCGAAGGCTCGACCTTCTACCCATACGTGCGGTGCCTTGCGTGCCGCCAGATCGTCAGCGGTTACCCGTGCGGCGAACCGGGCGAGGGCTGCAACGGCAGCAACCAGCCCTTCTACAGGCCGGGCGCGAACGTCACACGCGGGCAGCTATCCAAGATCATCTCGAACGCGGCGGGCCTTGACGACCCTGTCGCGCCGGACCAGCAGCAGTTCGCGGACGTAGAACCGGGAGACCCGTTCTACATCTACGTCGAGCGGCTGGCTCAGACCGGGGCCGTCGAAGGCTACCCGTGCGGCGGTGCGGGCGAGCCGTGCACGTCGCTGAATCGGCCCTACTTCCGCCCAAGCAACCCCGCGACAAGGGGCCAAATCTCGAAGATTGTGTCCATCGCGGCGGGCTACAACGAAGACGTGCCCGAGGACCAGCAGACGTTCACAGACGTGCCGTCGGACAGCCCGTTCTGGGTGTACATCGAGCGACTCTCGTCCAGGGCGATCATCTCCGGCTACGGTGAAGCCAGTAAGTGCCCCAGCGGCACTCCCTGCTTCCGCTACAACGACTACACCAGCAGGGGCCAAATGGCGAAGATAGCCGCTAATGCCTTCTTCCCCGACTGCGACACTCCGGCCCGCGCCGCACCGTAACCGGAGCGAGCACCAGGCAACAAGCTACACTAAGAAGGGACCGCCAGCATTTGGCGGTCCCTTCTTAGTGTAGCTTGACTTTACAGATACCGCTGGAAGAACCCATTGACGCGCCGCTTGTACTCGTCGGGGGCCAAAACAGGGGCGTAAGCGTGTCCGCACTCTTGCACGACCCACAATTCCCTCGGCCCCGAGGCAGCGTCATACAGGCGGGTGGCCGAGTTGGGGTCTGTGAGCGTGTCGCAGTCGCCGTGGATGATGAACAGGGGGCGGTCGCCCAGCCTCGCGGCGGCCTCGTCGGGGCGTACCTCGCCCGATTTCATGCCCAGCATGGTCTCGGCGTAGCGAACAATCAAGGGGGCGAGGAAGAGGGCGCGAGGGCTAATGAAGGCGCTGATGCCGGGCCGCACCATGCCAAACAGGTCGGCGTAAGAGGAATCGGCCACCACGGCTTTGATGCCGGGGTCCTCCGCCGCCGCGAGCAAGGTAGCAGCCGCCCCCATCGATACGCCCAGCGCACCCGTGCGGTGCGCGTCCACGTCGTCGCGGGTGCGGAGGTAGTTGGCGGCGTCCATCATCTGCCAGCGTTCCTTGTAGCCGAAAGTCACGGGCTCGCCCTTGCGCAGGCCGCTGCCCGACATATCGAACAGAAACGTCGCGAAACCACCCTCGTGAATCGACTTCGAGTAGCCCGCCATCTGCTCCTTGAAGCCGCCGTAGCCATACGCCAGCATCACCACCGGCCAGGGCTTCGCTACATGCTCCGGCGCGGGCACGAACCAGCCGCTCAAGGGCTTGCCGTCGCGCCCATCGAACACCACGTACTCAGGCTTCACAGGCAGGTCCATCTCAAGCTTGCCGGTGGTGGCCCGGTAGTACTCGTCAGACCAGTTTGGATAGATGATGCGCCGGGCCGCGAGCAAGGGGAAGCCACCGAACACAAGGCCCGCCAAACCCAGCCCCGCCACCGCCGCGCCGCGAAGGAGCCGGTCGTATCGCACTCCCCCGTGAGACGGTGCATGCCTGCGGCCCCTGCCTCCCTCCAATAGCTGAGGGGATATGTCTGCCCTGTCGAGTACCGCTTCCATCCGTCTGCTCCCGTACACCCCGTAAAAATCCTGTCCTATATTGTACGCCGGACTTACCTAGCTCAGATGTTTCAACTAAGATTATAGGGTGGACAAAGCATCCACGTCAACGCCCGCTAGATGACTCCAGGCAAGGACCGGTCTCGCCTTCGGGGGCTGCTCCGGGCATAGGAACTGATGTTACCATTGGCGGTGCATGCGATTTGGCGTGCTAAGACTCTGGTCGCGCCTGGCAATCAAGACGGCTGGTCCGGCACCGGAGGGTAGCCCGGAAAAGTAAGACGCCCGCTCCAGCCAGAGGAGTAGGCGTCTAAGACGTAGTTTCCTTGAAGAGCGAAGTAACACCGGGCCACTTCTAACTCCGAAAAACTGATTTCGAAATCAATTCACCGGCTGGCTGATTAGTCCGTGCTGTATTGCGTAGACGGCGGCGTGGGTGCGGTCGCTGGTTTGCAGCTTCTGAAAGATGGAGGTGATATAGTTCTTGATCGTCTTCTCCGAGAGGAAAAGCTTCTCGCCGATCACGCGGTTGCTGTCGCCGTTGGCAATGAGGGCGAGTATCTCAAGCTCCCGGGGGGTCAGGCCCTCCGGGTTGTGCTTGTCAGATTTCTCGGACATCTGCTTGAACTGTTGGAACACTTTGTTAGTCATCGCGGCATCGAGCACCGAGCCACCGTCGGCCACGGTGCGAATGGCACGCAGTACGTCCACGCTATCCGCGTCCTTGAGAATGTAGCCGCGCGCCCCCGCGTTTATGGCCTGGTACACGTGCTCGTCCTCGCGAAACATCGTGAGGATGATAACGGCCTGCTCGGGCCGCCTCTTCAGCACCTGGCGAGTGGCTTCCACACCGTCCGCGCCGGGCATATTGATATCCATCAGGATGATGTCAGGCTGGAGCGTTTCGGCCAGTTCTTGCACCTCCAGGCCGTCGCGCGCCTCACCCACAACCTTGACGTCAGCCTCCATCTCGAACAACATGCGCAGGCCCTGCCTGAACATCTTGTGGTCGTCGGCGATGAGAACCTTTATCATCTTTACCTCTCCCCCTGCTACTACGCAATAATTGGTCCTGGCTAAGCCAAGATTTGCTCTCTTCTGCAAATACTACTTGACCCCGTGTAATCTCTTGGGACTGACCCGCCGCTAAGCAAACACCGTATAGTCCGGAAGCGTTTTAAGACCAGCTTTGGGGCTGTTGCCTCTCGAAGAATGCCTCGTCCTGGTGGGAAGCGTGTGCGCCCTCTTTCCTCTCAGCGAGGAGGCTAATGGCCTCGAGCAGCGTTTCGACCGGCGCGCCCCTGGGTATGGCGACCCTATTGCCCTCAACGAAGCTGCCAGGCATCCACACCGGGGGCACCCGGGCATCTATGTTTTGTGCCCCATCTTCGAGGTCTTCATCCGCCAGCAGCACCACCAGGGGCGGATCGACGCTCCCCGCGCCTGAGTGACCTTCACCGCCTGCCCCGTGCCCGTCAAGTAAACTGTCGCCCGGCCGTAGCTCCCGGGCCGTGCGCGTACCCTCAAGAAAGTCGCTTGCCACCACTGCCACGTCGAATGCGGCGGTCTCGAGGGCGCGGCGGTAAGCGTCCGGCGAGTCGACCGCCACGACCACTTGAACGTCCTCACGGTCCTCGAAGCAGCGCACCAACGCCTGTCGAAACAGCTTGAACGGGTCGGCAACGAGCACCTTTACCCGGTCCGCCAGGGCCTTGGCGTTCGAGTTCTGGTCGCGGCCAGGGTCGAGAAACGGCAGCAGCTCGCACAGGTCGAGCGGCCTGGACACCCCTGGGTCCTGCCCGTCCGGGGCATCGACCCACAAGACCGGGCCCTCTATAGAAGCGAGCGTGGCATTCGAGAGGCGGTGGACGCACCGCCCATCCAGGACGGTTAGATCGAGTGACTGGCCCGGTTGGGGTTGGCAAACAAGCTCCGGCGGGCAAGCGGCAGTCCAATCAGCCAGCCAGGGCACGATCTCCCAGCCCCAGGGGTAGGCGGCGAACCACAACGCGCGATACAGGGCAGGGTCGTCCGATACCACGCGCAACGTCCGAAGAGGCAACAGCGCCTCCAAACCGGCCTCCAGCAGGGGCCGGAGGCGACGCACGAGGGTGGGGTCGAACTGGGTGCCAGCCCCGCTTTCTAGCTCCTCGAGCACTTCCTGGGGAGATAAAGCCGGGCGATAGGGGCGGTCGCTGGACATCGCCTCGTGTGCGTCGGCGATTGACAGCACGCGGGCCGCTAGGGGTATGGATTCCCCTTCGAGGCCAAGCGGGTAGCCGTGGCCGTCGTACCACTCGTGGTGAGACTGGGCTAGCAGCGCCACACCCCGGGGAATAGCTCGTGCCTTGAGGATCTGCCCGGAGAGCATCGAGTGCTTGGTGAGGGCGTACCACTCGTCCGGATCGAGGGGGCTTGCCTTGTCGAGAATCTCGCCGGGCACCAACTGCTTGCCAACATCGTGGAGCATCGCGCCACAGTGCAAGGTCATCACCGCATCGGAGTCAAGGCCCAGCCACTTGCCGAAGGCTACGGCATAGCGGGCAACGTTCCCCAGGTGACGCCACGTCCCGGCTGACTGCCCTCTAAGGTCGAGCAGGGCATCTACCATCGGATCTAACGACCAGCAATCTTCCATTCTTCTACTACCCGAGACACGCGAACTTGTGTGCATACCATTCCATCCGTCCTCGTACATTCGCCCTCGCAAGGGAGCGATGCGCCAGCTAGTACGCCGCGAGCCGTTTGGTTTTATGACGAGGTACGTCCAGGAGTAGTATACCAGGGGGCAATAGCCGCTAGAAGTCGTAATGGTCACGTTTACGTAGGGACTTTGGTCCCGAAAAATGGCCTTTTTCAGGAGAGAGCTTCGAGGCCATTAGCTCCAGGCTGGCGGCAAAACCGCCGCACGCCTTCCAGGTCGGCAACATCGAAGCGTTGCGACGTGGGCAACTCACTGCCAGCCTCCGCACCGAGGATAGCAACGGGAGTGCTCATACCGGGGGCCAGGGCGGCCACAGCGCCCGGGAAGACAAGCACAGCGTCGGCTTGCTCCATAAGCGCCTGTGCCAGTGGCGCGGCAGGCGCGAGTGTGTGCCTGGTGTAGCCTTCTTCCGCGCTCCAGCCATGCGCCGCTCCCGCTTCCACGCTCGCCAGGGCAACAAGGAACTCGCTGCCCAGGGTGGCCGCAACGGTGACCGCCTCGGCGTCGGAGGGGCCGGCAAGCACGAGCACGCGGTTGGGCAGCGCCTCCGCTGTGAGGCCGTAAAGGTCGAGGGCGGCAGCTAGCTGGCGAGAGGCGTCGGCGTAGGCCCTCCCGGCGAACTGCGGCTCCCACAGGCGGCCCAACAGGGGCAGGATCTCTCGGTCCGAGCGGACGCGGGCCGCCTGGATGCGCCGCCGCTCCTCCATCAGCCGGGGCAGCAGCATGTTGAAGCGGTCGATGGCGGCCAGGTGCGCCACACTGATTCGGGGCAGACGCTCGGTGTTGGTCGGGTTGTCGTCCTTCGGGCCTGCCAGCGCATAGGCTTGCGGGTCGAAAGCGTCACCGGCTGCCAGCAGGGCGCGCTTGTAGAGCAGCAAGAGCGCCCCCGAAAGCAAGCGTTCCATGTTGCCCGACTCGTAGTTCTTGAGCACGGTTGCCAGCGAGTTACATTCCCAGAGCGTGTAGCGGCGGTGGGCGGGTTGGCGCGTGCCGGTCGCTCCGCCGATGTGCCGCACCACGGCGTCAGGCGCGTAGACGACCCGGTGCCCCAGCGCCCAGAGCCGCCAGCCCAGGTCAACGTCCTCGAAATACGCGAAGAAATTAGGGTCGAACCCGTCAGCGTCCAGGAAGGTGCGCCGGTGGACGAGCATGGCCCCGCCGGACGCGAACAGCAGCGGGCTACCAATGCCGGGCGGCTGAGGAGCGTCGGGCCAGCCCCATACCGAGCGGGGCCGCCCAACGCCGAAAAGATTGGACGAAGCGCCGTTGAACTCTATCTCGTCACCGTCTCGGCTCAGGATGCGCGAAGCCACGCACACCGTGCCCTCTCCGCCTGCCTCCAACGCCTCGAACAGCCGGTTGAGCCACTGGGGGTCGGCAAGGGCGTCATCGTTCAGGAAGGCCACGTAATCGCCGTTCGAATCGGCGGCCCCACGGTTGCAGGCAGCCGCGAAACCGGTGTTCTTCTCAAGGCGCACGCACCGCACGCCCACCTCCGGCGCGTGGACGGCCCGGTACGTGCCGTCGCTGGAGCCGTTGTCCACAACCGTCACTTCCAGCTTGCCTGTTGAGTAGTCGAGTGCGTGCACCGAGCGCAGGCAGTCGCGCAGGAGGGCAAGGTTGTTGTAGGTTGGAATGACAACGGACACGGTGCGGGCCTCGCGTTGCGCGGCGTTGGCGGCAGGAGGAGTGGCGTTCATCTTGCGCCTCCCGCCACTCCGTTGTACTCAAGAGCCATTGCTAAATATCCCGAAGCTGGGATGCCGTCGTCGTAACGCTGGGCACGCAGGTCCCCGGCCCGTGTCGCGCCACGCAGGCTGATTGCGTCCCCTGGCACGCCGTCGGGCGACTCGGCAAGGAAGTAGAAGGAGCGGCCCGCCGAATCGCGTATGGGCGGAAAGCGCAGAGTGAGCCTCTGTCCCTGTGACAGATTGTGCGTGGGGATCTCTATGTGATATATGTCGCCTCCGGCCCCCGGGTTGTCGCGCAAGCGAAGGAAAAGCCGGGAGGTGTTACGCCTGCCGAACGTCTCAACCTGCACTGACACCCCCGAAAGGCCGTTTTCGGGCACGTAGAATCTCTGCCCCAGGCTGTGCCCGGCGACCAGTTCCGGAAGCTGTATTCCCATACCAAGCGGTGCGCCGACCGCCCCTTTGACGCTTCTCAAAAGCTCCCTCGCCCTGGCCCTCACCTGTGCGGGAGCCGCGCGCCGCCGGTCGTGTGTCGCCTGGAGCTTCCGGGCGAACCCGGGGCGGTTGGCAGCCGGCCCAGCCCCCATGACACCGCCACCGCTGACGGTCACGTCCCGAGCCGGGTCGGACGGCGCGGACGGGGCGTGCAGGGGGGTAGTGCGGCCCATGCGTGCGCTCCTGATGTAGGGATCGCGCACGAAGCGGTCGAGCGCGTCCACCGTGACGTCCCAGGTGAACCGCTCTCTCGCCAGGCGTGCGGCGTTCTCACCCCGGCGCTGGGCTTCAGAGGGGTCGGCCAGAATGCTGTTCACGATCGCCCTCAGACCGTCCGGGTCGTCGTGACGCACCACCCAGCCCGCCTCGTACTCGCGTATGACGGCGGCCACCTCGCTGAAAGCCGCGTGTATCACCGGGAGGCCGCACCACAGGTAATGCACAGTCCGGCTGGGGAACGCCAGTTGGCGCTCGGCATTCGGCTGCATCACATCGACGGCCACGTGCGCCCTGATGTACCGCGCCACGAGGGCATCGTGCGGCAGCAGGCCCAACATGCTCACGCTCGGCATAGTAGCCAGTTGGTCCACCAGCGGGCCGAAGCCCCCGGTATGCACAGCGTGGAAGGGGTGCTTGCCGCCTATGACCTCCAGCCGTCCACGCCCCTGCTCTTGAAGGGCCGTGGCCACGGCGAGCAGAGCGGGTGCCGGGTTATGCCACGGCAGGAAGATACCCCCGTACACGAAGCGTACCTCTTCGCTATCCCACTCAGACGGCCAGACGTGTTGCGGCTGCTCCGGGTCGAGAGAGTAAGGGATGACTTGCAGGGACGTGCCGATTTCGTCGGGGTGGAGGCCCGCCTGCGCCAGCCAGCCCGTGAAATAGTGCCGCTGGCGCTCGCCTATGCAGGTGAAGAAATCGGCCCGCTGTAGAGCGGCCAGCTTCTCCTCCGAGTTTGCCCTGGCGTCCAGGTGCTCCTGGTAGATGCGTTCTAGGAGGTGGGGGCCGGTGAGGTCAAGCGCGATGGGCAGGTTGGCGCGGGGCAGCCAGGTCAGGTTCGGCCAGCCGCACGACACGATCACGTCGGGGGCAAGCGCATCCACCATGCTTTGCAGGTTCTCGGCCGTCCAGGCACCCCGCACGTAGTCAATCGGCACCTGTCCCTCGCGGCCCTGGAGCGCGGCCCTCGGCATGGTAAAGCGCACCTTGTGCCCGCGACTTTCAAGCCCCTTGCCGAGCGCCCACGCCCTGATGCCGGACCCGCTCGCCGGTATGTCGCCCACGGGCAGCACGTCGGGGCTGACTAGCAGCACCTCTTTCGGGTGTCCCTCCCACAACTGCTCTATCCCGAACTCGTGCAGCACCGCATGGTGGGCCGCCGAGTAAGGCGCGTCCGAGGCGTGGTTGAGCAAGTGCACGCGCCCCGGCTGGCCGAAGCGAGCGAAAAGCTCCTCGTCCGACCTCTTGCGGTTGGCCTGCAACCACTCCCGCTTGGGCGTCATCTTGTCGAGCGTGGCGCGAAACTCGTCCGCAGCCAACAGGGTGGCCACGGCGTTGCGGTGTACGTTCTCCACGCCTGCATCACCAGCCGAACTCCGGGCCGGCGCGGCGAAGTCGTAGTCCTCCAGGCGCACGCCGCCGAGCTCCATGAAGCGCACCACACGCTGGCCCAGGAGCAGGAGGGCCGCGGGCAATATGCGGTCGAGGTGGCCTTGCTCGTAGTTCTTGTAAATGGTATAGAGGGCGTTGCGCTCGTAGATTACCTGCCAGCGGTGGTTACCCGCCAGGCCGGAGGCGGTGCCGTGGTGCCTGTGGTAGGTGATGGCCGTGGGCGTGAGGGTGATACGATGCCCCAGCAGCCACAAACGCCAGCCGAGGTCCACGTCCTCGAAGAACGCGAAGTAGTCGGGGTCGAAGCCTCCCGCATGCAGGAAAACGTCCCGCCGGATGAGCATCGACCCACCGCATGCAAAGAGGAGTTCGGATTTCGGAGCTTGGACTTTGGGCTGCGGGTTCGCCCCCTTGGCATCTCCCAAGTGCGAAATGGTGAGTCCTAGTTCCGATATCGGCAGCCCGTACGACGGTTGGAAGCCGAAGCCGTGGAAGTTGACGGAGCCGGAATAGAAATCAATGGTCTTGCCTTCCCAGTCGAGCATGAGGGAGGAGGTGCACACTACTCCCTGCTCCTCGTCGGCAAGCAGGCTCTGGACCAACTCGCTGAGCCAGTCAGGCTCCACGCGGGTGTCGTTGTTGAGAAAGGCGACGTATTCTCCCGCCGCGCGCTCCGCCCCGTAGTCGTTCCCACCCGCAAAGCCGAGGTTGGAGCCCGTTTCCACCACCCG
>DASVQO010000474.1:0-4802 GCA_036389075.1 Chloroflexia bacterium | reverse complement strand
TGTGCGAGCCGTACCTGCTGCTCGACTGGCCCGCCTTCTACAACGGCTTCACTTTCCAGGTGCAAGCCTACCTCCCCGCCGAGAACCTCGACCAGGTACGCGCCTCCATAGAGCGGCACGTCACCGACCTGGCGGCCAGCGACATGCACTTCTTCATGCCCGCCTCGCTCGGGGCTTTCGTGGTGCTGGCCAACGCCCCCGTGCGCAACCGCTTCTGGCTGCTGGTGCCCTTCCCCCTGCTCTACCTGCTGGCGATGAGCCGCTTCTCCCTCACCTACGTGCGCAACCTGATTGTCGTCCTGCCCTTCCTCGCCATCCTCTCCGGCTACGTGATAGACCTCGTCGCGATGCAGCTTACCACCTTGGCTCGGGGCTACGCGGCGCGCATTGACGACCGCCGGGTGTGGAACGCCGTGCGCTGGGGCATCGTGGGGGTGGCCCTGCTGTTCGTGACGATGGAGCCGCTACGCATCTCCGGCAACTACAGCGCGTCCATGGCCGACCCCGACAGCCGCAACCTGGCCTGGAGCTGGATGCAGGGGAAGATGCGCGAGGGCTACCGCTTCGCCGCCGAGCTGCACCCCTGGCAGGTGCAGGACTGGCCCGACGTGCTCGCCTTCGACGTTGAGAACCCCGGCCAGACCGAGGAGCTTACCGCCCGCCCGCCGGAGTGGTACGCGCGCTTCGGCTACGACTACGTGGTGCTCAACGCCAACCTCAAGGACTGGCAGCGCGATAGCGCCAACCTCGCCATGTACAACACCCTGCCCGTGACCCAACGGTACGCGGGCGACCAGGAAGGCGGCAACAAGGGTCCGACCATGACGATCATCGACCTGCACCCACAGCCTGCCCAACCCGACCCGGCACCGGGAGCCTACGACATGGTAGGCCGTATCTGGGACTTTGGCACCCTCGTAGGCTTCGACCTGACGCCACTAGCAAATGTCGATACGCTGGTGGAACCTGGCACAGTACCCTCGGTCGATACTTTCCGGGCGGGACAGGCAGTCGGCCTGAACATGTATTACCGCGCTACGCGTAACGGCAAGCCCGACGACTACGACTGGCAGGTATGGGTACACCTGGTAGACCTGGCTACCGGCAACACTGTAGCCCAGGTGGACGTGCAGCCCCTGGCCGGCATGCTCAAACAGTACCCCATCATCAATCGCGAGCCACACGCGGTCCGGCGCTGGCACCAGGGCGAGCTATTGGCAGGCGTTTACAACTTCGCTTTACCCGCGGACTTGAAGCCCGGCAAGTATCGTCTTGAAACTGGAATGTGGGTGCCCCCGGGCGGCCCAGGGGCGACGGTGACCGTGGACAAGCCACCGAGGCCCGCCGACGGGAAGACGAAGGGCCAGTTCGACGGGCTGTCACCTTATACGACCAGCCGTGTTGTGCTTGCGCTGTTGGAAGTCAGATAAATGGCTCGCCGCAGCGGCCTCTACTCTCAGGGCCTGGGCAGAGCGAGCGAAGGGTCGTTCAGGCGAGAATAGACCACCGTGGTGGTCCAGTTACCCTCATCCCGGAACGGCGGTAGGGTTGGGGTAGGCCCAACCGGGGGTACTTCACCGCAGCCATACTCCATGTAAGCGAAGAGCATATCCCTGGTGCGTGAGAAATGGAAAGTATGCTCTAGCTTACGCACATAGCTCGCCTCAGGACTGGCCTCGGCATCGATCCACAACGATAGAGTGCGCCTGGCCTCATCTTCCTCGCCGGTCGTTACGGTGGCACCCGGCGGCAAAAGGTCACCAGGCCAGTCCTCTTCACCGGTGAAGTGTCGCGTCAGCACACCCTCGATTGTGTCTGTTCCGGCGTTGTAGAAGTCATACCTATCGGCTTCAACATTGCCGTAGCCCATAAGATCGAACCCCGAATCCCAATCATACGCAACAGCCGTGGCATCAGACACCCTGGTCCCTTCAGCTTCAGGGAAACCGCCGAACTCGTCCTGCTCGGCTTGCGCGGTCGCTATTATCTCCCTTTGGTGGGCTTCCAGGTCCGCAACCGCAACAATCCACTTGCCACTGCTGTCCTTGCAATAAGAGGTGTTTCCCAGCACGAGCGACTCTTCAACCGAGTCGCCTTGCGTGACCTTCAAGTACTGACCTTCCGGGGCTACCACATCGCCTTCGCTCACCGTTGTCTCCCACCCGCTGATCGCCATGGTTGAGACGAAATGGTACCGCTTCAAGTTAGGGACGCTGGAATTCGCCAGGGCCTTCTTGATTAGCTGAAGGTCCTCGTCAGTAGCGGCAGGGTAGGTCGAGTGAGGGGGTGTAGCTGTCTCCTGCTGCTTGGGTACCTGCGCCACGACAGGGGTATCGGTGGGCTGCTCTTTGGGCACCGTGGCCGCGCCAGGACCGCACGACGATAGAACAAGCAGCAACATGATGCTGAGAACAGATAAGGCTGGCCCTCGGAACGCTGTCGCAGTCATTGATGCCTCCTCTGATCGTTGTGGCCCTACACACTACAAAGTATAGTCTACAACTTCGAGACCAGTATACCAGGACAGCCCTGCTTAGCCAACATTGTTCGGGGCGGCTCAAGGGGATAGTCATGCTTCGCGGTGAGGTGAAGATGCCCTGCGATAGCCCTGTGGCTAAAGCCACGGGCTGAGAAGTAGCGAAGTCTCCTTCGGAGACTGGTACATCTTAGAGGGTTCCCCTATTGGACTTTTACCTTTATGGGGCTTCACGAATGAGGACCGGAGCGGCGGCCCCATAAACAGCAACCTACAACAGCGACCAGCCCATGCTAAATATAGAATTACCTATGAAAAGTAAGACATAGCTCAGAACTGAGAGCGTAAGAAACGAACACACCGTAACCAGGCAGAAGCGTGCGAGCGATAGCTGCCCCTTGAATGTCCTGACGGCCAGGAGGGTGGTCCCCGCGATTGCTAACCCACCACAAGCAATCATCAGCAACAGAATCGTTATTCCCCCCAGGTCGGGATGAAATTCCAGCGCGGTTGCCAACCATGCAACCGGCCATTGCATTATGAATAGACTCGCAAGCAAATGAAACACGTAGAATAAACCGGCTATCGGCAGAATCGCGAGGTATCTACTTTGCTTGTGTGATAACATTCTTATCCTGACACACTTTTCAAGTGCTGTTACCCCTCGTCCCTCAGCACCCAAGCCCCACATTGTCATTTCGAGCGCAGCGAGAAATCTCG
Source organism: Chloroflexia bacterium (assembly GCA_036389075.1). Classification (GTDB taxonomy): domain Bacteria; phylum Chloroflexota; class Chloroflexia; order QHBQ01; family JADMIH01; genus JADMIH01. Next base: position 1,606 of record DASVQO010000474.1, on the reverse strand, counting down.
TCCTACACCGGGATGTCTCCCTTTTCTCCTGGGACTCTGTGCTGCAAGAAAGGTGATACCTAGGTGCTGTAGGACGAGATTTCTCGCTACGCTCGAAATGACAATGTGGGGATTACGTGCCCAACTATTGCAGTGCCATTCTTGTGATAGCTTCCAGCCAAACCCCAGGTGCAATCGCTACGCTATAAGCTCACGCACGCCCTGCAATGGGATGCGCACCCAATCAGGGCGGTTGTTCAGCTCGTAAATTAGCTCGTACACCGCCTTTTCCAGCAGGTAGATGTCGAACAGAGTCCTCAGGTCGGCCGGGTTGCGCGGCAGGAAGTTGCCCAGCCCCGCGACCTCAAGGTACTCCTTGAGATAAGCCACGCTCACCCACTTGTGCCAGGCGTCGGCCCAGCCCTCGATGCCCGCCTGGCTCTCGGATGCAACCACGTCCTTGGTGATGCGGGAGAACATGGCGGCGTAGGCGGCGTAGTGGAACGAGCGCAGCATGCCCGTCACGTCCTTCAGGGGGGAATGCTTCTCTCGCCTCTCCTTCAACGAGCGCACCGGCTCGCCCTCGAAGTCGATTATCACGAAGTCGCTGCCCGTCCAGAGCACCTGCCCCAGGTGGTAGTCCCCGTGCACGCGGGTGCGCACAGCTTCAATCTCCCCCTGCAACATCGCCTCGAAGCGCGACAGGATGTGCTCCCGGCTCCGTATGACCTCGCGGGCCTGGTCGCGTGTCTCGCCCGGCAGGTCCGCCGCCTTGTTCTCCAGCAGCCCGAAAGCCTGCTCCGTAAGCCCGCTCACCGACTGGTACCGCGAGCGCAGGTACTCCCGCGTGAAAGGCTCCGGGGCGAACGCCGGGTCTTGCTCGTCCGAGGCCAGGGCGACGTGCATCTCGGCGGTGCGCCTGCCCAGCAACCGGGCCGAGTCGAGGTAGGGGCCCAACGCCTCCCTCACCGGCGCCGGCACCTGCTGGTCCAGCATTTCCAGCAAATGCTCTCCCCGCGGACTCTCAGGCACGTTGTCCGCCCCTCCAGACGCGGCGCTATCGAAGTAGCCCTCCAGCGAGTCGAGCGTGTACTCCCACGCATCGCCCTGGTTGGACACGAAGCCTTGCAGGATTGCCAGGGTTAGCGGCTCGTCGCCCTCCCCTGTCTTGAACTCAAGCGCGCCTGCCAGGGGAGGGGTGTGCTCGAAGCCCTGCTGCCCCAGGAAGCGGCCTATCTCCAGGTCGGGGCTGGTACCCTCCTCCAACCGCCGGAACATCTTGAGGATGGCACGCCCGCCGTAAGCGATGGACGTGTTGCTCTGCTGGGCCTTCATTATCTTCGGTTCGACCTGCTCGCCTTCCTCACCTACGACGTGTGCGAAGGCGGCCGTGGGCCAGGCCACCAGCTTATAGTCACCATCCCCAAAAGTCTCGCCCTTCCTGATCGAGTCGAGCAGCAGGGTGGCAAACGCCTTGTCCTGCGAGGCGTCGTAAAGCATGCCCTCCGTGCCGCCCACCTCGAACCGGGCTATCACCGCCTGGGGCGAGTCGCCCTCTATCTGCTCGCCACGCTTGCCCTGGGCGAAATCGAGCGGCAGCACGTAGGTCTGGCTGCCGCCATCCTCG
>DASVQO010000473.1:0-11081 GCA_036389075.1 Chloroflexia bacterium | reverse complement strand
CCCGAAGCTCCGCGTACCAGCCTGCCGTGCCCTCCGCCACCACTCTGCCCGTCACGCCGTCCCCAGGGGGTCCAGGGCCGCGCACGAACCTCAAGCTGCTGAAGTTGAACATCGAGTTCGTCCCTACCAGTTCGGGTGCCGCGCCACCCTCCCGCGCCAGGTAGGCGTTGCCGTGCGCCGCCAGCGTAACCAGTTGTGTAAGCTCGCTGTTCATGCTGTAGGTCCCCAGGTGTGAGGTGTGATAATACGATGCCGTCGTGCCCTGTGGGTGTGCCCTGCCACTAAAGTGGCGGGCTGGCAAGGGGCGAAGTCTCCTTCGGAGACTATAATAAGGGTCAGGTAGTCCCCGAAGGGGACTTTGCTACTTCCCAGCCCGTGGCTTTAGCCACCGGGCGTCCCCCACAGGGCGCCATTATAATTACTGGATGAAAATCATCGCGATAATAGCCGCCACCAGCGAAATCATGAAGATGAACGCGTTAAGTATCTTCTGCTGCCTATCATCGCTAAACGAGGTGATGTTCATGCTCTCGATGATGTTGGTGCCTATGCGCACATAGAAGCTCGCGAAGTAGTCGAGCACCACGCCGATTATTCCACCCACCCCCGTGATGAGCACCCGCCAGAGCAGGTTCACCGGAAAGCGGTCCCACTCACCGAAGTCCGCGATGAGAGTGGCGAGTGCCCCCAGCACCACCGCCCAAACCAACACCTTCCGCCACGACTTCCCCAGGTTCCCAAGTATTACACTCATGCTCGCACCCCCGGAACATTATAGCATTTTGGATTTTAGGTTTTAGATTGAGAAGAACGCCTGGTAATCCAAAATCTAAAATCCAAAATGCGGAATCCGCTATAATGACTCATGATTGGGGAACCTGGCCTGTCCTTCTCGCGTCCAGTGGCGCTGCTGTTGCTGTTGCTGCTGGTGCCGCTGACCGTGTACCTGTCGCGCACCAGCCTGGCTTTCTTGCGGCGCGGCGTGCGGCGGTGGAGCCTGGGGCTGCGGCTGGCGATTGTGGCGCTGCTGGTGCTGTCGCTGGCGGGCACCGGCATCGTGAGGGCCGACCAGCGCCTGTCCGTGGTCTACCTGCTCGACCGCTCGGACAGCGTGTCCGCCGATGCGCAGGCGCAACAGGCCGAGTACGTGAGCCGGGCCATAGCGGACCTGCGCGAAGGGGACCAGGCAGGCGTCGTCGTGTTCGGCTCCGATGCCCTGGTGGACCGCCCGGTCCTCCCCGACAAAGCCGCCCCCGACCTCGCAAGCGCCCCTTCCACCACCTACAGCAACCTTGCAGATGCCCTACGGTTGGGCCTTGCCGTGGCCCCCGGCGACACCGCCCGCCGCCTCGTGCTTCTCTCCGACGGCCGCGAGAACCTGGGCAGCGCGGAATGGGCGGCACGCCTCGCGGGGGCTAACGGGGTGCCGGTGGACGTGGTATCGCTCCCCTCCGCCAGCGGCCCCGAGGTGTGGGTCGAGAGCCTGCGCGCCCCCTCCCCGGTGCGCGAGAACGAGCGCGTGTCCCTCCAGCTTGGCATCTCCTCCAGCGTCGATACTACCGCCACCCTGCTCATATCGGTGGACGGCACGGCCCTCAGCACCCAGGAAGTGCGCCTGGTGCGCGGCACCAACAGCTACGTGCAGACCCTCCCTCCCGCGACCAGGGGCTTTCACACGTACTCGGTGCAGGTCGTCGCCCCCGCCGGGGTGGACACCCGCTCCGAGAACAACCGCTACAGCGCCTACTCCCTCGTCCTTGGCAAGCCCCGCGTGCTGGTCGTAGAGGGCAAGCCGGGCGAGGCGGAGGCGTTGCGCGCGGCCATCGCGCCCTCCGTCGATTCGGATGTGCTGCCCCCCTCTTCCATGCCCACCGGCGTGGCGGGGCTTGCGGGCTACGACGGCGTAGTGCTGGTGAACGTGCCCGCATCGTCGCTCACAAAGACCGGCATGGAGGCCCTTCAGGTGGTGGTGCGCGACCTCGGCAAAGGGTTGGTGGTGGTCGGGGGCGACGAGAGCTACGCCGCCGGGGGCTACTTCCGCACCCCGCTCGAGGATATGCTGCCGGTGGACCTCAACCTGCCCTCCAAGCTCGACATCCCCAGCGTCGGCATGGTGCTGGTGATTGACCGCTCCGGCTCGATGGACATGGGCCACGTGCTCAACGGCGTGGGCGTGACCAAGCTCTCGCTCGCCAAAGAAGCCGCTTACCAGGCCGTGGCCCAGCTCAGCGAGAGGGACTACGTGGGCGTGATAGGCTTCGACAGCGCGGCCACCTGGGCCGTGGAGTTGCAGCCCCTGGGTGACCCCACCCAGTTCCACGACCGCATCCAGGGCATCTCCATAGGCGGCGGCACCAACATCTACTCTGGCTTGCAGCCCGCCGTGCAAGCCCTGGTCGCCAGCAAGGCCCGCAGCAAGCATATCGTCGTGCTCACCGACGGCGTCTCGGAGGGCGGCGACTACGAGGGCCTCCTCAAGGAGATGGAGGCCAACAACATCACCCTCTCCAGCGTGGCGGTCGGCTCGGACGCGGACGAGGCTTTCCTGCAAAACCTGGCGACGGCGGGCAAGGGCCGCTTCTACTCCACCGAAGCAGGCGACGCGCTGCCTCAGATTTTCGCCCACGAGAGCCACATCGCCGCCCGCTCCTACCTGATTGAGCACCCCTTCGCCCCGGCCCGCACCTCGCCCTCCGCCATACTCGACGGCCTCGGCGGCCTGCCAGACTTGCGGGGCTACGTCGGCACTTCTCCGAAGCCCACCGGCCAGATCGCCCTGGTGAGCGACGCGGGCGACCCCGTGCTAGCCCAGTGGCAGTACGGCCTCGGCAGGGTGGTGGCCTGGACCTCCGACGCGAAGGGGCAATGGGCTAGCGACTGGGTGACCTGGCCCGATTTCCCCCGCTTCTGGACGCAGACCCTCCGCTGGAGCACCGGGGCCGAGGCGGGCAACATGCTCCAACCTCGCATCGAATGGGAGGGGGGCACCGCCCGCATCACCGTGGACGCCGCTCAGCCCGACGGCTCCCTCATTGGCGACCTGGACGTAGGCGCGGCGGTGGTCGGCCCCAACCTCGTCACCTCCACCGTCGCCCTCCGCCAGACCGCCGCGGGCCGCTACGAGGGCACCTTCCCCGCCACCGAGGAGGGCGCGTACCTGGTGCAGGTGCGCGGCACGAGCGAGCAGGTGGGCAGCGTCGGGCAGACGCTGGGCATGGTGGTGCCCTACTCGCCCGAGTACCGGGGCCTGCCGGGCGACAACGGGCTGCTCGGCAGGCTGGCGTCCCTCACCGGGGGCCGCGTGCTCTCTATCGACAACCCCGCCGCCTCGTTGGAACACAACCTGCCGGCCGCCCGCAGCACCAGCGACCTGTGGCCCCTGCTGCTGCTCCTCGCGATCTTGCTGCTGCCCTTCGACGTGGGCGTGCGTAGGTTGGCGATTACCGGGGCCGATGTGGCCAGGGCGCGGGCAGAGATACGGCGGCGGCTCGGTTGGCACCCTCGCCCCGCGCACGCCACCCCCCAGGCCAGCACCCCGCAGGTCGCCGCCCTGTTCGGCGCCAAGGAGCGCAGCCGGGAGCGGTTCGACACCGGCTCGCCGCCCGCCCAACTGCCCGCTGTACCTCCATCTGCCCCGCCTACTGCTGCTTCGGCACGAGACTTGCAACTTGAGGGCCGTACAGGGCGCTCCACTTCCGCCGCTCAAGCTCGTACCTCCTCCCAGTCTATACCCGGGCCCGCACAAGAGGCCACCGAAACGGGCACCCCGGAAGATAACATGGCCGCACGGCTCAGGAGGTCGCGGGAGCAGCGACACTAGGCAGGTTGTATGCAAATTCGCGATGCCGATCTCGTGGACGGGCGATACAGGGTAGCGCAAGAGACGGCGATTCGGGGCTTCTCGCAAGCTAGTCCCCCGGTCCGCCTCTATAGTGGCACGGACGAGCAGCTTGAGCGTCCCATTACATTGCATGTGCTCTCCGCCGAGGCCCGCGACCCCTTCCAGCTGCAACGCTTCGTGCTCAGCGGGCAGTTGGCCGCCGCCCTGCACCACCCACATATCGCGGGCGTGTACGACGCCGGGGAGTGGAACGGCTGGCCCTACTGGGTTATGGCCCGCATGGGCGATGCATCTATAGACAGCCTGTACGACGAACAGCACGCCCCGCCCAACATAGCCCCCGCCCTGGCCGCCACGCGCCGGGCAGCCGAAGCCCTGCAAGCCATACGCGACGCCGGGCTGCGCGATTGGACCTTCTCCCACCAGGCGGTGCGTATTTCCTCGTCGGGTGACGCCTGCCTCTACCCCATCATGGGGCTGGAGAAGCTACACGGGCCGGACGCTCATTTTACCTCCTCCGACCCTCAGGACGACCCGCGCGCCCTCAGCGGCCTGCTACGTCTCCTGCTCGTGGGCACCCCTGACCCTCGCGTCGCCGGGACGCGCATGCTCGACCTACCCCCGCACGTCACGTCCCTGCTCGACCGGATGTACCTGGACGATGCTCCCGGCAAACTTACGAGCGCGGGGGAAGTAGCCGCCGCCATAGCCGAGCTAGAATCCGGGGCCGGAGCGCCTACCCAAGCTTACGATCCCGTCCAGCCTCCGCAGCCCGCTCCCAGCCCGGCGGTGGCGATGCCCTACTACGGCCCCGGCGAAGCTGCTCCTGCCGCGCCCATCACCGTTGCTGCTTTCGCACCCGCCCCTATACCTGCCTCCACGCCCGACGCGCCTACCCTGCCCGCCCCCATGCCGCCGCCACAGGACCCCAGGGCTACCGCTCCGGCGCAGGCGCGGCCCTACGTACCCGCCTCTCAGCCTGTGCAAAGTACGCCCAGGCGGCGGTCGAGCGTGCTTCCCTTGCTGCCTTTGTTGGTCCTGTTGCTGCTCGCGGGGGCGGTAGCGGTGCTGTGGCCCAAAACCAACACGGCCAGCGGCTCGGTGACGGCCAACAATGCTGCTCCCACCCCCACCGCACAGTCCCAACTCGTAGCCGTGCCGGACCTGCGCGGCAAGACGCTGGAGGAGGCCAACGGCGCGATAGGGCTTGCGGGGCTGCACCTCGGCACGACCGAGCCGGTGCGCGACCCTAACGTCGCCGCTGGCGCTGTGGCCCGGCAAGTGCCCGACCCGGGCACGCCGCTACAGCCTGGCAGCGTCGTTACCATCACGCTGAGCCTGGGGCCTGAGGTTGCAACGTCGCCCCCGCAGCCCGCCGCGCAGGAGCCTGCCGTCCAGCCCAACCCGCAGCCCCCAGCACCCGAGCCTAAGAAAGAACCGCCCGGCAAGAAGGAAAAGAAAGACAAGGAGAAGGAGAAGGAGAAGGAGAAGGAGAAGGACCACTGATTGGCCGGGCGTGAGCTTGAATGTATAATCTCGCTGTAGATTTGCTACCGGAGGGGCTAATGAGCGACCAGGCGATAGATACGTGCGTGTTTTGCAAGCTGGCGAAGGGGCAGCTGCGGGCCGACATCGTCTATGAGGACAACACGGTGCTGGCCTTCAAGGACATCCACCCGCAAGCCCCCGTGCACGTGCTTGTCATCCCGCGCGAGCACATAACCGCGCTGTGGGAAGTGGACGAGTCGCACATACAGGTGCTGGGCCGCCTCATGCTGGCCGCCAACTACGTCGCAGACCGCCTGGGGGTGCAGGATACCGGCTATCGCATCGTCATCAACACCGGCACCGAGGCCGGGCAGACGGTGGACCACGTACACCTGCACGTCCTCGGCGGGCGCAAGCTGACCTGGCCGCCCGGCTAGCAGCCACCCCAATTACAGGATTGTCGAACATGAGCACGAAAGCCCCACCCATGTCATTTCGAACGCGGTGAGAAATCTCGTCCTCTACCCCGATGCGACCCTTTTCTCATGGGACTATGCGTCGTAGGAAAGGTGACACCGGGGTGCTGAGGGACGAGATTTCTCCCGACGCTCGAAATGACAATGTGGGGCTTTCGTGCTCATGTCCCGAACCGTCGTTTGCGGTATCACCTCCAGGGACTTGGCTCTAACGCTATAGACCGTAAGGGGAGGCCGGCTACTGGCGCAAAGGCCGAGGTGCTTCCATTGCGCGTGTAAAGCAAAACACCTGCCGCATGCAAACCGCGACAGGTGTTTTGCTTGGAGGGGGAGTTGCCGAGTTAGGGGGTGACTGTGAGCTTGCCGGTCATGCCCTGCTGTGCGTGGCCGGGCACGGTGCAGATCGTGGTATAGGTGCCGGGCTGCAAGTCGAGGGTGACATCCTTGGGGCTGTCGCCCTTGGAGAAGGTGGGGGTGCCCCCTACTTCGTTACCGTCCTTCTGGAGCACAAAGTTGTGGGAGAACTCGCCCTCGTTTGTTGCGTGGAAGGTGGTGCTGCCGGGGGGAATCTGTAGGTCCTTGGGCACGATAGTCCACTCGTCCAGCGTCACGTCTACAGTGTTCGTTTTGCCGCCCGCGCCGGGCGTGTTAGGGAGCGCGCCCCCGCCCGTCTCGGTAGCGGCGGTAGTGGCGGCCGGGGTCGTGCCGGTGCCCCCCGCGCCTCCGGTGCCCCCCGTGTTTGTCTCGCCCCCGCAGGCCGCGAGAGTGAGGGCCAGCGCACCGGCCAGTATAGCGGTGATGCCAAACGTCCGGGTCTTAGCCCAACGTGCCTTAAAGTCCATTAGTAAGCTTTCCTCCTGGTTGTGCGGTGTAAGTTAGAATGGCTCGGAACTGGGTTGTGCCCACTAGCTACGCTCTAGTTTACTACATTCGTCCAGTACTTGCCGCCGCAGCCTCGCCACGAAGCCCTCGTCCGGCGCGCTGCTACCCCTCCCCGAGGCCATGAGGAACGCGGCCATCTCCAATTGGCGCATCTCTCCCAGGGACGGTTGCGGCTGCGTTATTGCAAGCTGTCTGTGTGGGCACTTACCCGCCTGCATCAGGTCGATCATGTTGTTCGTTAGCTCGGCATTAGCTTGCATCATAGTCCTCATCAGGCGGGTCCAAATCCGGGTCCAACCGCACCCACCGAAGCCTTACTACCCATGGCCTCGGTGCGCACGGTACAATATCTCCCTTTATATTACGTAGCGGGTTACAACGTGGAATTGAGCGGAAACGCCATCATTTTCCCGGTGTGCGGCCCGTTTGATGCTATACTATCGGCTGTTGCGTATACATAAATGAGGCGATTTGCCGCCACAATAAGGGGAGCGATAGAGGGACGATGCAGAGGACAACGTACGGCATCCAGCACATATTGCAGTGGAGCTACAGGGACGAGGTGCCCGCCGAGGAGCGCGCGCGTATCGAGGCCGAACTGGAACGGCTCGCGGAGCGGGTACCCTCGTTACGGCACCTGGAATGGGGCCCGGTAGTGGGCGGGCGCAACCAATCGTTCTCCCACTGCTTCGTGATGTACTTCGACAGCCTGGAAGGGCTGGCCGAGTACGCGACTCACCCCGACCACGTGCGGTTCGCGGGTCCGTTCAGGGAGGCTTGTGCGGTGCAGGTGGTAACCGATTTCGAGGTGAAACGATCATGAGCGGCTTCTCCTGGCCCGACCTGATGGTGATAGCGGGGGTCGGCTTGTCGGCATGGGCGGCGACGCGGCGCGGGTTCCTGGCGGTGCTCCTGTCGCTGGTGGGGTTCGTGCTTGCCCTGCTGATTTCGTTTACTTTCTACCGGGCGGTGGCCGCCTGGCTTTCGAGCGCGTTCAACTGGAACCCGGTGTGGACGGTGCCCCTCGCCTTCCTGGGCCTGTGGGTGCTGGTGGAGGGGGTGTTCGGCCTCATTGAGACGCTCTTGATAAGGCGCTTCTTTTTCCGGCTGAACTATTCCCCCACGAGCCGGGGGCTTGCCGTGTTGCCCGGTGCGGCGCAGGGGCTGGTGGGGGCGGCGGTGTTCCTCACCATGCTCGCCCTCATTCCAATCGGCATCAACGTGCGCGGCGACATCCTCAACTCGCCCATCGCAGGGCGGCTGGTGGACACCACCCTGACCCTCGAACGCCCCCTGGAGGGCATATTCGGCCCGGCGGCCCGCGAGGCGCTGGGCTTCATCACGGTGCGGCCCCCAACCAACCCGGGCGAAAGTGGCGCGGGAGGCACGGGCGGCGGAGAGAGCGGCAACCACGAAGAAGGCATCCAACTCAACTTCACGGTGGACCACGCGACCGCCGACCCCTCCGCCGAGGAGGCGATGCTGGCGCTGGTGAACCGCGAGCGCGCGGCGGCGGGCCTGGAGCCGCTGGTGATGGACTCGGAGCTGGTGCTGGTGGCCCGGGCCCACGCCGAGGACATGTTCAAGCGCGGCTACTTCGCCCACGACACCCCCGAAGGCGTGGACCCGTTCCAGCGCATGGACAAGGCCAACATCCAGTACCGCCTTGCGGGCGAAAACCTGGCCCTCGCCCCCACGCTCGACATCGCCCACAACGGCCTGATGAACTCGCCCGGCCACCGCGCCAACATCCTCAAGGACGGCTTCCGCAAGGTCGGCATAGGCGTGCTCGACGGTGGGCTGTACGGCAAGATGTTCGTGCAGGAGTTTACCGACTAGGCTTCGCCCGCGAAGTAACTTAATTGACCGGCGTAGAGGGGTAGGCTCATGGCCTACCCCTTCGCTTTACAAAGCCGCAGCATGGGTAGCCAGCGCGTCCAAAGAGGCATGCCTTCAGCCACGCCCCCGGAAAAGATGGGACCGCAGGCCGATGCTCAGGTGTGCGCCGCCTGTTATTGTAAGCCGCATACCACACAAGGAGAACGTATTGTCGCAAGACTCACCGGCGGAGCAAGACATATCCCACGACCTGGGCGACGGCCTCGTTATGCGCAAGGCACGGCCCTCGGACAGAGAGAGACTGGCCGAGTTCCACGCCAACAACCTGCTCGACATAGGCGAGACAGGCCCCAACGAGGGCCTTTACGCCTGGATGCTCGACTTGATGAGCGGGGGGCACCCCACTTTCAGGCCCGGCGACTTCATCCTGGTGGAGGACACGGCCGCCGGGAAGATCGCCTCCTCAATTGGGCTGATCTCGCAGATTTGGACCTATGAGGGCGTCCCCTTCAAGTTCGGGCAGCCTGAGATAGTCAGCACCGACCCGGCCTACCGCCGGCGCGGCCTCGTGCGCGCCCAGTTCGATGAGGTCCACAGGTGGAGTGCGCACCGGGGCGAATTGGTGCAGGGCATCACGGGCATACCCTGGTACTACCGGCAGTTCGGCTACGAGCTGGCCCTCAACCTCGGCGGTGGCCGCTCCGGCTTCCGGCCCCAGGTGCCCCGGCTGAAGGAAGGAGAGCCTGAGCCGTACCGCTTCCGCCGCGCCACAGCGGACGACGTGCCCTTCATCTTGCAAATGTACCACCAGGTCTCCTCTCGCTCCATGCTGGCATCCGTGCGCGATGACGCCCTCTGGCGTTACGACATCGAAGGGCGCAGCAACAAGAGCGACTTCAGGACCGAGCTACGCGTGATCGAGACGCCGGGAGGGGAGTCGGCAGGCGTGCTGGTACACTCACGGAAGCTGCGGGCCTCGCGCCTGGGGGCCTTACTGTACGAGGTAAAGCCGGGAGTGCCCCTTATCGCCACCACGAGCAGCGTCGTGCGCTACCTGGAGGCGACCGGAGACGAGTACGGCAGGCGCGATGGGGAGGAGTTCCAGGCCTTTGGCTTCAGCCTGGGCGAACAGCACCCGGTGTACGACGCCATACCGGAGCGGCTGCCCAGGATCCGTAAGCCCTACGCCTGGTACATCCGCGTGCCCGATCTGCCCGCTTTCCTGCGCCACATTGCCCCCGCCCTGGAACAGCGCCTCGCCGCGTCGGCACACTCCGGCTACACCGGCGAAATGAAGCTCAACTTCTACCGCAGCGGCCTCCTGCTCAGGTTCGAGGCAGGCCGCATCTCCGTCGAAGGCTGGAAGCCCGACCGTGTGGAGGAGGGGGACGCCGCCTTCCCCGACCTCACCTTCCTGCAACTGCTCTTCGGCTACAGGTCGTTCGAAGAGCTTCAGCATGCCTTCGCCGACTGCTCGGCCAACACGGAGGACGCCCGAGCCTTGCTGCCCATCCTCTTCCCCAGGAAGGTCTCAAACGTCTGGGCAGGTGGGTGAGACTGTATCCCACTTTCTGCCCATTTTTGCTCGCCCGGTCCGCCTCATATACGTTCCCTCTCCATCACCGCAGGATACAGCGCTTGTCTCACTTCTTGTGCGGTTTTTTGTGCGACCCACCGCAGCCCCTTTTGTGGTTAGATAGAGGTGGCAGGACACCGGCCCGTGTAGCGGGGTCGATGTGGAAAGTATCGCAAATATATTGACATATCGCCCTCATCGCGCTACACTCTGTCGGCCCGTGCTGTATGTAGAGGTATTGCCAGTGCTACATGCTCGCACCCTCAACAGCTATGCCCTGATGGCAGTCTCTGGTAGCGCCGGAACGCCTCACTTCCCGGACCACGTGCTGAGCACAAAATGAACAGCCCGTGGCCTGGCAAGTGAGCAACATGCCGGCGCACAATTAGGGGGAGCGCAGGACGCAAGGAGGTGGTGATTCTTCGCTCGACACATAGAGCGTCATGCTCGGACAATAGAGAACGCACGTGCAACGTATCGCAGAAACACTTTGTTACATCGTGGAGGAATGGAAGTATATGTCCCGAAAACTAAGAGCGCTCAACACTTCGGTGCTAGCCGCGTCCTTGATGGCCTTCGCCGTCGCCGCCGGTCCCGCCGCGGCCTCTCAGGCTAGCCAGCCCGCGGGCAAGACCTGGACGTCGCTGGTCGGCCACGCCATCTCGACGGAGCAAGGCAAGCCCGCCTCCTGGCAGTCGCTACGCTTCTTCCCGGAAACCATCACCATCAACCAGGGCGAATCGATCACCTGGAAATTCAACGGAGGCAATGAGCCTCATAACGTAGTGTTCCTCGGCCCCGACCCGTTCCCCGAGCAGGTCGCGGGCCCTCCGCCCGGTGCCGGCGGCCCTCCCGGTGACGCAGGTGGCCCTCCTGGTGGCGGCCCGCCTCCCGGCGCTGGCGGCCCTCCCGGTGGCCCGGGCGCTGGCGGCCCGCCCCCGCAGATCCCAGGCAACCCCAAGTTCTGGAACCGGCAGGG
>DASVQO010000472.1:0-3991 GCA_036389075.1 Chloroflexia bacterium | reverse complement strand
GTCGAGGAAGAAGCGCCCGTTGTGGAAGCCGCGACCGAGAGCGGCGGCAGGTGGCGCGTCAACATCACGATCGAGGGCGTGCTCTGGTTCAGCTTCTTCGCGTTGGCTATAGCCACCCGCCTGTGGGACCTGAGCAACAGGGGCATCCACCACGATGAGAGCCTGCACGCCGTGTACGGCAACAATCTCTACAGCGGCAGCGGCTACATCCACGACCCGATGATGCACGGCCCGTTGCAGTTCCACCTCATCGCCTTCATGTACTGGCTGTTCGGCACCAACGAGATGACCGCGCGCATGGCTTCGGCCTTCTGCGGCATCTGGGTCGTCATGTCGCCCTTCTTCCTGCGCCGCCAGATGGGCAGGGTGCCCGCGCTCGTCGCTTCGTTCCTGCTACTCGTGTCGCCCAGCGTCCTCTATTTCAGCCGCATGGCCCGCGAGGACGCTATCTTCTCCGCGACGGAGATGCTCATGATCGTGGGGCTGTGGCGCTTCGTGTCAACGAGGCGGCCCGGCGACTTCTTCATTTTCGCCGCCGGGCTGTCCCTCATGTTCACCATCAAGGAGACGGCATTCCTCAGTCTGGCCGTGCTCGCCGTGTTCTTCGTGTTGCTGTTCGTAGTTCAGTCGGGGTACGCGATTGTGGCGGCGACGGCCGTCTACGGCGCGTTCATGGGCGGGTTCCTGTTGTACGTGAGGTCACAGATGCCGAAGTACGACGTGGAAAATAAGCTCATTCCAGGCACCGGCGCGATTGCAGAGCTACCAAACATTCCGAATCCAGGACCCACCTACGACATACTGGCCAAGTTCGCGACCGACCTGCTGACGCACCCCCTGGTGGTGGGCGCGCTCATTCTCACGGTTGCGTGGATTGTGTCGCTCGTTGCCCTGTTCCGCAGGGAACGCTCCCGTCTCGAAGAAGCTGCTCCTGTCGCGCCTGCTCGCGCCAGGACTGCCGGTGTTGCACCCGCGCGCAGGAGCGGCGGCACTTTACAGACCCGCACGACACGGGGCAATGGCGCCGTTACGGCTCGGAGCGTGGAAGGGGCGCTGCCGGTGGCTGCTGTGGCCGAGACGCCGCGAGTGGCTGCTACCCAGGCGACGACCGACCCGGACGCGGCGAGCGAGCTATGGGACCCGCGCAGGCTCGACCCCAGGCCGGGTTCGATATTAGGGCGCTACCAGCCCGGCTCGATGCCGCACCTGCTCGGTTCGCTCTTCGCCCGGCCGTCGGTGCTGCTGATTGGCTTTGCTATCGCGGCGCTCATCTTTACGGTTCTGTATACCGTCTTCTTTACCGACGTGCCGAGGGGCCTGCTGTCGGGATTGTTCGGTTCGCTTGGCTACTGGATGGCCCAGCACGGGGTAGAGCGCGGTGGGCAGCCCTGGTACTACTATCTCCTGCTGATACCCCTTTACGAGCCTATCGCGGTCTTTTTCAGCCTGGCGGGGACGATATTTTTTGCGTGGCGCGGCGTGCGCTGGCTGCGGCGCAACAGGGTGGAGGCCCGGTACGAGGACAATCCGCGTCGCCTGGGCGCGTTCAACACGGACCGGCCGGTGCCCCTGGCGACTTTCCAGCCCTTCCTGGCCGCCTTTATTATCTGGTGGATATTGGGCGTGACGTTCATCTATAGCTGGGCGGGCGAGAAGATGCCCTGGCTCATGGTGCACATGGTACGCCCTGCAATACTGCTGTCTGCGCTCTTCCTGGGTGCGCTGCTGCTGTCCATGCTCGCCCGCAGGCGGGAGAGGCTGCTGGCAGCCGCCGCATATGACGAAAGCTACGTCTCGTACGCCCCTGGCGGGGCGGCGCTGGCGACGGGCGGCATGATGCGCTCGACCCTGGCGAGGCTATCGCAGCCCGGGTTGCGGGTGGCGGGTGCCCTGCCCGGTGGTGGCTCGTCTTCACTCGACTTGAGAGGCGGGCAGCTAATGCAGATGAGCCGCGGCCCACAGCGGTCCCGGCCGTCCGCTCACACGTCGTCCCGCTCGCGCTCCGCACCGCCCCCGACGGTGACCGTCCCGGCGCGCAGGCAGGTGCGGGGCAGGGGTGCGGCTGTGGCCGTCAGACCGAGGCAGGAACCGCCCTGGGCTAGCTGGAACCGGCCCGCCTCGAACTTCCCGGCGGTGTCGTTCCTGACGTTGTTCGTGCTCTTCGCGATGTCGTGGGCGATGACGATGACGTTCCAGATCGCGCAGAACAACAACTACAAGACGTGGGGGCTTACCTGGGTCTGGCCCGGCCTGATGCTGGCGCTGGTGATCGCGTTCATGGCGTGGCTTGGCCCCTCGAGGGCGTTGCGCTACCTGGCCCTCGGCCTCTTTGCGGTCTTCTTTCTGTACCAGTTCCGCTCGGCGATGATGCTCAGCTACTTCCAGCCCGACGTGCCCAAAGAGATGGCCGTGTACGTGCAGACCTCGCCCGACGTGACCCGCAGCATGAAGGAGCTCAAGGACTTTTCCAAGGCGACGACCGGCAGGAACGACGTGAAGGTCATGTACGACAATGAAGTGTCCTGGCCGTATAGCTGGTACTTCCACGACTTCAAGAACGCACAGTATATAGGCGCGGGGGAGCCACAGCCCGCCGCTGATGTGCCCGTCATGGTATTCGGCTACGACAACAAGAATGGCAACACGGAGCTTACCAAGAACTACACGTCGCAACGCTATGCTATGCGCTGGTGGTTCCCGGAGGACTGGTACAAGAAGGACCTCATGTCGGGGTTGCCGGCGGGGGAGACTTCGAAGTCGGCCCTCGCCGCGTCCGCCGGGCTGCTGGTGGTCAAGCTTGGTGACACGTTCACCAAGCCGGATAACCAGGCGACCCTCTGGAAGTACCTGCTCTTCCGAGAGACGCCCCTGCCGTTGGGCTCGTTCGACATGCTTGTCTACGTGCGAAAAGACGTAGCACCGTTCTACCATGCCTTGCAGTACCCACCGAACCCATCCGACGACCTGCCGTGACGGATTTAGAATTTAGAATTGCGAAATGCGAATTTCTGCTACTCGAAACTGATAAGGCTCAGAAACAAGGGAGATTATGGACAGACGCCGACTAAGCGCACGCGCGGATATGGGATCGAACATTAGCCCGGTGAGGCGGGAAGAGGTGGCACACCCGGCGCTCGACAGGGCGATCAATCTGGCGGCCCTCAACTGGGAGGTAGTGGCTTTCGTGGGGTTGATGCTGGTCGCGGCTTTCACCAGGCTTGTGGACCTGGGGCCTCGCGCCTTCCACCACGACGAGTCGATACACGCCTTCTTCTCCGACTACTTTCTGAAGACGGGCAACTACACCACCACCTCCGGTTTCGACGGCGGTTACGACCCCACTTACCACGGGCCGTTCCTCTACCACGCGACGGCGCTCATGTTCTACCTGTTCGGCACGAACGACTACAACGCCCGTCTCGCGCCCGCAATCTTCGGTATTATCCTGGTGGGGCTGTGCTGGCTATTCCGGCCCTTCATCGGCAGGGTGGGCGCGCTGATAGCCACGTTCCTGGTCATCTTCTCGCCCAGCATCAATTATTATTCCCGGTCGTTGCGGCACGACGTGTTCGCGCTCGCTGGTATAACGCTGCTTTTCGTTTCCATCCTGTGGTTCATGCGCACGCACCAGTCCCGTTGGGTGTACCTGGGAGCGGTGGGCTTCGCCATTGCCTTCGCAAGCCACGAACTGACATACCTGATAACGGTGGTGTTCGTCGTGTTCCTGCTGCTGGCGCTGTTCCTCTTCAAATCGTTCTCGGAGCGCGCCACGGCGGGGTTGCGCACGGTCGTGGGTGACGAGGACGTGAACCCGGTGAAGAGCGCGTGGTCGGCCCTGATGGCGCGACCCTGGACCCTGCTGGGGGGGGCGCTTACCTTCCTGGGCATCTACGCGGTGCTGTTCACTAATATGTTTATCAAGCCCCAGCTTATTTTCTCGGGCGTACTGGGGCCGCTTTACTGGCTGGGGCAGCACGGGGTGAACCGGGGC
>DASVQO010000471.1:0-13458 GCA_036389075.1 Chloroflexia bacterium | reverse complement strand
AGAGACGGAAACATTGAGATGCCAGCCATCCCGCCAGGAGGGTACGAGAACGCGAGTCAGGGCAATCACTCCAACGGGAGAGTAGTGCTCCTGTGACGTTTTTTGTGACACTCTATTGCGCCAGCCCGGTGATATGATAACCAGGACGCAGGAGAATCGCGTTCGGATGCGCTTTGTGAGTCGTCAAGCCAACCCGGTCCTTCTCGTCCTGTTCAACCAGGAGTCGGGCAACCCATCATAGTTGGGAGGATAAGTATCATGACAGAGGATTCGAAGCCGTCTGGAGGCCGAAGGGAACGCTCAGGGGAGGAAGGAGGCGCAGCCGCTGCTTCTGCCAAGCAGTTCATCGTTTGCACCCCGAAATCCCTGCCTGAGAACAAGCTGGTGCCGGCTGCTCGTATGGCGACCGAGATCAACCCTACCAACCATCCACCTATGGAAGGCTTAATGCGCATGCTACCTGCGGCCCGACCCGGCGTGGCGGAGATCGCTGTGATGACTTCCAAGTATTGGGGCACCGGGGGTGTGCGGCTGACCGTGGGCTTCCTCGACAGCCCACCGAAGGCACTACGCTCCAAAATCCTGTCGCACATGAACGCCTGGAGCAAGACGGCCAACATCAGGTTCGTACAATCGAATACCGATCCTCAAGTGCGCATCGCCAGGCTAGGGGGCGTGGACGGCGGTTACTGGTCCTATGTCGGCACCGACATACTGAGCATTGAAGCCGATCAACCGACAATGAACCTTGAGGGGTTCACGACGAATACACCCGAGTCCGAGTTTCGTCGCGTGGTGCGACATGAGACGGGCCACACGCTGGGGTTCCCGCACGAGCATATGCGCAGGGAGTTGGTCCGGAAGATCGATCCCGATAAGGCAATCGCCTACTTTGGCGTCACGCAGGGTTGGTCCGCTGAGGAGGTGCGCCAACAGGTGCTAACTCCCATCGAGGAGTCATCGCTGATGGGTACCCCTAACGCCGACCCGAACTCGATCATGTGTTACCAGATTCCGGGCAGGATCACGAGAGATGGTTTGCCTATCATAGGTGGCGTGGATATCGATGAAAGCGATTTCGCGTTCGCCGCTCTCATTTACCCCAAGCGCCGCCGGTGAGGACCGCACATCCCTCAATGATGTCGTCCCGGTGAAGCGCGCGGAACAGGCCCTGGCGTTCCTGGCGGTGCCGGCTCTAAAGCCGTATTGCGATTACGACCAACGGCGGATTGACCTCGCCCGCGCCCTCCCGTACAATCTGCTCTTACAAAGCGTAGATGGAGACGAGTAGCAGGCATGGCCGGGGCGCAGAGAGCAACCGTTGGTGGGATGGTTGCCTCCGGGCACTGTGAAGACACTCCGGAGCGCGGGGAAGAACGGGCGGCAGTCGCCCAAGTAAGCCCCGACGGCTCGCCCCCGTTACAGGGCAAAAGGCCGCTACATGCCTCGACAGGGAGGCCTGGCGCGGTGAAATGCGGTGGCACCACGAAAGCCCCATCGTCCGCATGGCGATGGGGTTTTGCATTTAATGCGTTAGGAGGTGTCACTATGAAACGAATTTGGACGAGCGAACTGCCCAACTACACGGGCGAGCGGGTGCAACTTGCGGGCTGGCTGCACCGCCTCAGGAGGCACAGCAAGGTCAGCTTCCTCATACTGCGCGACGCTAAGGGGCTGGCGCAGGTGGTGGTTGAGGAGCCATCCCTGGTGGAGCGGCTGGCGGAACTGTACGGCGAGTCGGTTATCGCGGTGGAGGGGGTCGTGTCGGCGGAAGCGCAGGCCCCCAACGGCGTGGAGATACGCGAGCCGGAGGTTACGGTGGTATCGGCGGCGAGCAGCCCGCCACCTATAGACCTGTTCCGCCCCTCGCTCCAGGCCCAACTGCCCACGATACTGGACCACGCGCCCCTGGCCCTGCGCCACCCCCGCCACCGCGCGATCTTCCAGGTGTCGGCGGCCTCCATGCTGGGGTTCCGCGAGACGCTGCGCTCCCTGGGCTTCGTGGAGGTGCAGACCCCCAAGATAGTGGCTTCGGCCACCGAGGGCGGTGCCAACGTGTTCGGCATCGACTACTTCGGCAGGACCGCATATCTCGCGCAAAGCCCGCAGTTCTACAAGCAGATGCTCGTGGGCGTGTTCGAGCGCGTGTTCGAGGTAGGCCCGGTGTTCAGGGCCGAGCCGCACGACACGCCCCGCCACCTCAATGAATACGTATCGCTGGACCTTGAGTTCGGCTTCATCCAGGACCACACCACCGTCATGTCGCTGTTGGCCGAGGTCTTGCGCGGCATGCTGGCGGCGATACAGAGGGAAGCACCGGGGGCGCTGTCGTTGCTCGGCCTCACGCTACCCGAAGTGCCCGCTACTATACCCTCCGTCCACTTTGCCGTTGCACAGCGGCTCATACACGAGGCCACAGGGGAAGACACGTCGCACGAACCCGACCTGTCGCCCTCCCAGGAGCGGTGGTTGGGAGAGTGGGCGCGGCGGGAGCACAATTCCGACTTCCTGTTCGTGGTGGGCTACCCGATGGTAAAGCGCCCCTTCTACACGCACCCCGACCCTGAGCGGCCGCGGTACTCCAACAGCTTCGACCTGCTGTTCCGGGGCACGGAGGTGGTGACGGGCGGGCAGCGCCTGCACAGGTACGAGGACTACCTGCAAGCCATAGAGTCACGCGGCATAAGCGAGGAGTCGCTCGGCGGCTATCTCGACGCCTTCAAGTACGGCATGCCCCCGCACGGCGGCTGCGCGCTCGGCCTCGAACGCTGGGTAGCCCGCCTCGTAGGTGCCGACAACATCCGCGAAACCACCCTCTTCCCCCGCGACATGCAACGCCTTACGCCCTAATATCCAACGGGAAAAGAGACGGAACCGCCAAGACGCCAAGGACGCCAAGGACCACGCCAAGATTAAGATAAAGGTGTTCTAAGCAAAAGGACCAGGGTACATTGATCTGTACTCTGGTCCTCTTTTTACACCCTAAACAATCCTTAATCTTGGCGTGGTCCTTGGCGTCCTTGGCGTCTTGGCGGTTCCGTCTCCCGTTCCACTCCTACCCCTCGGTGGACTCGTATTGTTGTTTGATGGAGGCCATGACGGTGGGGTCGGAGAGGGTGGTGGTGTCGCCCAGGACGTGGCCCTCGGCTATGTCGCGCAGGAGGCGGCGCATGATCTTGGCCGAGCGGGTCTTGGGTAGCTCGGCGGTGAAGTAGATGCGGTCGGGGCGGGCGATGGGGCCGATCTTCTCGGCTACGTGCCGTCTTAGCTCCTCGGCCAGTTGGTCGGTGCCCTGGTGCCCGGAGCGAGGGGTGACGAAGGCCACCACGCCCTGCCCCTTCAGCTCGTGCGTCACGCCCACCACGGCCGCCTCGGCCACGGCTGGGTGGCTCACCAGGGCGCTCTCAAGCTCCATCGTGCCCAGGCGGTGCCCCGCCACGTTGAGCACGTCGTCCACGCGACCCATGAGCCAGAAGTAGCCATCCTCGTCCTGGTGCGAGCCGTCGCCGGTGAAGTAGACGTCGTATTGGCGGTTGAACTTGCCCCAGTACTGGAGCTTGTACCGCTCGTCGTCGCCCCAAATCGTGCGCAGCATGGAGGGCCAGGGTTGCTTTATCACCAGCAGCCCACCCGACACCCCCTTTTCGACCGGGTTGCCCCACTCGTCCACGATCTGCGCCACGATGCCCGGGAAGGGGCGGGTGGCCGAGCCGGGCTTCGTCGCCACGAGGCCGGGCAGCGGGGTAATCATGATCGCCCCCGTCTCAGTCTGCCACCAGGTGTCCACGACGGGCAACTGCTCCCTGCCGATGTGCTTGTGGTACCAGATCCAGGCCTCCGGGTTGATAGGCTCGCCCACCGAGCCCAGCAGCCGCAGAGACGACAGGTCGCACCGCTCCGGGTACTCGGTGCCCCAGCGCATGAAGGTGCGTATGGCGGTGGGCGCGGTGTACAGTATGGTCACGCGGTACTTCTCGATCAACTGCCACCAGCGGTCCTTGTCGGGGTGGTCGGGGGTGCCCTCGTACATCACCGCCGTCACGCCGTTGGAGAGGGGGCCGTACACGAGGTAGGAGTGCCCCGTCACCCAGCCGATGTCGGCGGTGCACCAGTAAACGTCGTCCTCCTTCAGGTCGAACACCCAGTTGGAGGTAAGCGTGGTGCCCACCATGTAGCCGCCGGTGGTGTGGAGCACGCCCTTGGGCTTGCCGGTGGTGCCTGATGTGTAGAGGATGAATAGCGGGTGCTCGGCCCCCACGTGCTCCGGCTCGACAATCGCGTCCTCTGGCACGTCCCGCAAGGCTTCGTGCCACCAGGTGTCGCGGCCTTCCTGCATGTTCGTCTGGGTGCCCTCGCCCAGGCGCTGGACGACGAGCACCTTCTCCACGGGCAGGTCGGGGGCGTCGAGGGCGGCGTCGGTGTTGGCCTTGAGGGGCACGATGCCACCGCGCCGGTAGCCGCCATCCGAGGTGATTACCAGCTTGGTCTGGGCGTCGATAATGCGGTCGCGCAACGCCTCCGGGGAGAAGCCCCCGAACACCACTGTGTGGGGCGCACCCAGTCGGGCGCAGGCCAGCATCGCCACCACCGCCTCTACTATCATCGGCATGTATATCGCCACGCGGTCGCCCTTGCCCACGCCCAGGTTGCGGAGCATGGCGGCGGCGCGGTTCACCTCGCGGTATAGCTCGCCGTAAGTGAGGGTGCGCGTGTCGCCCGGCTCGCCTTCCCAGATGATAGCGGGCTTACCGGCGCGGCGTGGCAGATGCCGGTCCACGGCGTTGTAGCAGGCGTTCAGCTCGCCGTCCTGGAACCACTTTGCAAAGGGCGGGTCCCACTGGAGCGTGTCGGTAGGCTCCTTGAACCACTCGACCACGCCCGCCTGCTCGCGCCAGAAGGCGACCGGGTCGGCCTCGGCGCGGGCGTACACTTCGGGGTCGGAAACGTTGGCCTGGGCCACGAACTCGGGCGAGGGCGGGTACAGGCGCTCCTCGTTCAAAAGGCTCTCGATCGTGCCTGCGCCGTCGCCGGAAGGCTCCTTCGTCGGATGCATCGTTGACCTCCGCTTTAGGGATGGGGATTAGTGCCCCCAGTATATCGCAAGCGGGGGGAATAGCAAAGACCTACCGGCCCTCTCCTACCGAAGCGGGATTGTTCTGCGTCTGCTGCGGCAAATAACCCTTTGCGGTCACGGGCGGCGTGCAGCGCACCAGCTTTTCGTCGTCGAGTGAAAATCTCCCAAAGACCACTTGAGGCCGGGGAGGTTCGTCTAGTTGCAGGGTAGCATCTCGCAAGCGCTGCAAAGTGCCAAGCGGCATTCTGGTAGTATCGAGTTGGAGGCGCGTACCGGCTTGCTCGTATCGTAAAGTGATGCAGTCACAGTAACCGGCATAAGCGATATTGCAATCAAATCGCACCTCCTGCCATTGAGGAATTCCGGCAACCCAGGAGAAGTCGGCGGCATACCCGTACAATGGGTACCACCCATACGGGTAACCCTTCTTCTGGCTAAGCTGCGTGCCAACCTGCCCCAGCAGCACCTCATAAGGGCTGCCGGCGTTCTCCGGGTGCAACTCGAAGCGCGACCGCTCGAAGTACTGCACCTTGTACGTCTTGCGGTCCGTGGGGCTTGTCTCCTGGAACTCCTCCGAGATGGGGTAGCCGTGTACCGCTAACGCGCCATGTTCGTTCCAGTATCGTAAGAAAGCGCCGCCCAGGTTATGTCCTGTCTCGCCAAAGTAGACCCTGGTTGGAGGGAATACATCGGGCGAGGGTAGAGGCGAAGCAGGCGGGTCTTGCGGGTGAAACTCGCGACCAAGCGCGCCAAGCAGCACCTCATACGGGGTGCCCGCGTTTTCCGGGTGGTGCTCGAAGCGGGCGCGCTCGAAGTACTGCACCATGATTGGCGCGCCAACCGCCCCGATTGGCTCGGTGAACTCCTCCGTAATGGGGTAGCCGAACTGGGGAAGGCCGCCGCGCTCATTCCAGTAGTCGAGGAAGCTCCCGCGCAGGGTGTGGCCCGTAGGAGCGAACCAGGACACGCCCGGCAGGCCCGGGTCGGCCACACCCTCCGTGAGCAAGATATCAGGAGGCGGGGGCGTAGGGGTACGGCCAGGGCGCTGCGCGAGGGGAGTAGCGCCTGCCGGAGCGTCCGGAATCAAGCAAAGCGCAACGCAGAGGGCAAGTGCCAATACGAATAAGGTGAGATAGTGCCTGCTTCGTGGCATGCGTGGCCTCCTTTGCCCGGTACGTGAGAGACCCACACACCAGCACCGAAACATGATGGTCTCCGTTTAGAGAAGCAGGCGCAAGTACGAAAGCGGTCTCTTGAGTATAATCACCGCCTATTCACAATCGAGGTTCACCGGCCCTGTGGCTGATGGAGATTAGCCGGTTAATCAAGTAATCACCAGGCGTGAAGGGTGTAAATGTAGGGGCAGGCCCCCGTGCCTGCCCTGGTGGTAATCTCCACCTGTGTACGCCTTGCACCAGGGCAGGCACGGGGGCCTGCCCCTACGGCTCATTACCTCATTAACCCGTTAATCTTCATCAGCCACGGACTTACAAGGGGCAGGGTGAGTGTAGGCCGCATTCGGGCATAAGAGAGGGCCGTTCCTTTCACCCCAACCCTCGAAACATGGCCTACCTCTTCGCCGGTTGGGCCTGTGTGGGCCACACGCCATACACGATCTTGGCCGTCTGCGCACGCGTAATTTCCGCGTTGGGCCGGAAGTACGAGCGGTTCCCCGGCGCTATGCACGGTTCCCCGGCCCCGCCGCATGTGTAGCCGTTTATGATGCCCCGGCTCGCCAGGCGTTCGATCCAGATGTAGAAAGCGCCGTTGGTGGGCACGTCCTGGAAGTCCTGGTTTGAGTGCTCTTCCGAGTAGCCCGCCGTGTTGGAGACGATTTTGGATAGCTGGCCCCGAGTTATGCTGCTGCCGGGCCTGAAGTAGGGCAGGTTGCCCCCGGTGCACGGCTCACCCGGCGTGGTGCCACAGGGGTAGCCTCCCATGTAGCCCAGGGCGGCCAGGGCGTTGATTTCGTTGTAGAAGGGGCTGCCCGGCGCTACGTCCGCGAAACGCTGTCCCGCAGGCGCGGCAGGCACGCCCGCCGCCAGCGCCACGATCTTGGCCCCCTGCCCTCGCGTGAGGTTGCGGTTGGGGAGGAAGCAGGGCACGTGGCTGGTGGTGTCGCAAGGTGGCGAGGTGCTGTAGCCCGAGATCACGCCCCTGTCGTTCAGGTTGAGCACCGGGGTGTAATAGTAGTCGCCGGGGCACACGTCGGTAAATCGCTCCCCGGGGCAGCGAGGAGGCGGCGGGACGTATTCGGCCACCGTGGCATGGATGAAGAGGTTACCTTCAACCCCGAACTCCGCGACGGTAATAGGGCTGATGTAGTCGTTCGCGCCCAGGTTGCTGATGTTGGGTGTGAAGTTAGAGCGGTCCGCCACGACATACGAGGCGTGCTGCGGGCTGCTCGTATCCAGCAGGGCCACGTACGAGAAAGGTGTGGGGCCGCTCTCCGCCCACTGGTCCTCCCAACCTACGTACAGGTCCCCCGTCTGGTTGATCTGTAGGTTCAGGTCGAAGTACTGGTAGTCCTGGACGAACTGGATCACGTGGCTGGCCGCGTAGAGGTTGACGGCGTCGGCGGGGTTGCCATCCGAATTCGGGTCTACGTAGACGACGATGCGGATGGTCTTACCCACGAAATCACCATCGAACGAGCCCGGGAAGGGGATATGAACGTCCTGCAACGTCACGGGATGGCGCATACCGGCCAGCGAGTACCTGTTCAGCCATATGGCGGCTGTATTCCTGTCCTCTTCGGGTATGCCCCAGCCAAGCGCCGACTCGTCTGAGTTGTCGTCCAGGTAGAGATCGACGCTGCCGCCTTCGGGCCTGGCACTGGGGTTTGGGGGCAGGCTTCCATTCTCCGACGACCTGGAGATACCACCTGCACGCTGCCCAGTAGCGCCCTGGCTGAAGGCTGCCGAACCTCCGCCCCCGAACAGCGCCAACGCACAAACAAACGCAGCTACAATGGAAATAGAGCGACGCATTTTGCTGCCTCCTATCTTGATGCGGACACCACCGGGACTATACACCTGCCCCGGCCTTTCTCTCCAGGTTCTGCATACAGGCTGGAGCGAACAGGTCGAGCGGCCATTGTGGGCCGTACGAGGGCAATTTGCCTTGCGGGTGATGCTCTTACTTGAGGGTTACTTACTCTGCAATGGGAGGGCTTGCAGATGAAGGAGGTGGAGGAAAATGTGATTGTGAGGGGCAGAACATGGAAATTATACACAAAGAAAGCAACCATGTCTCACCAAACGCTTACACTCTATGGGAGCGGTACATGCCTGCGGGCAGAGGGGTGGATGCGCAGAAAGCCGCCCCTGCATCGAACAGGTGACGGCTTCGGGGTATCTCTGTAGCATTGGCGGCAGGGAGCGTCTGGACCTCGTCGTGTAGCGCCCGCCTCCCCCTACCTGTGGCTATGCAAGACGCGCGGCACCAGCAAGAGCAAACCCGCGGCGATCAGGTAAAGGGGCCACAGGGTGCCAAGCAGGCCGTACGACCCGGTGAGGCTCAGCCCCAGGAAGACGGCACCCGCGAGGCCCGTGGGTATGGCCGCCCACAGGTAGCGCCTATCCTCGAAGCCGGAAGCGCAATAGGCGGCAAGGGCGGCCACGCCGGGAATCAGCAGGTAGACCGGCCACAGCCTACCCTGGTCGCCCCAGGAGAGCGCGCCAAGCGTGGTCGCCAGGAAGAAGCCTCCCAGCATGAAAGGCACCGCTCCCACGAGGACCATAATGGCCCTCCTCGACGGGGTATCGGCCACGAGCGACACGGCCAGCGGTATGAAACCGGCCACCAGCAAAGCGGCGGGCCACCAGGTCTGGAGGAAATAGAGTATGGCGGGGTCGGTAATGCCCGGCGCGGGCAGCCGCTCTGCCAGCCGGGCCAGCGAACCGGTCACGGTGCCCACCAGGAGGGTGCCCGCCACCGTGGAGAGCACAGCGCCCAGCATGAGATAGCCGGGCCGCTCCATATCGGAGCCGAGATAGGCGACCAGCCCCGCGAGGCCGGGAATCATTACGTACAGGGGCCAGAGGGTAGCCTGTTCACTCCAATCCGCGCGCTCGAGCGTAAAGGCGAAGAAGAAAATGGCGAGCAGCAGCAGGGTCGTCCCGGCCATAACCACGCTGGCCCTGCGCTCCTTGCTCATGCCGAACGCCAGCCCGAGCAGGCCAACGCCGGGCACCACCAAAAACACCGGCCACAGGTTGCCCCACTCCAGGTCGAACGGCTGGATTGTGCCCGCGAACAAGACCGCTCCGAGCAGTATGAGCACCACCCCGCCCACTATGTTATTACCCCTGAAATGCCTGGTATTCATGCCTCACACCCATTCGGGAAACCCACCCATATTGCTACTCTTATCTTAGCTTCATACCGGCCAAATCCTATCGTACAAATGGAGTAGAATCCCTGATGCATATGCATGATTGATATTGATGATGCTAGCACGTAATGAGTGATGAGGACTTAGGACTGAGTGGCGCTAGCAGAAACCATCAGCTTCTCTCAGTGCCCTTTGCGCTCTTTGCGCCTTTGCGGTTTCTCCCCTCAACTCAGGCCACAGTCCTCATTACTTCGTTGGCCCAGGTGTTGCATGGTTAATATCCATGACAGCCCAATTAAGTTCGGGGGAGAGTTCAGAATGTCGCGTTACAAGAGGGAGCAACGCCGGGCGGCGGCTACTACTCTGTCGGGGGCGTTGCTGGCATTAGGTGGACTGGCCGGGGCGGGGGCGCTAGCCTATGCGGCGCGGGTCGAGCCGGACTGGCTAGAGGTCACGGACGTGCGCCTCACCTTGCCACGACTGCCCCGCGCTTTCCACGGCTACAAGCTGGTGCAGATAAGCGACCTGCACGCGGGTAAGTTCATGCCCAACGAGAGGCTGGACCGCGTGGTGGACCTTGTAAACGCGCAGCAACCCGACCTGGTAGCCATGACCGGCGATTTCGTCACCCGCGTCTACAGGGGAGCGCCCATCGATATCGTGCCCGCCATGAGCAGGCTCCAGGCCCAGGATGGGGTGGTCGCAGTCCTGGGCAACCACGACTACTGGGGCGCGCATGGACCGGACCTGATGCGGCAGGTGATAGCCGCGAGCGGGCTTATCGACCTGAACAACCGGGTTCATACGCTCGAGCGTGGCGGCGAGCGCCTGCATATAGCGGGCATCGACTCGGTGCGCGAGGGCAACAACCGCCTCGACCTGGTGTTGAAGGAGCTGCCGCGAGAGGGCGCGGCCATCCTGCTGGCCCACGAGCCTGACTTCGCGGACGTCGCCGCCAGGACGGGCCGCTTCGACCTGCAAATCTCCGGCCACGCGCACGGCGGGCAGGTAGTCATCCCGGGCCTCGGCTCGCCCGCCCTGCCCGTGCTTGGCCGCAAGTACTGGCGCGGCCACTACGTAGTGGAAGACATGCACCTGTACGTAAACCGTGGCCTCGGCATGGTGCGCCTGCCCCTGCGCTTCCTCGCCCGCCCCGAAATCACCTCCTACACCCTCGAAGCACCAGGAGGCTAAGAAGACGGAACCGCCAAGACGCCAAGGACGCCAAGAGCGCGCCAAGATTAAGATAAAGGTGTTCTAAGGAAAAAGAAGCAGGGTACGTGTTGTCGTACCCTGCTTCTCTTTACACCACCTAACCCTCAATACTTCTCTGCGTAACCTCTGCGCTCTCTGCGTCTCTGCGGTGAACCGTACTTAACTTGGCGTGGTCCTTGGCGTCCTTGGCGTCTTGGCGGTTCCGTCTATTAGAGGAACTTGCGCCCCTGGGCTACGGTTTTGGGGCAGCTGCGCCGCCCGGCAGCGTCAGGGGCACGTCGGTGTGGGTGGTGCTGGGGAGTAGGGGGACGGAGTAGCTGTCGCGGAAGTCGCCCGCCGCGGGCTTGAACGTGCCGTCCAGGCGCACCAGGCCGAACCACGCCTCGATGTTGGGCTTGATGTAATGGTTGGGGTTGCCGAGGGGGTGGTCCCAGAGGGTCCACTGCACCATGCCCGCTATGTCGTTGGCCGCAACGTCGCGAATCATCGCCTGGTAGAGGAACTGCTGGGTAGGCTCGTCGTAGCGCTTCTGCGGGGTGGATAGCCTGCCCGGCCCCGTCGGCCAGCCCATCTCGCCAATCAGTATCGGCTTGCTCGTGCGCTTCTTGGTCTCGGCTATCTGGCCGCTCAGGCCCCCTGCCTCGTAGCTGTGGAAGCCCACGAAGTCCACCATGTCGAGCAGTTGCTTGCCGCCCGCCTCGAGCCACATCGTCTGGTAGCTCGCCACGCCGACCGTGAGCGGGTGCGTCCCATCAATGACCCTTACCTCGCGCGCCATATCCTCGACCCAGCCAACCACGCGGGCCGGGCCTTGCAGCTTCCAATTGTTGTAGTTCTCAGGCTCGTTGTGCAGGTCCCAGCCCAGCACCCGGTCGTCCCCCACGAAGGGGCCGACCACCGCGCCGAGGTAGTTCACCTGCCGGCGGTACTCCGCGGTGCCCGGTTCGGGGAAGCTGTCGCTCCAGTCGAACAGCACGAAGAGCACTTTCATGCCGTTGTCCGAGGCGAGTTGCAGGAACTGGGTCATGTGCTCGACCAGTTGGCCCCGCACCTCGGAGCACCTGTCAGGCCGGCCCTCGCAGCCCTCGCCCCACACTTCGTCCATGCCCATCGGCGTGTCGTAGGGCAGTCCGATGCGAATCGTGTTGATGCCCAGCTCGCGGGCCTTTAGTAGCTCCTGCCACACCTGGGGGCCGTCCCACTCGGCCCACGTATTCACGCCGGGCCTGTCGCTGCGCCAGTAATTTGTACCCTTGAGGCGCACAGGCTCACCACGGTAGTAGAACTTGCTGCCCTGGATGTGCAGGAAGGTGTCGTTCGCGCCGGGGCGGGGCGCGGTGGTCGCGGCGGGTACGGGCGTGGGGGCGGCGGGGGCCGTGTAGCGCCAGGTGTAGTAGTGCTGGCCCACGTTGCCCATCTGCACCTGCCACTCCGGGCTGAAGCTCGGTATGTAGGTCAGCACGCGGCGCTGGTAAAGTTGCAGCATGACCCGCGTGGGCTTGCCGTCTATCGCCACCGTGGCCCAGTACGCCTCGGTGATGGGGTAGCCAAGCAGGTACACCGGGTCGAACAGCGCGCCCTCCCGCAAGGTGCCCGCCTCGCTCACCAGGCCCCGCGTCTGCATGAAACGCTCGAACACAGAGGGGATGTTGTGTCCGGTCTCCTGTGAATAGGCTGTATAGAGCACCTCGCTGCCCGGCAAAGCCCCCACCACGCCCGCCTTATCAATCGTGGCCAGCACGGGAGAACCTGTGGACGAGGCCACGCGGCGGTCCGCCCCACCCGGCAGGGAAGCCAACTCGCGGAACGAGCTATAGAGGGGTGCGTCGTCAGTTCGCCCCGCGTCACCCGCCACGGGCATACCGGCGGGGGTGCGCGCCTCGTAGCTGTCCGGCCCCACCTGCACGCGGCCGCTCACAAGCTCCACCACGAGCAGGCCGGTGGTAGTAGACCAGGGGTCGGAAGGGTCCGTCACTGCGGGGTTAGCCTCCATGCGGGCCTTGTCGAAGTACTGGACGGTGCGCGTGCCGCCGGGGGCGGAGGCGAACGGCTCGGTACGCACCTCACCCGGCTGCGGCCCCCACAGCCACGAGCGCGAGGCGGCCCCCTGCGCGATAGGCCCGTCGGTGCGCGACCACACCCGCTCGAACTGCGGCATGACAAAGGAGGGCGCGCCATGAACGGACGCGGGGAACTCTACCGATACTAGCGGTAAGAGCAAGGCAAGCATGAGCCAGAGGCTGGCGAAACGGCGACGGTGCATAGGGGTAAGGGCGCTTTCTAGGAACAGGACGACTGGGCCACGCATTAGCAGGGGGCACTGCTAATTGTGACAAAGCATACGGGTGAATGTCAATAGAGGATTAAGCCCGGCCCAGGGCTAAAAGGCTACTTCCACCGGACCCCCTATGTCCCTGCCGTGGAAAGTGTCACCCTATACGAGGCCGTTGACGAGGGCATAGCGGGTGGCCGCGCTACGTGAGGTGACGCCCAGCTTACTGAAGATGGAGCGCACGTGCATATTCACCGTGTGAGGGCTGATGGAGAGGCTGCCGGCGGTCTCGGCGTTGGTCATGCCCGCCGCGATGTGGCGCAACACCTCAAGCTCCCGTGTGGTCAGGCCGGGGTCTTCCGGGGAGGTTGGCTGGGGCAGAGCGTCGTCTTGTGGGCCGGGTGGGCTAGCCATCTTGACTGCCTGCTCGACCGAGAGGTGCCGCCCCTCGGCCCACAGCGTGGAAAACCGCTCCTGTCCGAGCCGGTCCCGCAATTCGGCCACGCTGCGGTCGTGCTCGAGGCGGTCGGCCAGGTACAGGCCCACTCCAATCGCCTCACA
>DASVQO010000470.1:0-22059 GCA_036389075.1 Chloroflexia bacterium | reverse complement strand
ACTTCAAGGTCACCCCGCACGTCTAACAAAGCGCTACACATAGATAAGTTATCATCATTAATGGCTCTGATAAAAGCGTTCTTCCACTCCTCAAGGCCGCGCTCCCAGTCCTGCCGGTTGGCATGGTATATGGCCTCCGCTAACAACAACGGCTCTCCTGCTTCAGCTTTCGCTCGGTAATAGGATTCAAGGGTGACATCGGTGATTCGAAGTAAGTTATCTGCATGGCTCGTAATCTCATCTTCTCGCTTGCTCAGTATTGTTCTCAGTAGATCGTGGATGCGGTACCATCCGCCTCCATACGACTGTATGGGCCAGACAAAAGACAGCCGCGTCAGTGCGTCAAAGTTTTGGTCGGAGTTTGCATATCCAAGTGTGTTGCTGAGTTCTGCGTAGATCTCGCGGTTGAACGCACGCGTAGCTGCGAGACCCCTTACTGCATGGTCCAGGTCTTTGCCTGTATATCGGAGTAATGTGTTAACGAGGAATCTGCCTTTGTTCTCCCAACTGGGCAAATTTTCAAGCCCTTCCGGGGAGATGTATTCGCGGCCTCCTTGCTGAACGGCTGCTGCCAGGTCCACGCCGAGCCCTATGTACAACGGGTGAACCTCGCCTGCCTGGATGCTGGCGTAAGTAATTAGTGATTGGCGTGTTTCAGGATTGCTGATACCAGCTCGATCCAGATATTGTTGGGCATCTGTCTGAGACAGATGCCCAACAACTTGCATATCGAGAAATTCATTTGGGATGGGGTAGTAGTCGGCTTTCCCCCAGCGGGGAGGCTCTCGCTGGGCCACTACCACCACAATCCCTTTTTGCAAGTCAAGTCTCGACAACAGGTGCCGGAACCATTCATCTCGCTCGAAGTAGAGGCTATCGGAGAGGTCCCGATTTTGGCCCCAGAACGCCTCGTGCGAGTCAAACAGTAGGACCACTCGCTTTGGCGCGCCAGGCAGGGACATGGCGGCATTCAAGTCTTCTGCAAAGAAACGAGGCAGTTCACGGGCCAAGTCAGACGGCAAACCTATATTCTGTATTTCCGTGATCTTCTCCTCGCGGATTCCACGCTTTTGAT
Source organism: Chloroflexia bacterium (assembly GCA_036389075.1). GTDB lineage: Bacteria > Chloroflexota > Chloroflexia > QHBQ01 > JADMIH01 > JADMIH01. The sequence goes on along the minus strand of DASVQO010000470.1, from coordinate 20,984 downwards.
AGTGATAGTCAATGTCGAACTGCTTGTTCGCTATGTCCCAGAGGAGCTTCATCACACTACCTGCACTCGTGCTCGTTATCGCATCTGCTATAGCGATAACCAGGTCCAACTCCTCGGGAGGAAAGATTTGTTGTAGATGTTCCTTGCTATCCCTATTTGTCTTCTTGAGGTATGTAATAAGGGCGAACCTGAGCACCGGAAAATGCAACTTATAACTGCTCAGCGCGCGTCTGAGCATCATAATTGCGGAAAACCCTTCCAGCGGTCTATCCTCGCCGATTGGCTCCATTTTGAAATCCAGGTAGGCAGCAGGTACGTGTGAGGAGCTTGATGCCTGCTTGATGGAGTCTACGAGCTCGGCGTCTGTCACACTTTGCAGGCGTTGCCATTCCTTGGCATCAAAACTCCTGCAGCAATACTCCTTCAGGAAACGAAGGAGAAGCGATTTGCCGTTTCCGCCGTCTCCATGCAAGAACAGGATTTTATCGCGAGGAGGGCTATCATTCAGGTAGGATAAGAAGAGCCTCAGGACCCTGTGTCTATCGGTAAATAATTCGAGCGCACGTTGCCCCTCGGTTACCGATGCTTTCTGGCCTGTTTTCTCGTAAATCGACACGGGACTGCCTCCAGGCTCTTTACTTGCTCGCAATTGTTGGTTGAGGCTGCGCAACGGCAAGGTGAACAGGGAATCTTGCAAAGTGCATGATACCGGTCATGAGCTGCGTTTTGGACCGGATACATACGGGCTACTGCCCTCAACTATAACGAGTTGACGGCTCGACATATTGTACGCTAAGTCATTTGTCTTGTCTAGTCGGCTTTAAAGAAAGACAGGAGTCGTTTTACTACACGACTCCTGTCTTACAACGTAATCTCGTCTACTGGTAAGTCTCGTTAGACCCGTCTACTTTCCAGCTTCCTAGCCAATAGAGCCTTCCATCTGCAACTCGATAAGCCTGTTCAACTCCACCGCGTACTCGAGGGGTATCTCCTTGGTGATAGGCTCCACGAAGCCGTTGACGACCATGGCCGTGGCCTCGTTCTCGGAGATGCCTCGCGACATCAGGTAGAATAGCTGGTCCTCGCCCACCTTGGACACGGTGGCCTCGTGCTGCACCGTGGTGGAGTTGTTGGCTACGTTGCCTGCCAGATGGTAATTGTTAGGGTTGTAAGTGACTGACTGATTATGGATAATGTTCATCTACTGCAATAACGATAGTTAGATAGAATTTTTTGACTATGATTATACATGTATTACACCAGTGTATCAGGATACCACTCCACAAAGGCTGGTGTGGTTCTGCCGTTCAGCATTTTTCTAAAAGGAAAGTGGATAACCCTTATGTCAGGCCTTCAAATCTTGCTTCTTTCAGCTCATCCATTATGGCTTGATGCCTGCCGTCGCGTGTTGGAAAGCTTCCGAAGGGTATCGAAAGTCACGGCCGTACTTGTAGATGACGGTATCCACGGTAACTTGCCAAAGGCGCTGGCCTCACCCCCTGATGTTGCGGTCCTTTCGCTCGACGTCCCTGCTCCAAGTAAGGGGCTAGACCTGGTACCGGTGATGCGTGCGTACGGTTACAACGGGCCAGTTATGGTGCTCTGTTCGCGCTATGCGTTACCGTCCGTGGAAGAATTAGCCCGGAGGGGCATACAATGCGTGGTCTCCTCCGAAGGGAGTCTGAAAGGGCTGGAACATTCCATCTACTCACTAGCAGATAACCCTACCGAGCCACTCTCGCAACAATACGCTCGGGCTGTCCATTCTCTTAATTTTTGCCAGGCCCATGAAATGTTCAAGGAACGCGAGAAGGAAATACTGCATCTAGTTGCCGACGATCTTACCGACCACGAAATAGCACAGCGTCTCAACCTTAGCGTGAGGACGATCAATAACCACCTGCGGCACATTTACGCAAAGCTCCAGGTGCGAGGGCGGGCAGGTGCGGTGGCTGCCGCGATCACGAGAGGCATAATAGACCTTCCAGCCGCATAATCGCCTCGCACGATTATCTTCGCGCACAATACCTTGCACACTAACCGGCCCCTCACCACTATGGCCCGGCTCCACTGGGCTGTGCTTGATTGGCACTTCTACCATGGAATTCCCGTTTTCTCAATTTGATAGCCGCTTGGTGGTAGCTAGACTAGAAATTAAATAGTCACTTTTACTGAGCAATTTTACTCATGAAGTGCATATTACGAACTTGGTACACTTAGTTTGTAAGTCATCCTGGCAGGAACGTATGCATATAGATCGCGTATATTTTCCTTGTTGCGATGGCTGGCGGCCAAAAATTCATTACCTGGATTGCCTCACTATCATTAGGCAATCAGTCCTGTTATACCGCAGGCTACACTAAAGCGTCTAGGAGGTCTTTGACAGACTGGTCTAAGAGACCTAGCGAGACGTGCCACAAGCCTGGGCCGCCGGGCAACTGAGATATTGAGAAAAAGTGACGAGTGGAAGGAAAATCTGATTGATGAACAGGTCCAGACGATTCAAGTTACCTATGATTGGCAAAGGACTGGCACTCTTGGCCGTAGCAGCGTTGTCCTTTCAGGTCACGAGCACGGCTTTCGCGGCTACAGGCTTCACAGACCTGGGAGCCAGCGTAGTGCCACATAGCTTCACGGCGGGCAGGCCCGGAAGCTTCAAGGCGAATCTATACTTTGATGAAGGTAGCGCTACTACCTATCGCCTGTTTGACGTATCTGACAACTACATTACCTGGGACACAGGCAACGCCAACCAGATAAATACTGTAGCTGAAGACTATGCGATGGCATGGCACATCTTCAGGGCTAATAGCAACTGTTTTGAGAGCAACGTTGGGGCAGCCTTGGACGGAAATCACAATCCTATCGCGGGCACCTGGTGGGGCACTAATCTCCCTAATATGCCCTTGAGCAACATTTTCGCGAAAACTGCCGGTTGCAACCAGGGCTCCGGCCCCTGGAATGAAGTGCGGTTCAACGTACGGTACCACGGGCAGGGTAGCACCATATCAGCCAACACGAGCTATTATGCTGAAGCTACGTTCAGAGATAGCAACTATCCTTCGAGAAGGGCCTGGGTTGAGCTCAACTACAACTTCATTCATGACTACGGCTTCACGCATGATGATATCTATTATGAAAACACGAGTGTCGGAAACAAGATCTGTGTCAACTCATCCAATGTCCTAAGCAGAGGGTATTCCTGCCCCTAGGCACCCGCACCCGGACCATCAGCCCGCAGTACCATTATTCTGTGAAGATATTCAGCACGGCGGAAGCGGGAATGCAATTCGTTGGCATGCCCGGCGCATGCGTTACACCATGTATATCTAAGAGGAGATGAAAAGAGCATGACCTTTCTAGCTCAGTTTAATCAAAGCCGAAAAGCGTTGGCCACTGTAGCGCTATCAGCTGTGTTAGGTGGAGCCTTGGCTTTAGTCGTGAACACCGGTGTGGCTAATAGTTCCAGCCACCAGTCTAAGGAAGTACAGCACCAGGGATGGGGCTATACACTCGACATCAAGGACGCTAAACTGGATGCCGTGGCCGTGCATTATGATGTAAGTAGTCCTGCCGGAATAGAAGCCTATGCAGCAGCACAGCGCAAGGAAAACGAACAGTTCTTCAAGAGTGGAGCCGCAAAGGTGACGGCTGCCTCGGTCGTATTCAATCGGGCACTAACATGGGATGAGGCTGACGCCTTTGTCAGGAAGTACGGCCTCTATGCGAACCTGTACGAGTTCTATGGGTTGAATACCAGCAACCCCGACGACATCTACAGCTTTGCTCTCGGCCTTACCAGGGATGGGAAGAGCACACAGGCGTTCAACGACGGTATGCGTGAACTTGTTGACCAAAGGATGAGTAGGTCTTTTGGAGGTAGCGTTACTCTCATGGGCGTAGCTGCCATGCAGGTAGATCTCGACAAGGAGCAATATAAGGCGGTTAGCGCCGATGCTGAGGTCTATCTAATTGAGATGAGCAACCAGGTTGTCAAGTCAAAGATCAAGAAGCATGAAGTTCCACAGTTGCAGGACGTGCAAGTGGCTGATATCGACGGGATTAATGTCACCGGTGTCGTCGGGCCACTTTACCGGAACATGGTGAAGAACCATATGATGAAGTAGCAGCACTAGAATTGCTATCCGGCCAGGAGGACCACGCTTCAGCGTGGTCCTCCTGGCAATCCTGATGGTAAGATCGGAGTGCCCTTCCTGAAGGCTCAGTAAGAAACTTTACTAAGCTACATCCGTTGTATTGGTGGGGTGTGTGGACTCAGCAACTACTCTTGAACGATGCCAGGTATGTAAATGCACACTAGTATAGAAGGGAATACAATGGACTATCAGATTACACTTTGGGTGACAACATGTGTCTCCATGCTGCTCCTGATTCTCTCGGGCACAGGGCTGGACCTGTTAGAATCAAACAAGTCAAATGTTGTTAAGAGGCGGGTATCGCTAATCTTGTTAGGGGTAGCCGTGGTAATCGCCCTGCTGGTAGGCTTACCTGTTTGGCTACCCGTTCCTGAGGTCAACGACAATTTGAACCCCTGGTCGCAGGTGTTCGTGCTGTGTACGCTCCTGGGATCCTCATTAACTCTCCTCATTCTGTCGGTAATATCCAGGCCCAGGCAATTGCTGGTTGCCGTGCCTTGCGCGGCCATCACGCTAGTATTGTGCTCGCAACTCCCCACAGTGAGCGCGCTCCTCCAGGCAACGGGGGCCGCTGGGCCTGTATGGCTTCTCTACGCAACCCCCTTCGCCGTCGCTGGAGGGGTGCTAGCGTGGACGTTCAAAACTGCTCGTTGGCGCTACGCTCTCTACGTATCCGGCTGGTTTGTAATCATGACCATGTTGGTACTGCCCCTTTATCTCACAGTGATGAACGCACCTTTGTACAACGTCTATAACCTGTCAACCGCCCAGCAATACAACGAGCAATTCGCCGAAACGGTTAGGCAGGCAAGCCAAGCGCAGGTGCAGATAAGCACAGTCTACTTCCTGGCGGCATTGCTGCTTCTCATGCTGCCTTCGCTCCTTGCTAATCGCCGCCCGTCCAGGCGTGAAGGCAACATGAGCGTGGCGCGAGTCGCTTAGTCAGAGCACGAGCCGATATATGGGGCGACGTTCCAACGACTAAACAAAAGGGGCGGCTGTATGCCGCCCCTTTTGTTTTGCTAGGTTGTCTCTCTACAAACTACCCGATGCTACCTTCCATCTGCAACTCGATGAGCCTGTTCAACTCCACCGCGTACTCGAGGGGTATCTCCTTGGTGATAGGCTCTACGAAGCCGTTGACGACCATGGCCGTGGCCTCGTTCTCCGAGATGCCTCGCGACATCAGGTAGAATAGCTGGTCCTCGCCCACCTTGGACACGGTGGCCTCGTGCTGCACCGTGGTGGAGTTGTTGGCTACGTTGATCGTAGGGTAGGTGTCCGAGCGGGCGTCCTCGTCCAGCAGCAGGGCGTCGCACTTGACGTTGGCCTTGCAGTGGTGCGCGTCCTCGGCCACTTCCAGCAGGCCGCGATAGCTCGCCCGCCCCGTGCCCTTCGAGATCGACTTCGATACTACGTTGGAGGTGGTGTGTGGGGCCTTGTGCACCATCTTGGCCCCTGCGTCCTGGTGCTGCCCGCTGCCCGCGAAGGCCACGGAGAGCACGTCCCCCCTCGCGCCCGGCTCCATCAGCCACACGGCGGGGTACTTCATGGTGAGCTTCGAGCCGAGATTGCCGTCCACCCACTCCATCGTGGCGTCGCGATACGCGGCGGCGCGCTTGGTCACCAGGTTGTAGACGTTGTGGGACCAGTTCTGGATCGTGGTGTAGCGCACGCGAGCGCCTTCCTTCACGACGATCTCAACCACCGCCGAGTGGAGCGAGTTGGTGGAGTAGGTGGGGGCGGTGCAGCCCTCTACGTAATGGACGTAGCTGCCCGGCTCCGCGATGATGAGGGTGCGCTCGAACTGGCCCATGTTCTGGGCGTTGATGCGGAAGTACGCCTGCAAGGGTATCTCCACGCGCACGCCGGAGGGCACGTACACGAACGACCCGCCCGACCAGACGGCCGAGTTGAGGGCGGCGAACTTGTTGTCGCCCGACGGGATGATCGTGGAGAAGTACTCCTTCACGATGTCGGGGTAGTCGCGCACGGCGGTGTCCATGTCGGTAAAGATGACGCCCAGCTTCTGTAGGTCCTCGCGCAGCGAGTGATACACCACCTCGGACTCGTACTGAGCGCCCACGCCTGCGAGGTACTTCTTCTCGGCCTCGGGGATGCCCAGGCGGTCGAAGGTGTCCTTGACCTCGGCGGGCACGTCTTCCCAGCTACCGGCGTTGCGGTCGGAGGCGCGCACGAAGTAGAAGATGTCGTTGAAGTCGATGTCGTTGAGCATGCCACCCCACTGGGGCATCGGCTTTGCGTCGAAGGTCTTGAGGGCGCGCACGCGGAAGTTGGTCATCCACGCCGGTTCGCTCTTGAGATAGGATATTTCGCGAACTACCTGCTCGTCGAGACCCTTGCGGCTCTTGAAGGTGTAGTTCTCCGGCATAGCGAAGCCGTAACGATACCCGTCACCCAGCCCCGCCTGCACTTCGTCTGTCTTGGCTACCATCCTGTGGTCTCCTCCTCATGTAAGCAGCATTGTCGTCCACCGCCTGGCGGCTTGCCGTGTCATCGCTGCATTGGCACTGCATGTTGTATCTGTTCTATAATTGCTAGTCTGTTTTCAGGATACGCACTCTTACTTCTCAATTATAGCTTATTGTATTGCATATTGGCAATGCTTTCTGCGTACTTTAGACAGACAAAGCTGTAGAAAATGGTCCAATCTTGCGTATTGTCTACATTATCCTAACCGCGGGGTTGCTGGTGCTTTCGTGAGTTCTATTAGCTGGTTCTAAGCACCAAGGGTAGACGTTGTCATTCTGAGCGTAGCGAAGAATCTCGTCCTCTACCGGGATGTTACCCTCTGCTGATTCCCTGCGGGCGTACAGAAGAAAGGTGGTATTTGGGTGCTGAGGGACGAGATTCTTCGCTTCGCTCAGAATGACAAAGGGGAAATTGGTCCTGATAGAAGCTCCGTCTTCTCACTCACGTAACATCTGGTAGCCTGCCACTAACCACTAACCACTAACCACCATGAAGATCGCTCTCGTCCACGACTATCTCAACCAGTACGGCGGCGCTGAAAGGGTGCTCGACGCCATCCACGGCGTGTACCCCTCCGCGCCCGTGTACGTGTCGATTTACGCCCCGGAGCTGATGCCCGCGCACTACCGCGGCTGGGACGTGCGCACCTCGTTCATGCAGCGGCTGCCGGGCGTGGCGAGGCGGCACCAGCTTTATTTGCCCCTCTATCCTTTCGCGGTGGAGAGCCACGACCTGTCGGGCTACGACGTGGTGTTGAGCAGCAGCAGCGCCTTCGCCAAGGGGGCGATTACCGACATAGACACGCTTCATATATGCTACTGCCACAACCCGATGCGCTTCGCCTGGAATTACCACGACTACATCAAGGGCGAGCGGGTAGGACGCAAAGTACAGGCCTTCTTGCCCCTGGTGCTCAACTATGTTAGACTCTGGGACGAAGTTTCGGCCCGGCGGGTGGACGCCTACGTAGCCAACTCGCGCATGGTGGCGCGGCGCATTCAGAAGCGGTACCAGCGCACGGCTACCGTTATCAACCCGCCCGTGGACACCGGCCTCTACCGTCCCGACCCGGACGCTCAGGGTGACTATTTCCTTATAGTCTCCCGCCTGATCCCTTATAAGAGGATCGACCTGGCAATCGAGGCCTTCAACCGGCTCGGCTTGCCGCTCGTGGTGGTCGGCTCGGGGCGGCAGGAGGCCGAGCTACGGGGCATGGCTAAGGGCAACGTGCGGTTCCTGGGCAAGATGCAGGACCCAGACTTGAAGCGGCTGTACGCGGGGTGCAAGGCGTTCATCTTCCCCGGCATGGAGGACTTCGGTATTACGCCGCTGGAGGCCCAGGCCTCGGGACGGCCCGTGATTGCCTACGGCGCGGGCGGCGCGCTCGAAACGGTGGTGCCGGGCGTCACGGGCGAGTTCTTCAAGGAGCAGACCGCCGGGAGCCTGGCCGACGTAGTTTCGCGCTTCAACCCGGACGATTACGACCCGGCAGCCATACGCCGCCACGCCGAGACGTTCGATACAAAGGTATTCCAGCGCCGCATCGCGGAGTTCGTGCAACAACAACTGGACGATAGGCAAGACAACTGAGGTCCTTTACTCTTGTCAAATCCGCAATCCGCGATCCCAGATCCTAAATTCGACACCCTCATACCCATATTTGAGGAGTTGCGGAGCGAGCGTCTCACAGTGCGGCCTTACCGGGTGGAGGATGCGGAGGGATTAAAGGAAGCGGTTGACGAGTCGCGGGAGCATGTCAGGCCCTGGCTGCCGTTCGCGGACGACCACCAGACGGTCGAGCGGTCCCTGGACTGGATCAACCAACAGCGGGCCGCCGTCATACTGCGCAAGAGCATCAATTGCGGCCTGTTCGAACTGGAGAGCGGCCGGTACCTGGGCGGGCTGGGTATCATGCCGCACGACTGGGAGATACGCTACTTCGAGATAGGCTACTGGCTGCGCAAATCGGCCGAAGGGCATGGCTACATGACCGAGGCGGTGCGGCTCGTGGTGGACTACCTGTTCGGAGAGCTTCAAGCGCAGCGCATAGAGATACAGTGCGACGAGCGGAACACCCACAGCGCGAACGTGGCGAGGCGGCTCGGCTTCGTGCAAGAAGGCTGCACGCGCAACGACTCGCGGGCCACTGACGGCAGCATACGTAATACGCTGGTTTTCTCGCTGATACCGGGCGACCCGCGCTAGCTCTCGTTCGTCAGGGAGTAATGAGGAGTGAGGGTGAGGAGTCTGGGAAGGTGCCCTGTGGGGATGCCCTGCCAATGAATTGGCGGGCTGACAAGTAGCGAAGTCTCCTTCGGAGACTATTACATGTTCCTTAGTCTCCGAAGGAGACTTTGCCCCTTGTCAGCCCGTGGCTTCAGCCACAGGGCAGACCGGCAGGGCACCACATCGTCCATCGTCTGCTGATTACGCGATCATAATTTGAACACCGAGGCTCAGGATGGAACTACGGCATTACTGGAACGTGATCTGGAAGCGGCGCAGGCTCGTGCTGGTTATCGTGGCGCTGGTGACGCTAATCAGCGCGGCGATGCTGCTTACGGCGAAGCGGACTTACGAGGCTGAAGCCAGCTTCATTACGCGGCAGGACCCCGGCCCCGACCAGGTGCCCCAGTACTTTACTTTCGACCGCTACTACAACTGGTTTAGCTCCGAGTTCCTGGTCGACGACTACACGCAGGTGGTCACCAGCGATGCGTTCGCGGCCGCCACGCTCGACGTGCTGCACCAGAACGTGGCCCAGAACATACTGGCCCGTCAGGACTATGGCAGCCTCACCCCGCAAGCCCAGGAAGAAGCCAGGATAGCGATAGACAAGCTGGCCCCGGAAAACGTCAAGGGGATGCTGGAAACCGAGCGCGAGCACCGCATCCTGACCATATCGGTGACCGCCTCCCCCAAAGTGGTCGCCAAGGCCCTCTCCGACGCCGCCGCCACCGTGCTGGCCGACGCCCGCATGAGGCCCATCCAGGGCCCGCTCATCAACGACCGGGCGCTCTTCAGCCAGATTGACCTGGCCTCCATGACCGAGATACAATCGAGCACGAGCCGAGAGATCATTACCGCCGTCATACGCGTGCTCATCGGCATAGTCGTGGCCCTGGCCCTCGCTTTCCTGCTCGAATACCTCGACAACAGCGTGCGCGACGAGCGAGACGCCCGCCGCCTACTAGACCTTCCAGTGGTGGGCACAATCCCCAAGGTGTAGTGCCAAGTACCGAGTACGGAGTCAGGATTAAACTGCTCGGCACTCGGCACTCGGCACTCGGCACTCGGTACTCTCATGCAACTCGACCCTCGACAAATCCTAAACGGACTGCGCAAGCGCTGGTGGCTGGCGTTGATTGTGACGCTGGCGGCGGCCGCCGTGGCTTATCTCTACACCAGCATGCAGCCGCGCATCTACCAGGCGCAGACGACCGTGGCTGCGCGCTCCGTGCCGCCGGATAACGGCACTATCGAGGCTATCAAGAAGACGATGCCCACGTACGCGCAGGACCTCGGCAACAGGCAGACGTGGTCGCGTGCGCTCGATGACGCGGGGGTGCAGGACGTGTCGCATGACGCGCTGGCGGGCCAGATAAAGATACAGCCCCGGCCCGACGACAACTCGATTGTCATGACGGTGGACGGTAGGGACCCCGAGAAGGCCGCGCTGATCGCGGAGACTATCGCCAACAATTTCGTTGACAGGCAGAACGCCGAGAACCAGGCGACGAGCGCGGGCGGGTTCCGGGTGGTGTGGCAGGTGACGCAGCCCGCCGAGCCGCCGTCGCAGCCCTACCAGCCGCGCCCGCTGCTCTACACCGCTGCCGCCGCCCTGTTCGGCCTGGTCCTGGGCCTGCTGCTGGCTATCGCGTTGGAACTGCTGGATACCACCCTGAAAACCCCTACCGAGGTGCAGCAGTATACCGGACTGAACACGCTGGGAGTGATACCGAAGTCGTGAGTAGGAAGTTGTTAGCTGTCGGTGGGAGGTGCCCTGTGGCTGAAGCCACGGGCTGACAAGGGGCAAAGTCTCCTTCGGAGACTATTACATGTTCCTTAGTCTCCGAAGGAGACTTCGCTACTTGCCAGCCCGCCAATCATTGGCAGGGCGTCACCGAAAACTGACGACGAAACTAAAGGAGAAGAGATTGGCAGACAAGAGGAACCGCGGCAAAGAGGACACGGGGGCGGGGTTGGTGGCTTACACTCAGCCCAAGTCGGCGGCGGCTGAAGCGTACCGCACGCTGCGCACCAACATACAGTTCGCCAGCCCTGACAACCCGGTGCACACGATCCTGGCTACCTCTACCAGCCCCGACGATGGCAAGTCCACCACTATCGCCAACCTGGCGATTACCTTCGCGGCTTCGGGCTTTGCGACCGTGCTGGTGGACGCCGATTTGAGGAGGCCGCACCTGCACAAGATTTTCGGCCTCTCCAACGATACCGGACTGACCACGCTCGTGGCCGAGCTTGCCCGCGCCGCCAGCATCTCAGGGGGCACCGGTAGCACGGGCGCTCCACGCGTGCACCACCCTCTACAGCCCACCCAGGTGGAGAACCTGCACGTGCTGACCAGCGGCCCCGTCCCGCCTAACCCCGCCGAGATACTTGGCTCGCAGCGCATGAACGAGGTGCTGGCGATGCTGCGCGATACCGCCGAGTACGTGCTGATTGACACCCCACCCATCATCGCGGTGACCGACGCGGCGGTGCTCGCCCCACGCGTGGACGGCGTGCTCCTGGTCATCAACGCCGGCAAGACCCGCCGCGACCTCGCGGTCAAGGCGCGCGACATGCTCCAACAGGTCAACGCCCACCTCCTCGGCGTGGTCCTCAACAACGCCACCCTCGACAAGAGCGCGTACGTGTACTACGGGTGATGAGTACCGAGTGCCGAGTACCGAGTACCGAGTACCGAGTACCGAGTACCGAGTACCGAGTAGAGAGACGGAAACGCAAAGGACGCAAAGGACGCAAAGGACGCGCAAAGAGAATAAAGGTTGGCTTAGTGCCACTGACCACTCGGCACTCGGCACTCGGCACTCGGCACTCGGCACTCGGCACTCGGCACTTCCCTATGATCGACATCCACACCCACATCATACCCGCGCTTGACGACGGGCCGACCGGCATGGACGTGTCGGTGGCTATGGGCAAGATCGCCGCGCAGGAAGGCACGAAAGTGCTCATTTCGACCTCCCACAGCGCGGAGGCGGGTGCGGTGGGGTACGAAGGGATGCTGAAGAGGCTGGACGAGGTACGGGTGGCGTGGGAGCGCGCGGGTATTGACATAAGGTTAGAGCTTGGGGTTGAGGTCTTCCTTGATTACGAGACGCTGGAGAACCTGCGCTCCGGGAGGCTCTGGACGCTGGCGGGCAGCCGGTACGTGCTCGTGGAGGTGCCTTACACCCCCTGGCCCGCTTACGCCGAGCGCGCCCTGTTCGACCTGCAAACGGCAGGCTACACCCCTATCCTCGCCCACCCCGAACGCTACACCGCGATACAGGACGACCCCAACCTGCTGTACCGCCTGGTGCAACGCGGCGTGCTGTCGCAGGTCACCTCGGCCGCCCTTCTCGGCGAGCAAGGCGAGAAGGTCCAACGCACCGCCGAGGTACTGGTGCGGCACGGCCTCGCGCAGTTCCTCGCCTCCGACGGCCACAACGTCAAGACGAAACGGCGCATGCCCCTTTTGCGCGAAGCTGTGGGTGCGGCCTCTCAACTAATAGGAGAAGAAGCGGCCCTGGCCCTGGTGACGACGAACCCCGCCGCCCTGCTGGAGAACAGGACGGTGGAGGCCGCGCCCGAGCCGGTGGAGGTGCGGAAGTCGTTCCTCGGAGGGCTGTTTGGCGGCGGGAAGCGGGAGGGGTAAGGGGCTTGAGTGGCTCTGGGTGCTGGCCTTGCCATGAGGCCCTGTGGCTGAAGCCACGGGCTTACAAGTAGCAAAGTCTCCTCCGGAGACTGGGGTCTATTTGCAAAGTGCCGCATGAGCAGGACCGAGAGGGCCCCTGTCATTCTGAGCGTAGCGAAGAATCTAAAGAAGCTGGCACAGGGAGGCTGTGGAACGATGCGTACCATGATGGTGCTGACGTTCAAAATAGAGGTCATACCGGCATCTTAGATTCTTCGCTGCGCTCAGAATGACAGGGGCCTCCTTGGTTCGCTGGCTTCCTTCAGGTCGTAGATAGGTCACCAGTCTCCGAAGGAGACTTTGCCCCTTGCCAGCCCGCCACTTTAGTGGCAGGGCAACCCCGCAGGGCGTCCCCGCAGGCCGCTACCATCAGACCCGGCCCACGCTACACCCATAAGCCTAACGCTTCACCCTGATGTTCAACTCATACCGCGCAGGCGTGATGCTGTGCCGCGCCGTGCCCGATATTACCAGCACCGCCTCCGTGTAAGGCCCCCCCGCGCCCAGGCCCTCTATCTCGAAGCTGGCCTTGCCATCCTGTTGGACCTCTACCTCCTGTATGTCGAAGCCGCCCGCTTTGTACTTCACCACGGCCAGGCGGTAGGTCTGGGGCAGCCTGTTGGCTATGCGTGCGAAGCCCTCGCCGTCCCACTCTGAGCCGGCCTCGGCGTCGTCCTGGTAGCCGATTTCGGGGATGGAGATGTCGTCCACGGCCAGGCCCTCGGTGTTGAAGCCGTCGTCGGTGATGTACTCGAAGCGGAGCATGACTTCCTTGCCCGCGTACTCCGTAAGGTCGATCTGCTCTTGCAGCCAGCCATCGCTGTCGGCCCCCGGTTTGGAGGCGCTCTCGCCGGTGTAGGCATGGCCGAGGTTGTTGCCGTTGGGGTTGGAGATCGTGGTGAAGTCGCCCTGGAGGGTGGCCCAGGTGAGGCCGCTGTCGGTGGAGGCTTCCACGTAGGCGTAATCGAGGTCGTCTTCGATGCGGAACCATGTGCTGAACTGGAGGGTGGCGCGGCTGACGCTTCGCAGGTCGAAGCGGCGGGTGAGGGAGCTGTCGGCCTGGTCGCCCCGGTTGCTCCACCATATGCCTTCGCCGCTTTGCGCGGGAGCGGGTACGGGCAGGGTCTCCGCTTGCCCGGTAAAATCGATTTGCAGCGTGACGCCGTCTTGAGGCGGGGCCAACCGCACGTAATCGGTGCCGAACTGCGATACCGTATCGGCCAGCGAACCGGGGTACTCGCCCACCGATTGCTGGGGCGACACCTCCACTTCGCGCCCGGGGTAGTCCAAGCCCTGCTCCTCCGCGCCAGCCTCGCCGTCCAGCAGGTTCGCCAGCGTCCAACGCTCGAACACGTCGAGGAACCTGTCTTGAGAGCCGAGGCCCACGAGGGCGTTGTCCACGGCGTCCGCGCCCCGGCCCTTGGCGGCCACCACCGCCCGCAGCACGTCGTCGCCGCCGTAGTGGGAGCGCAGGAACTCGAAGAAGAGGAAGGAGGCCCCGTAGTTGGCGCGGGCGGCGTCGGGGCTGGCCTGCCAGGCGTTTAGCTGCACGTCCGGCCGGGTCGCGAAGTCGCGTTCCACGCCCCCCGTGCCGTAGCCGTTTACGTCCTGGGCCAGCATGGACGCGCCTTCGTTGAGCCACACGTCATGGCCGGGGTTCTGGTGCCAGTGGATCATGTGCTGGAACTCGTGGGCCAGGGTGCTGCCCAGACCCGAGGCGTCGCCGCTCGTGTTGACGTAGATAATCTCGCGCTGGTTGCTGAACGGGTTGACGGCCTGGGTGTACTCGTCCGCCGACACGTAGTAGCCCCCCGCGCCGGGAATATGGGCGATTAGCACCGTCATGCGAGGGTCGTTGTCCACGCCGGGCACCCACTCGGTGCCGAACAGCCTGTGGTTGGCAGGGTAAATCTTGTCCTCGAACTCTCGCGTGGCGTTATCCAGCGCGTCGCCGTCTACCTGCTGCCCGTCCTGGACGTACCAGTGGACGTGCTCGGTCACTCTGAGCAGGGTAGCGGTAATGGTGTAGTAGCGCCTGCCGACAATATCGCTCATGAAGAAGGTCTCGGTATGCCCGACGGGGTAGTTGGCAGGAGGGCTATCCACAATGCGGGACAGCGGCACATCCGTCGGCGGCCTGAGCCTCAGGGTGATGGAGTAGAGGTCGCGCACCGGCACCTGCTCGGCGTCCAGCGCATGCAACGTCCGCTCGGCGGCGGAGAGAGAGCCAGGCGTGAGGGTGGGTGTGACGCTGCCGGCGGTTGCGGTGCTAGTGCGAACGGTCAGCGGGGTATAGGTAGCTGATGGGGTGCTTGTCGGCGAAGCGGGGAGGCCGGTTGGTGATTGGGCGCGGGTTGGGGTCTGCGTCTGCGTCTGCCTGCTGGAAGGCTGCGGAGTGCCGGTAGCCGGGGCCGGGGTAGGGGAGGGGGTAACGGCGGGCCGCCCGGTGGGGTATTGGAGGGCCAGCAACAGCAAGCTTCCCGCTACCAGCGCTACCAGGAGCAGCACCAGCGCGAAGCGCGAGCCGGTATTCTTTTGCCCGCCTGCCGGGGAGGGAGATATCAAATAATAGCTGCCTTGTGGGGTTCGGAGCGTTACCAAGCCGCATGACGCTTCAGCTTATTATCCCACAGCCGGCATGAGATGCAAAGTGGCCTGGCGATCGCGGGAGGTCCATTCCCACGGCTTAATCTTTCCGGGCAATGCAGCGGCGGGGGACGCCCTGGGCCCCCGCCCTGCCAATAAATTGGCGGGCTGACAAGAAGCAAAGTCTCCTACGGAGACTACATGATGTTCCTCAGCCTCCGAAGGAGGCTTTGCCCCTTGTCAGCCCGCCAATTCATTGGCAGGGCACACCCACAGGGCACTCCCATGTGATTGACGCTGCACGGCACTTTTGCTATAGTGCCAGGAACTAACCCAACTAGAACGAGGTACAGAGGTACTTATGTGCGCCAAAGCTGAGCAGAAGGAATTCGGGCAGGGCATAGCCGACCAGGAGACCGATTTCCCCCAGTGGTACATCGACGTGGTGATGAAGGCGGAGCTTGCGGAAGACGCCCCGGTGCGCGGCTGCATGGTCGTGAGGCCCTACGGGTACGCCCTGTGGGAGAACTGCCAGGCCAACCTCGACCGCCGCTTCAAGGACACGGGCGTGGTCAACGCCGCCTTCCCGCTGCTCATCCCGCAGAGCTTCTTGCTCAAAGAGGCCGAGCACGTCGAGGGTTTCGCCCCCGAGGTGGCCTGGGTCACGCACGGCGGCGGCGAGGAGCTTCCCGAGCCGCTGGCGGTGCGCCCCACCTCCGAGGCCATCATCGGCCCCATCTACTCGCGCTGGATCCAGTCGTACCGCGACCTGCCCCTCCTGGTCAACCAGTGGTGCTCGGTCTTCCGCTGGGAGAAGCGGCCCCGCCTCTTCCTGCGCACGGCCGAGTTCTGGTGGCAGGAAGGCCACACGGTGCACGCCAACCACGAGGAGTGCGAGGAGCGCACGCGCCTCATGCTGGAGGTCTACCGCGCCTTCCTGGAGGAAGAGCTGGCTATACCCACCATCCCCGGCCAGAAGAGCGAAAGCCAGAAGTTCCCCGGCGCGCTCCGCACCTACACGGTCGAGGCGATGATGCAGGATGGCCGGGCGCTGCAATCGGGCACCTCGCACAACCTGGGCGACCACTTCGCCCGCGCCTTCGACATCATGTTCCTCAACGAGCAAAACGAGCGCGTGTACGGCTGGACGACCTCATGGGGCATGTCCACTCGTATTATAGGCGCGCTCATCATGGTGCACGGCGACAAGAAGGGCCTCGTCCTCCCGCCCCGCATCGCCCCTCACCAGGTGGTGCTGCTCCCCCTGTGGCGCAAGGACGAGGAGAAGGCGGGGGTCATGGCCGCCGTGGACAAGGTGGCCGCCACGCTCAAGGGCGCGGGGGTCCGCGTGAAGGTGGACGCCGACGACAGCAAGACGGTCGGCTGGAAGCACAACGAGTGGGAGCTACGCGGGGTGCCGTTGCGCATGGCGATTGGCCCCAGGGACGTGGAGAACGGCACGGTCGAGCTGGCGAGGCGCGACAAGCCCGGCAAGGAGTTCAAGGAGTACCCCACCATCGAGTCCCTCGCGGAGCGGGTGCCCCAACTGCTCGATGAGATACAGCGGAACCTCTACCAGCGCGCCCTGGAGTTCCGCGTGCGCAACACCCGCCACGTAGCAGACATGGAGGAGCTTGCCCAGGCCATAGAGGAGCGGCAGTTCGCGGACGCCTTCTGGTGCGGCATGAGCGACTGCGAGAACTACATCAAGGAAGCGGTCAAGGCCACCAACCGCTGCATGCCCCTCGACCAGCCCGGCGACAGCGGCCCCTGCGTGGTCTGCGCGATGGAAAGCAGCGTTCACGCCATATTCGCAAGGGCGTATTAGTGGATTTTAGATTTTAGGTTTTGGATTTTGGATTTGTTCAGGGCACCGCGAAGAGAGAAGCAGGTTTATTCCGGCTTGCTTCTCATCGCCGCCCTGGTCCTCCTGGCTGGACTCCTACCCCGCTTCCCCTCCACCGCCACCGCCCTCCCCATACCTACCCCAACTTCGCAATCCGAAATTCGAAATTCGAAATCCAAAATCGGCCTCCACACCCGCCTGACCGACGAGTCGGACCCTGAGAAGATACGGCAGGAGTTCCGCATGCTGCGCGAAATGGGCGGCAGCTACGCGGTGGAGTTCTTCCCCTGGGCCTACATCCAGGCCCACGACCGCAACCGCTTCGACTGGGAGCACGCCGACCTCGTGGCCGACGCCGCGCGGGAGTACGGCATCACCCTCATCGCGCGGGTGGACGGGGTGCCCAACTGGGCCAAGCCGGAGAACGCCACCTGGCGCTACCTCGACCGCGAGCACTACGGCGACTACGCCGATTTCGTGGCGGCCTTCGTGCAACACTTCAAGGGCCGCATCGGGCACTACATCATCTGGAACGAGCCGAACACCGCCGCCGAGTGGGGCCAGCGCCCGCCCGACCCTGAGGCCTACGCGGAGCTACTTAAGGTAGTGTACGCACGCGCCAAAGAAGCGGACCCCGCCGCCGTCATCATGCTGGCAGGCCTGGCACCAAACACCGAGCGCGAGGGCAGCCCCAACGCCATGAGCGACCTTACCTACCTCGACCGCCTCTACCGGGCGGGCGCGGCCCCCTACTTCGACGCCGTGGCCGTCCACTCCTACGGCCTCACCGCCCCGCCCTCCGACCCCGCCTCCCCCGGCAAGGTCAACTGGGCGCGCATCGAGGAGATACACCGCGTGATGGAGCGGCACGGCGACGGCGACACGCCCGTGTACGTCACCGAAGGCGGCTGGAACGATAGCCCGCGCTGGTCCTTCGCGGTCAAGCCGTACCAGAGGGTCGAGTACACGGTGGAGGCGTACCGCATGGCCGAGGAGCAGTGGCCGTGGGTGCGTGCTGTGTGCCTGTGGGCCTCCCGCTTCCCCCGCCCGCAGTACACCTATTTTGACAACTACTCCTTTCTCACGCCCGACTTCATCCCCAAGGCGGTGTACCTGGAAGTGCAACGCTACGCCGAACGCAGGGGCAACTAATGGAAGCGCCGGAAGACTCTCTCATTCGCGTGTACAGCCGCACACTGTGGGGAGAAACGCTCGTCGGCTGGGTCGATAGCGGCGGCTTTACGTACCGGGCGCGCTGGCTGAGACGGGGCAAATTGCTCAGGTGGTCGGTGAGTAACGGCGGGAGGGTGTATATCTGGTTTGGGTCCTCCAGGAGCCTCGCCGGGTGGGTGCTGGAAGACGGGAATGTCTACGACCGTTACCTGCTGAACTATGATCACGAGCGCATCAACAGGCCCGGGCTTTCAGGGCACGTGACGCGCGTCGGTAAGGTGTACAGACTTGGCCTCATAACGCATAAGCTTGTGGGCAGGGTCGAGGGCACCGAGGAGATAGACGTCATTGGCGGCCTGGCCCTCCTACTGGTGCTGCGGCGGTAACCACGCAAAACATGCCACGTTTCTTCCTCAACATAGCCATCGTGCTCGCCCTACTCGCCGTCTCCGTGCTGGTGTGGCTGGGGCAGCAAACGCCGCCTGACCGCTACCTGGAGCGCATCCGGCAGAGCGGCACCCTACGCGTGGGCATGGACCCGACCTACCCGCCGTTCGACGTAGTGCAGGACGGCCAGGTGGGGGGCTACGACGCGGCGCTGGCGCGGGCCATCGCAGACGACCTCGGCGTGCGGGTGGAATTCAGGACGCTCGCGCTGGACACGCTCTACGACGCGCTCATCGCGGGCAACGTGGACGTGCTGGTTTCCGCCCTGCCCCCGATACCGGAGCGGCAAGCCGACGTGCGCTATTCGGTGCCGTACTACCAGTCGGGGCAGGTGCTGGTCGTCAGGCAGGGTGAGACTGCAATTAACGGGCTCGGGGAACTAGCGGGCAAGAAGGTAGGCGTCGAACTAGGCTCCAACGCCGATACGGAGGCCAGGCGGTTGCAGCGCGGCGCAGCGCCGGGCATGCAGCTACGCTCGGTCTACCGCTCCCCCGATGAGGCGTTGGCCGCCCTGGCGAGCGGGGAGATAGACGCCGCCATTACCGACAACGCTTCCGCACAGGCGTACCTCGCCGCGCACGCAGGCACCCTGAGCGTGCTCTCGCCGCCCCTCACAGATGAGCCGTTCGTCGTGGCCGTGCCC
This sequence comes from Chloroflexia bacterium, assembly GCA_036389075.1. GTDB lineage: Bacteria > Chloroflexota > Chloroflexia > QHBQ01 > JADMIH01 > JADMIH01. The sequence goes on along the minus strand of DASVQO010000470.1, from coordinate 1,716 downwards.
GCCCGCGCCGACGTGCTAGCAGGCAGCGTCAACGCCACGATAGAGCGGCTGCGCAACTCCGGCGAGCTTGCGCGCATCATGGGGCAGACCCCGTAGCGATACGGGTGGGGGCTTTCTCTACGCTCCCAATGAAGCCAGGGCGTAGGAGCAACACAACCATCAACAGCCACAACACCAACGCCCCGTACAGCCTGGGGTAATGCATCAGATTGGCCCAGCCATCCGCGCGCGCCACGTTGTACTGCCAGGGCGCGCCAAGCAGCACAAGCGCAAGCACGAGTCCTATTGAGAGGGCGACCAGGTGCCCCGGCAACCTGCGTCGTCCTTTTGCCGACGCGTGCGACCTCCACGCCTCGTACAGAATGGCGGTTAGCACCACGATTGGGAACAAACAGAGCGCGTAGTGGTAACTTTCGCCAATAGGGGCAAGCGCGGAAGCAAGCGGGGCCATCACGCAGGGTGCAAGCAAGCTCCAACCGGGGGAACGCGTGGCATCCCAATTGCGCGACCTCCAGAGGGCCAGGACGCTCACGCCCAGGCTGCAAAGAGTAATCAACCACCATGAGGATTCGGCCAGCCAGGGCAGGTTGGCTACCGGGCCGGGGCTCCACTGCGCGTCGTAGCGGAACAGGCGGCCAAGGAGGCTGTGCGTCGTCTGGTACGCGGTATGTACCGTTTCAGGCCGCCCCCTCCAGGTGAGGGAGAGATAGATAGCGCTCTCCCAGATGTCCGTGCCCCAGCCCAGGACAGTCGCCAGCGCGGCCACGCCAATCACGAAACCGGCAGAGACCAGCAACGACCACTGCCTCCTCACAATGGCGGGCAGCGCAAGCACCAGGCCGTAGTAGAGCTTGAGCGCCGTCGCCAGGCCCAGCAGCACGCCTCCGATCACCTGCCCCCGGCGGCCCCCTTCCACCGCGCCCGGGCCTCTCGCAAAGGCGTTCTCGCCGTATGCCGCGCTCAGCGCCACCAGCGCGAACAGCACATGGTACGCCTGGCCCCTGATGTTCTCTGTGAGCGGCACAAACAGCGGCACCCCAGCCGTGAGCAGCAGCCCCACCCATATCGGCAACCGCACCGCCCGCAAAAGGGCCAACCAACCAACCGCGAAGCAGGCGAGGCTAATCACGGTCCACACGCGGAACGCCTCGCCAATCGGAAGCAAGCCGAGCGGCAGGAAGAGCAGCAGGGTAGTGGGCGGGTTGACTTCGAGCAGGTCCGCCGTTACGTTCAGCCGCTCTATCTCAGGCAGGTACACCGAGCTATCGGCGTAGAAGATGTGGACCCGCCCTTCGAGCGCCAGCCTCGGCCCGATCCAGTACGCCGAGTAGGGCCAGACGTTCGCCTGCACCGCCGGTATGATGACCTGCCAGACCAGCCAACCCCAGGTGAGAAGGAGCAACGCCAGCAACAGGGCGTGCGCGGTCCAGCGCCACCGTCTCGATAGAAACGGCTGCGACACAGCTTCGATTTGCTGCGGGCTGCTGTCGGTGGTAAGACCTGTCATGACCACCTAATGATAATACAGTAGCGCAATATCGCAGCGGAGGTGTGTCAGGTCCCCCCGCGTGACGCCCTGCCAATGAATTGGCGGGCTTACAAGGGGCAAAGTCCCCTGCGGGGACTAAGACGTATTCGCAAAGAGTAGGAAGTAAGCAACCAAAGGTGGCCCTTGTCATTCTGAGCGCAGCGAAGAATCTCGTCCTCCATGCGGGT
>DASVQO010000469.1:0-6196 GCA_036389075.1 Chloroflexia bacterium | reverse complement strand
TGGGCGTCTTGGCGTCTTGGCGTTTCCGTCCTATGGAATCTTCTCTTCGTGGTACTCCTCGCGGATGAACTTTACCAGGCTCCAGATTTCGTTATCGGTCATGCCACCCCCGTACTTCTGGCCCCAGGCCGGCATGCCGGTGAGGTTGATGCCGTGGGCGATGATCCAGAATAGCTGCCCATTGCTCTTGGTGCGCACCCGTTCTTCGTGGAGGTTAGAGGCCGGGGGGTACTGGGTGATACCGAAGGGTCCGTCGCCGTTGCCGTTGTTGCCGTGGCAGAGGGCGCACTGTACGTTGTAAAGCTCGCGGCCCTTGGCGGTGGTTATCTCCGGGTTGCGGGCGGGTATCCGCATATCGGCGTACTCGGCGGGTATGGCCACCCAGCGCAGTCCCAGGTCGGTGATGGCCTCCTCGCCGGGGAGGGGCGTCTCCTGGCGGAAAATCTGCATCGCGCCTACGTAGCCCGTAGCGCCCGCGCCCCCAAGCAGGACCAGCAGCAACAGTATCCAGCAACCGCAGCCTCGACCTTTGGCTCCGTCTTTATCCTTGTCCTTGTCGCCCTCGGTAGTGGTATCGTTGGCGGTGCCCGTGCCCGTGACCCGAGTTTCGTCCACGCTTGACCTCCTGAAAGAGACTGTTCCTGTTGCCCAGCCTTACAACTATACGCCGCCGGTTACCGCGACCGGGCGAGGACGGCTGTGCGCCATTTCCTCACCCTCGCGTCCCGGCAATTTTGAGCATGTTTCGTGCCCTACTCGTCTTCGTGGTACATCAGCTCGCCCGCTCGTACTTCTACGGGCAGGTTGTTCTCGCCGGGGGGCAAGGGGCACGAATAGTAGGGGCTGTAGGCGCAATACGGGTTGTAGGCGCGGTTGAAGTCGAGCACGTACTCCTCGGTGGCCTTCTTGTTGAGGTCGAGGTACCGGCCCGCGCCATATGTCTCCTTGCCCGAGGTCCTGTCGCGGAAGGGCACGAAGAGGCGGTTGCCGTGCAGCGGCTCGTCGGCGGGCGGCATGAACGCGGTAAGGCTCAGGCGCTGGCCGTTAAGCTCGAACTCCAGCCTGCCCACTCGCGCGTACTCCTTGTGCCCGCCGGTGGTCGTCTGCACCCTGAAGATGCCGGGGTGAGGCTCCGACACCAGCCGCGCCATCACCCGGTACGCCAGGTCGATGGGGTAGTACTTGAGGCCGCTGAACTGGCCCTTCTCCTCCGGCAGAATGGGGGAGTCGGGGTTCTCGCTGAAGAACTTGTCCTTCTGCCTGCGAAACGCCTCTAATTGCCTTCTCGCCCCGTCATCGTCGGATGTGGCGGGGGTGTGCTGGTGAGGCTGGTGGGTATGGGGTCTGTTCGGATCGTTTGCCATTTCTATGTCTCCTATGTTTCCAAATCTGGATATATGCTGAATGCGCTCATCTATAATGTGAGTGGGGCTGGTGCGTTGGTAGGTCTCGATTATAGCATAACACGGGCGTCAAAGCTTGCCCTTTTCGCAGGCTCACCGCTCACTTACGAGACGGAACCGCCAAGACGCCAAGAACGCCAAGAGCGCGCCAAGATTAAGAACGGTTCACCGCAGAGGCGCAGAGAACGCAGAGTACGCGCCAAGATTTTCGCAGGTTAGTAAGTTAAAGGGGCAGCGTCGAACTGTACCATGTTACCGTTGTAAGAACACCCTCAATTCTTCTCTGCGTAGCCCCTGCGTTCTCTGCGCCTCTGCGGTGAACCGTTCTTATGCCTTTTAGCGTGGTCCCCGGCAAACTTGACACTCGCCGGTAGTTCCTCTATGCTGCCCGTATGATGGACATGGACGAAATCGACGTGCTTGAGGTGCCCGTGGAGCGCACCCCGCGAGAGGAGCTGGAGCGCCGCGCCACACGCTTACAGGCCGCCATGCGCGAGGCGGGGCTGGACGGTGTGCTCGCCACCCAGAACGCCGACGTGTTCTACCTGTCCGGCGTGGTGCAGCAGGCGCAACTCTACTTGCCCGCGCAAGGCCGGCCTCTGCTCATGGTGCGCAAGCACTTCGACCGCGCCCGTATCACTACCGCGCTCGATGAATCGCAGGTGGTGGGCGTGCGGTCGTTGCGAGACCTGCCGGGTCTGCTGGAAAGCGCGGGTGCTCGCCCCCGGCGGTTGGGGCTGGAGCTTGATACCCTGCCCTACAACACCTACCAGGCTTACGCCAAAGCCCTGTCTCCGCTTGAGGCCGAGCTGGTGGACGCTAGCATGCTGTTCCGGCAGGTGCGCGCCATCAAGAGCGAGTACGAACTGGACCGGATAAGGACCGCAGCCAGGGTGGCCGACGTAGGTATCAGGGCCGCCGCCGAAGCCGCCGTGGCAGGCATGACCGAGGTAGAGCTTGCCGCCATCATCGAGGCCGCCACCCGCGTGGCCGGGCATAGCGGCATCCTGCGCATGCGCTTCTTCGGCCAGGAGATGCATATGGGGCACGTGCTCGCTGGGAACGCGGGTGGGGTCGCCTCCTTCATGAATTCGCCCACCGGGGGCTATGGGGTCGGACCCTGGGCACCCTATGGGGCCAGCCGCCGCCCCATACGCCGGGGGGAGCCGGTGTTCATCGACTACACCGGCGAGTGGGGAGGCTATATAGCGGACCAGACCCGTATGCTCTCGATTGGCCCCCTCTCGCAGTTCTGGCAGGAGACCTACGTGGCAATGGTGGACGTTGAGGCCTATCTCGCCGCCAACGCCCGGCCCGGGATGACCAGCGGCGAACTCTTCTCCCTGGCCGAAGAGCGGGCGGGACACCTGGGCCATGCCGACTACTTCATGGGGCCGCCCGAAGCCGAGTCGCCCGGGCAGAAGGTGCCCTTTATCGGGCACGGGGTGGGCCTCGAACTTGACGAATGGCCGCCCTTGCAGCGTGGCACGGACGCAGTGCTCCAGGCCGGTATGGTGCTGGCCCTCGAACCCAAGCTGATTTACCCCAACAGGGGCGCTGTGGGCATCGAAGATACCTACGTGCTCACGGACCAGGGCCTTAGCCCCCTCACTATATCGTCGCCCCAGATATTCGTGGTCGATTGATAGCTGGTTGACATGTCGGTAATGCCCCCACCCCCCATACCCACGAGAACAAGCAGCCGCCCCGCCCCCGCGGCGGCCCAGCCTCGCCTCAACGCCGTGGAGCGGGTGCTGGCCGGCCCCCCGCCGCGTTACGCCCGGCCGCTGCTCATGTTCCTCCTCGCAGTGGGCCTGCTTGCCGCCGCGCTCTGGGGTGCCCTCACGCTGGCGGGCGGGGTGGAGATGCGCCTGGTCCTCCAGAACAACTTCAACGCCGTGACCGATACTCTGCCTACCTCGATGGTCGCCCAGAGTTTCTACGTGACGCGTCCAAACCTCTCCAGGGTAGACATCGCGATGAGCTTCGTGCCGGTCCTGGATGCCGATGGCAGAGTGCGCCTGCTCGAAGGCGAGGGGCTGGGCGGCACGGTGCTGTACGAAGTGCCGCTCCGCCAGACACGCTTTACGCAAGGGCTGTACCTGTCCGTGGACCTCCCCCCGCTGCCCGACTCGCAGGGCCGCACCTACACTATTGTAGTGGAGACACCCGGCAGGCTCCTCGGTGAGGCCGTGGGGGTGCGGTACAACAGCTTTGACGCCCTTTCGGCGGGCGGCATGTACACCAACGACAGCAACGGCAGGCCCACCGACGGCGATATCTCCTTCGTCACATACTACCGCTACGGCATGGGCACTCTCCTGGGTGACGTAATGAGCGTGGCGGGCGAGGCGCGGCGGCTGCTGCTTTCTCCGCTGCTCCTGTTGCTGCTGCCCGGCCTGGCTTTGCTTGTCTGGTTGCCCAACAGCCTGACGAGCGGGCAGAGGTTGCTGGCTGCCCCCGCTCTGACCGCGCTGGCGCTGCCTGTGTTCTTCCTGGTGACGCGGGCGCTCGGCCTCAAGATGGGCGAGGCGCAGATGTGGGCGCTCATGGTGCTCTGCGCCGCTTTGCTGGTGGCCGGTCTGTGGCGCACTCGGCCAAAGCTCAACTGGAGGGGCGTCAAGGGGGAGGACGCGGCCTTCTGGGCGCTCCTGCTGGGCGTGCTGGCGGCGACCATAATCAGCCGGTTCGTGGCGTTGCGGGACCAAGTGGGCGGGGTCGGCCTCGACGCCTACCACCACACCATGATTTCGCAGCTTTTCGTAGAGCAGGGCGGCATCCCGGCTAACTACCAGCCCTATGCCCCTCTGACTTCGTTCACCTACCACTACGGGTTCCACTCGCTGGCGGCCTCCTGGGCCTGGCTTTCGGGCCGCACTTCTCCCGGCGACATGATGCTGCTCATGCCCCAGATGGGGCAGATAGCCGACACGCTCCCCGTGCTGACGCTCGCCCTGTTCGCGTGGAAGGCGCTGGGCAACCGCTGGGCGGGGCTGGCGGCGGGCGCGCTGGTGGGCCTCTACTCCATCATCCCGGCCTTCTACGTCAATTGGAGCCGGTTCACCCAGGGGCTTGGCCTGGCCCTCTTGCCGCTCTCCTGGGTGCTCCTCATGGAGGTGCTGGACCGACCCCTGACCAGGCGTCAATCCACCCCCACCCCCGCCGCCACCTCTACGCCTGAGCCTCCCCCACTGGACGGCAGACGGGACTCCACCAAAACGCAGACGGCTCAACGAAGCGGGGATATCACCTGGCAGATGGCCCTGCGCCAGTCGGGGCCGTACATGCTGGCGGTGATAGGGGCGGCGGGCCTTGCCCTGTCTCACTACCGGATTGTAGCCATATACGCGGTGTTCGTGGCTTTCTACGTGTTGTGGCGTATGGCGAGGTCCGTCAGGCAGAAAGCGAGGGCGGCGGAGGTGCTTGCCCCGGCCCGGCGGGTCGTGACCGTCGCGGTGCTCTCGGTAGCTACCCTGCTACCCTGGATCGTGAACTTGCAGGGTAATTTCGGCATCAACGAGGTGAGCAAGGGCAACGCGCCCGGCCGCGAGTCATACTACGATATCGCCGAGCGGCTCGGCCCCGACATCCTGAACCACCCCTCCATGTTCCTGCTGTGCGCCCTCGCGTTGGGCGGCCTCGGCTGGGCGGTGAAGCGCCGCGACCTGTTGCCGTTGCTGCCCGGAATAACCTGGGCCGCCGTGCTGCTATACTCCAACCCCTACTTGTTTCCGTTCCCCATGCCCGGCGCAGGCTCAATCGACCTGGTGACCGTGCTATCCGGCGTCTACGTGCCCCTGTGCCTCATGGCCGGGTACCCGCTGGCACGCCTGGCGGGCTGGGTCATCACCCTAGCCGATGCGACGCCCGGGGCCAGGCAGCGCCTGTGGCGGGCGGCCTCCGGGGGGCTGGTCGGCGCGGTGGTGCTGCTGGGCGGCCTCGCCTTCGGCATGCAGTTGGCGCCCGTTGTAGTGAAGGACAACAAGCCCTACCTCACGCCAGGCGATGTCAACGTCATGACCTGGATGCGAGACAACCTGCCTCGAAGCTCATACGTACTTGCCGAGCCGTTCGCTTTCAAGTGGTCCCCCAACAACGTGCTCGGCACGGACGCCGCCATATGGGTGCCCCTCATCGCGGGCGTGCCCTCCTCGGTGCCCCCCATAACGGCCTACAACGAGAGGCCCGCCGACCCTGATTACATAGCGAAGATGCGCGCCCTGCTCGCTGCCGAACCCCTCGTGCGAAATGTCCAGGGGACGGACCGGGTGCTGCCCACTACAGTGGACTGGGACGCCCTCAAGCGAGCAGGCATAACCCACATATTCGCGGGCTCCCGCAGCGAATACATAGACATCCCCTTCCTCTTCGACAACCCCGACTTCGTAACCCCCCTCTACCACCACGACAGCGCGTGGGTGTTCGCCCTCCGCTAGACGAGTTGTTAGTTGTTAGTTGTTAGTTGTTAGTTGTTAGTTGTTAGGGCGAGCCGGTACGGATATAGTTCAAATACAGGCCTGGTCGCCAGGGGACGCCCTGTGGCATTGCCCTGCCACTGAATTGGCGGGCTTACAAGGGGCAAAGTCTCCTTCGGAGACTGAGGAAGGTGAGGGTAGTCTCCGAAGGAGACTTTGCCCCTTGTAAGCCCGCCAATTCATTGAGGCGTGGTCATAAGTCATTTTGCACGCGTGAAGTAACGGCAAATAGCGGTAAGGAGGGAGCCAAATGCCGTATTTTGGACTTGCTGAAGCTACACCTCACGCGTGGGATTGTGCCTCATTTTGATTTATGAC
>DASVQO010000468.1:0-10102 GCA_036389075.1 Chloroflexia bacterium | reverse complement strand
GCGCCCGGACAGAGCGAGACCGAAGAGCGTTGCGACTCCCTACTCCGCTACCACCTGAACGTGGTGCAGTTCTACGATTGGATGTGGCGGCACTACAAGCTACTACCCCCATCGGAGGAATTTACGGATGGCATGGGGCGGCGACTCTCCCTCGACGCTGTGCGGGCGGCGATTGCTGGCGTGCAGGCGCGTGGGGCGGCCGCGATGGCGTATGGCGCGGTGTACGGTGCCGAGCCTGAGTTCGTGGAAGCGCACCCTGAGCTTGTGCTGTACGATGAAGCGGGAGAGCGCGTCAGCCTGGCCGGCCTCTTCTACATCATGAACATCGCACCCGACTCGCCCTGGGTGCCCCTCATAGTTGAAGAGTTTGCCGAAGCCGTGCGCGTGATGGGCTTCGACGGCATCCACCTCGACCAGTACGGCTTCCCCAAAACGGCCGTCACGGCCTCCGGCCAGAAGGTGGACCTTGCCGAGCATTTCCCGCTCCTCATCGACAGAGCGCGCGAGGCGGTAGTGGCCGCGCGCCAGGACGCCGGGGTCATCTTCAATGCCGTCGAAAACTGGCCCATCGAAACGGTCGCTCCCACCAGCCAGGATGCCGTGTACATCGAAGTGTGGCCGCCCGACGTGAGCTACAACGACTTGCGGCGGCTGATCGCAGACGGCAGGCAGCTGAGTGGCGGCAAGCAAGTCATCCTGGCAGCCTACCTGTCGCCCTTCCTGGATACGGACGAGCGCTCCGACCCGCGCACGCTCGCGCAGGCCGAGGCCGCCGCGCTGCTGGCCACAGCCACCATAGCCGCCAGTGGAGGCTCGCACCTGCTACTCGGAGAGCGGGACGGCATCCTCTGCGATCCTTACTACCCTAAATATGCCACCTTGCGCCCCGCGTTCGCCGCGAGGATGCGCGCCTACTATGACTTCCTGGTGCGGTACGAAGAGTTCCTCGTTGGGCCGGGGCTGGAGGACTGGGAACAGGGCACAATCCCGGTTGAGGCGAGTGCTTCCACCGGAGACGTGCCCACCGCAACCCGGGCAGAAGCGGGCAAGATATGGACAATTGCCAGGCGCGGGCCGGGCGTCTGTCTCGTGCACCTGCTTAACCTGAGCAACCAGGCTGACGTCGCCTGGAACGCCCTGCGTACCCCGCCCCTGACTCTGCATGATGTCAATCTCAGCATTGGCGGTTTGCCGCCCGTGCGCCAGGTGCTACTGCTCTCCCCCGATGCCAACACGGGGAAACCCCTGCCCCTTGCATGGCGACAGCACTCAGGCCGTCTATTCGTTAGCTTACCTCAGTTGTCGGTCTGGTCTGTAGTCGCTTGCATATTCGAGGAGGACGTGACATAGGTCAATCTGGAGGGCCATTTTCCTGACTTGCCTTCCGTGCCCACGCCAACGATACTGCACAGGTTTGGCCCATTAGCCCAACAATTGGCCGCTGTACCAGACCTACCTCGCAAAGTCGCCCTACGGGCAGCCTCCGAGACTGTGATAGTGCCGTAGATTAGAGACGTGTGCCGGATGCGCCGGGTCTCTTGACAGCTACGGTATTTACTTATAAAATAGTGTACATTGACCACTGTCGCTAAGGAAGTCGGCCCAGGTGGGCCACATTCCTATGACAGCGGGAGTGTTCGCTTTGCCTGGCACAAGCAGCCCGCCCGGGTGAGAAGCGGACTGGGCGTATATTTCGCGCCTGAGCCGTGTCATACCCTGCGTCATATGTCAGGTACCACTTGCTTTGAGGTGGGTCATCAAGCGGCAGCCACTCCTGTGCTGCGGTCCGACGGGGAGCACCAGTAGGTGACACACGGGAACCGAGTGGAGTATTCATGGCGATCACGCGGAAGTGATAGGCGAACCAGAGAAGTTGCCGCCCATGCGGCCGCCACCCGAGGAGGTACAGCGTCAATGACTACCACGACACAGACGGACTTCGTATATCATGTGCTACTGATCGGGATTGATGCCTACACAGGGGCCCCTCTTGCCGGCTGTGTAAACGACATAGATGACATTGAGGCGCTGTTGTCAAACGAGGCGCTTCTCGGGTCCGGCGCTGAGACCCGTATCAGGCGTCTCGCGGCCCCACGCCCAGGCGCTGCCACAAGTCACCCGCAGTCTGAACTACCCACCCGCGACAACATCCTCAGTGCTCTGAAGGACCTGGCGGACCCACAAACCGTCAGTTCCAACGACCGCGTGCTGGTCTACTATTCGGGGCATGGCGCTCAAAAGATGTGGAGCACCAGCCAGACCTGGCACGAAGCGCTCGTACCGTTGGATATTCCAAACTTCATATATGACGTCGAGATCAATAAGCTGATTAACAACATCGCGGCGCGAACGGGCGACCTGACCGTCGTCCTGGACTGCTGTCACTCGGCGGGGGCTACGCGCGAGGCCTTCGTCTCCGCGACCGGGCTTGACTCGGAAGACGAGTTGGTTACGTTCCGTTTTTACGAGGGCGACGGCATATCCGTTACACCCCCGGATACCCTGGTCGGGGATGCCCGTGGGGAAGGCGAAGAGCGCATCTTGCGAACCGATGACCCCAACTACCTCGTAGTCGCGGCTTGCCGGGCTGATGAAGTGGCAGCCGAGCAGAAATTCGGCGACCGGCGGAACGGCCTGCTAACCTACAGTCTGGTTAAGCTGCTGCGTAGCAGGCCAGTAGAGGAACTGAGCGAGCTACGCTGGGCGGATGTATGGCCGCAGGTGCTTGACGCGGTAAGCAAGGCCGGCCAGCAATCCCCCTGGATGATCGGGCGTAACGAGCGAAAGATCTTCGGCGGCAGTTGGAAGCGCCAGGACCCGGGCTTCTCAGTCACGGGGCCTGATACGAATGGAGTCTACGCTCTGAATGCCGGGACGCTGCTGGGGCTAACAGAGGGTGCGGTCCTCGCCGTATATGGCAAGGAGCCTGCTGAGTTCCCACCGCTCTACGATGGGACCGGCCGTGAGAACCGGGCGGGCCAGGTGGGCCGAATTGTGGTCGATAAGAACCCCGGCCGCGCGCGATGCACGGCGCGCTCTTCCACCGGCCAGGCATTTGCGCTTCCGGATGGCGCTCGCGCCCGCCTGGTCCAGCCCGGGGCCAGCGAACGTTTGCGGGTAGGAGTGGAAAACCCCGAGCAGGCTCTGCTGGAGCAGTTGAGACCCTCTGCACTCCTGCAAGTCGTGGGAGTTGACGGCCCCGACGCGGAAGTATACGTCCGGGGCAACCTCGCACAGGGCTGGACCATCGGCAATGGCATCGAGCCTGTTTTAGCCACGGTCCCCGCGAGCGCACTGGGTAATTTGCGGGCCGGACTTGAGACTTACACAAAATACAACGATACCCTGCGCCTCGCTCACCGCTCCCACGACCCCGGCCTCAACGGAGCCTTGAGCGTCCGCATTGTCGATGCTACCAACAGCGACCCGATACGTATCGCCGGACCCAACGAAATCAGCGACTTGCTGGCAGCCTTACCCGAAGCGCCCAGGCGGAGCGATACCTCTCCGATCACCAACCGGCCGTACGGGGGCAACTATGTCCTCCAGCGGGGTTTCAACTTCGCCGTGAAGGTCAAGAATACACATCGCTCTACTTTGTACGTTACGCTGCTACTTTGCACTGCCGGCGGCAAGGTGCAGTACCTGGGGGACGAAAGCGTGAACAGTAGGGACTACAAGGTGCTGTGGAATAGTGGCGTCCAGGGAGAAGCCTGGGTAGCCTCCCCCTCCATGGGCCGGGCTGAGGCCACCGACCAACTTGTGGTCATAGCCACTACCCGCAAAGACGTGGACCTCAGGTACCTGGAGCAGAACGCCAACATCCAGGATTTGATAGACGAGACCCTTGAATCGACAAGAGACATAGGGACGAGCACCAGCGCACCCGCCGAACTTTGGACGGCGGAGATTGTTCCCATTGTGATGACAGATCTGTAAGAATGGCAGCCTGAAACGGCCCATAGCCAAAGAAAGTCATTACCGCAGGTGACCGAGGAGTTGGCAACACAAATTCGAGGTCAAATCGGGGTGCCGGCCGGCCCGGCAAGCTTCGGCCCGGCTGCTAAACAGCCGGGCAGCTTGGGCCGTGGGCGGGCCTTCATCATTGGCATCAACGAGTATTCCAATCCACGTTGGCGGCTGAAAAATGCCGTAAATGATGCCGAAGCCATCGCCCGCGCGCTGTCCGACGTACACCGCTACGATGTCACCCTCCTCCGAGACGGCGAAGCTACCCTTGCGGCCCTGCTCGACCTGCTCAAGTCCCTCAAAGAAGGCCCTCAACGTGTGCTGCCAAACGACCGCATGGTCATCTACTTTGCCGGGCACGGACTGGGGTATTCCGACCGGGGCGAGTTCAAAGGCGCGCTATTGCCTCAGGACGTGCAGCTTGGCGTCCCCACCACTTACCTCGACATGCAGCGCCTCTTTCAGGAGCTAGATTCCCTGGAATGCCGCCACTTGTTGCTGGTCCTGGACTGTTGCTTCGCCGGGTTAGCGCGTGCCGCGATGCGCGACGTGGCGGACACTCCCCCCTTGTACAAGGAGCAATACTACCGCTTCCTCAAGGACAAGGCCTGGCAGCTCCTTACTTCGGCAGGCGAGAGCCAGCGAGCCAGCGATGGCGACTCCAGGCTGGGGCGGCGCAGTGAGGCCTCCGGAGGGCACTCTCCCTTCGCGGCAGCGTTGCTCAAGGCATTGGAGAGTAACGCTGCCGATTGCCGCACCGAGGAGCGGGAGCCGGATTATATCGTGATAGCCCCGGAGCTTTACCAGTACGTTCGCTACAAGGTGGAGCAGTTCAGCTTCTCTCAGACACCCGGACTCTGGCCCCTACCCAAGCATGGCACCGGCGAATATTTCTTCCTGCTCCCAGGTTTTGACGAGAATCGCCTGGAAGCCGCCCCCGAGCTGGACCGGGCCAAGAACCCTTACCGTGGCGCGGCGACCTACCTCGATACCCACGCCGAGATATTCTTCGGGCGCCATGAGCTAGCCCACGAGCTGGAGACGCTCGTCGCCGGACCCCTCACCGTGCTCGTGGGGCCTTCGGCGGCAGGCAAGACCAGCCTGGTGCAGGCCGGCCTCATCCCACGGCTGCGCAAGCACAAGCTGCCCCGCAGGTGGCAAGGCGGCAACCTTGATTTGCGCGGCCAATTGGACGGCCCTGGCGGCATGCCTGTGTTGCCCCTGCCGGACCTGCCACCTCACGTCGATCCTGCCGCTCCCCTCGACGCTCGCCTGCGCGCCTGGGACGAGGCCCATTCCGAGACCTTGCTGCTCCTTATTGTCGACCATTGCGAGGAGTTTTTCATTCGCGGTCGAGAGCGCCAGGCCCAGCAATTCTTTGCCGAGTTGTCCTCCGCCCTGACGGCCCACAAGTCGTTCCTGCGCATCTTGCTGGTAGTGCGCGCCGATATGGAGCCAAAGCTCAAAGAGCTTGTTGACAAACAGTACTGGACGTCAGACGCGGTCTGTGTGGTGCCCCCTATGCAGCAGGACGACCTGCGGGTGGCGATTGTCGAGCCTGCCAAGAAGTCCGTCCTCTTCTTCGACCCCGAAGATTCGGTTGACTCGCTGATAAACGACCTGGGCCCGGCGCTGCCCTGGGTATCGCGCACGCTCAGCGAACTGTATACCAGGACGTGGCAGCGATGGCAGGCAGGCGACCGGAGCCGCGTGCTCAAGTACGAAGACTACCTGGACATGGGTTCCATCACGGGGGTGCTCAGCAGGCAGGCTGAAGCCGTCTATAAGCAATTCGGGGAGCCTGTAAGTGATGGCAGCGCGCCCTCAGAGCCAGGCAAGAAGCAGGCAATCATGCAGCGCGTGCTCCTGCGCATGATCGACACGGACGATGCCGGCGCCGACTACGGGGTGCGTTGGGTCCCCCTCAACGAGCTAGACTACGACACGGACCAGGAGGTCCGCGAGGTGGTGGAGAGACTGGCGGAGGCTCACCTGATAGTGATAGGGCGGCACCGCACGGGCGAAGCCTACGCGATGCCCGCACACCCGAAGCTGATACAGGGCTGGCACCGCCTGAGAGAGTGGCGCGCGGCCGCGGAGGCGGTGCTGCCCCTGCGGTTGCACCGCAAACTCACACGCGACGCCCTGGACTGGGAGCGCACCCCGCCCGGCCGGCCCGAATGGCTGCTGTGGGCCGGGGGCTCCAACCTCACAGGGGTGGAGCAGGCACTGAACGTAGCTCCCGAACGGCTCAATCAACTGGAGCGGGACTTCGCAACGGCCAGCGTCGAGCTTCGCGAGCGCAACGAACGCGCTCGCAAGCGGCGTATGATGGCGTTGGTGGGCCTCACAATCACATCCCTGATCGCGGCAGTTATCGCCTGGCTGTTCGCGGGCGAGGCACAGCTACAGACCCGCCAGGCGCAGCGAGAGGCCCGGCTGGCGCGCGTGGGGCAACTGAACACACAGGTCCGTACCGGACTGGATGATTTGCCCATTCAGAGCTTACTACTTTCTATCGAGGCTATAACAACTACCATGAGCGTGGGCGAGCCGCCGTTGCCGGCCGCGCAGGAACTCTTATATACAGGCTTGAGTCAGGTCGGTGGGAAGGGCCTCTCAGGCCACACAGCCCGGATTAACTCCGTTGCGATCAGCTCGGACAATCACTGGTTGGCATCCGGCAGTGATGATACGACCATTCGACTTTGGGACCTTACCGCCCCCGATCCTGCAAACCACGCTACTGTGCTGTTCGGCGCTATCGCACCCATCAGCCGGCTCGTTTTCAGCCCAAATAATAACTGGTTGGTAGCCGGGAGCGGAAGCGCGTACTCACATGAGAGCGACATTCTGTTGTGGAACCTGGCTCACGGCGGCCCTCCTTTGGGCCCGATCGCGTTGCGCCGCAGCATGTCCGACGGGGACAAGACGGAGAGATACTGGGAACGCATGGCCTTCAGCCCTGACAGCCGGTGGCTAAGTATTTTGAGGATTACGAAAGTGGATGGCGAGAGGGGCCTCGCGGAGAAGGAGCCTAACGAAGTGTGTCTTTGGGACCTTGCCGCGACCAACTTTGACCCTGACTGCCGAGCCTTGCCAATCCCGAGGGACATCAACCCGTATCGTCCTGATCCAATCGGTGACACTTGCGCCGACGCGCCAATTGTTTCTTTTCCTGGCGACCTTGGTGACGAGTTCACTTCTGGCTGTGTTGGCGGCTCCGCCTTGGAACCTGCTGCTACCGCAACCCTGGGCGGAGACCCCGGCACGTATCCTCCTCCCCTCATAGTCGGCGGAAATACCGACTCAGATGCCCCTGGTGATGAAAGCGGCGGCGAGAACTCCAACTCGCCGCTGCCTACTCCCACCGTTTTGCTTCCGACTGGCGCGGCCCCTGACTCTCGATATCTTCCTGTGACGGGGCCTCAAGCCACCCTTTCCGACTTAGGTCCCGTGGTCTTCAGCCTGGATAGCCAGTGGTTGACCGTCCTCGGCTCTTCAGGAATCGCCCTATGGAATCTCAACGACCTCGGGGTTGCGCCCCTTCAGGTGGCCCTCACCAGGGTATTGGCCGTGAGCACCGACGGCCGCTGGGTAGTCTCCGCACATGTGGATGGCTCAATGCAACTTTGGGACCGGGCTGGCCCTGGCCCGGCCCCCACCCCACGGCGTTTCGGAGAAACCGGGGCAGAGACGTTACCGCAAGGCGCGGGCATCAGTCCTGACGGTCGCTGGTTAGCCATGATCAGCGTCTTACCCGCCACTAATAGCCAAACGCCGGCTCTAAAGCTGTACCTGTGGGACCTCACGGCCACCGATCCCCGCGCCAGCGAAGGGCTTCTGGACCAAAGGCCACTCGCTGCCCTCGAAGCAGAGAACCTTCCCGAGTTGGCTTTTAGCCCAGATGGCCGCTGGTTAGTTGTCCAGAGGTTTCGTGCAAGCCTGGAATTCTGGGACCTGGAGGAGCGTTCTGGCCGGAAATATGTAGCCGAGGTCAGCGAACGGCTTGCGGTTTTCAGCAGTACGGGCCGCTGGATGGTAGGTGATAATAGTAGTGATGCATCTAACAAGTCTATTCTACTCTGGGAGTTTTTCAATAGTGGCCCGAAGGCAGGGTCAACCGTTCTAGGAGGGCACGAGGGTAGCGTGTACGCAGGCCGGCCCGCTCTTGCCTTCAGCGCGGATGACCGCTGGCTGGCGGTTGGTGATACCGCCGGGATGGTGCGCCTATGGGACATGACTCTGCCGACTTATCCCGAGCAGCCGGTTCGGCTCGGCGGTACCGCCCAGGGACAAGACGCCACGCTGCTTGGCGCGGCCTTCTCGGCCGATGCCAACGAGCTACTAACCTTTGCAAGCAGCAAAGGTTCGACGCCAGGTAGCCTTCAGTACAGCGCGCGCTACTGGGATCTCAGCGCTAAGAACCCTGTCCTTGGTTCCCGCAGTCCCGGTTGGCACAGCCCCCTGGAAGGATTCCCCATTTCCGTAGAGCTTAGTCCTGACGGCCGCTGGTTGTTAACTCGAAGCTTTGGAGAGCTGACTCTATGCGACCTTGAGGCGGCAAGTCCGGCGGCCACCAAGCGCACGTTGCGCAGCTACACTCAGGCCCAGGCATCCATGCCGCCATCCATGATTGAAAGCACACTCTTCAGTAGAGATAGCCGCTGGTTGCTCGATATTGAAACGGCTGGTGACGTTTTTCTTTGGGACCTAACCGCAGCGGATCCTATCGCCACTGTCCGCCGGTTGCCTCGTAACATCAAAGTCCCACCAGTCTACAGTGAGACGCAACACCACGCGTATGGAAGGTGGATTGCCATCAAGATTGATGACCATACGCTCAACATTTTAGACCTGGAGCAGGAGGACCCCATAGCCTCGCGGCGGGTACTGGACAATAGTTCGTGGGGGTTCTCTCAGGCTGTTAGTCCCGACGGACGTTGGCTAGCCACCGGAGGGCCAGGCGAGGGAGAGAGCACTTCATCGGAACCTGCGATCATCGAGGTAAGGGATCTCAAGTCGATCAGTCCTACCGTGTCGCGTCCAACCTTTACTCTGGAGGGAGGGGCCTACATTAAGCTCTTGGGGTTCAGCTACGATAGCAGGTGGCTGACGGATGGAACGCACCTGTGGGACATGGACAGCACACCGAAGGCCGGACGCGCCTACGCACTTGCCAATCCAGAGGAAGGCTCTCTTGCCGGGTCAGCCACATTCAGCCGGAATGGGAAGTGGCTCGCTACAGTGTCGGCGCAAGGTACGCTTCACGGGGTGCGACTATACGATCTAACAACAGCCAATCCGGGGACCGACCCGATCACGTTCTCTCCACCACCAGGCATGGGTTCAGGGACTCCTACTTTCAGCGCCGACGGGCGTTGGCTAATCATGTTGCCGCGTCAGGCCGAATCCGTTTACCTCTGGCCTCTGGATGCCCGGGAACTCATCGAGCAGGCCTGTCGAACCGCGGGGCGAAACCTCACCCCGCATGAGTGGCAGCAATATGTTGGGTCCGGCGAATATCGTAAGACCTGCCCGGACCTTCCGTGAGGCGGGCGGTTGGCGCCTCTAGGCTTCCTGTCTCTCGCCCCAACCAGCATCGGCGTTCGCCCAATCCCGGTGCCCCTGGACCCGCCGCAGGCAGTAAGCGTACAGTGCGTCAAATACCGGCAGCATCCGCTCTACCATCTCTTCGTCACTGCCCGCCAGGGCGTTCATACCCTTGGCGATGGCGCGCAGCCCCTCTGCTTCCTCTATCGAGCCAGGCTCCTTCGTTTCGGCCCCTCGCACGATGTCGCCCATTAGAGCCAGCCCCTCGTCGCGCTCGTCCAGTCTGTACTCCGCGAGCAGTTCCTGGAAGCTGGTGCGCTCCCTTGCAGTCTGCTCCTCTGATATGGTGTTGTGGAAGACTTTAGCGCCGCCCTCCACGGCCTGGGGCAGGTCTTCTGCTTCGAGGTACCGGATTTCTGCGTCCGGCGCGATGTGCCGCTGTATCAACCAGGCACATGCTGCGCGGTCCAGACGTACCCCTTTGCGCGTGACAAAAATCATGTGCATCTCCTTCTTCGCCTCGTTTCCCGCAACCATTAGCGTGTAGAACCGGCCCCGGAGCGCGGGCATCTCACGACAT
>DASVQO010000467.1:0-1729 GCA_036389075.1 Chloroflexia bacterium | reverse complement strand
ATCGTGACGGCGTCGCCGTATGCCTCGGCGTACAGGTCGGCCAGGAGCGCCGACATACCATCCGCGGTGAGGCTTTCGCCACGCTCCACCCGCTCGTGGCAGTCAAGCTCGAAGCGGCCCAACGTGGGCATGATGAACAGGTAGCGGTGCAGGTTGCTCATCGCCTCGGCCAGTATCTCAAGCTCGAAGTCCTGGTCTATATCGCCTTTGAGGAGGTGGGCGCGCACCATTGCCTGGTTGAAGTTGGAAGCGGTCTCGGCCACGAACATCGTGTAAGACGCGTAGACCGGCGGCTGGTGCTTCCACGAGAAGTAAGAGTGCATCGAGTGCCCAAGCTCGTGCGCCAGCGTGCTCACGCTCTCCAGCGACTCGTCGTAGTTCATCATGAGGAACGGGTACGTGCCGTGCGTGCCGTAGGAGAAGGCCCCCGACCCCTTGCCCTGGTTGGGGTAGATGTCCACCCAACGCTGCTCGCGCAAAGCCTTACTCAGCACCGAGTTGTATTCTTCGCCCAGCGGCTTCATTCCCTCGATTACGATGTCGCAGCCCTCCTGCCAGGGGATGTTGCGCTTGGAGCGCAGCAGCGGCACGTCGATATCGTATCCGTGCAGCGACTCCACACCCAGCGCGCGCTTGCGTATCTGGTAGTAGCGGTGCCACACAGGCAGGTGCCGCTTGAACGTATCGAGCAGGTTGAAATAGACCTCTCGCGGTATGTTGCCGCCTTCCAGGGCGGCGTCGAGGGCGCTTGGGTATTTGCGGGCGCGGGCGAAGAACACGTCCGTCTTGACCTGGCCGGAGAGGGTGCCCGCCATCGCGTTCTTCACGCTCAGGTAACCGTCGGCGTAGGCTTGCCAGGCGGCCTTGCGCACCTCGCGGGCCTGGTGCCGGATGAGGGTGTCTATGTTGCCCTGCATCACCTCCACGTCCTCACCGTTCTCGCCCTTGATCGTGGCGAACTTCAGGTCGGCGTTTTCGAGCGCGGTGTGAATGCGGTACGAGCTAAAGGTAACGTCCTGGACCTCCGCCAGCAGGCTCTCCACCTCGGACGAGCGGATATGCTCTCGCTGCACGTCCAGCTTCTCGAAATAGTGCTGGAAGACCTCCAGCCCCGGCTCCTGCTCCACAAGCTCTTTTACCCTGTCCCTGCCGAGCGCCAGGATTTCAGGCTCGTAATATGACATTGCCGCGCCCGCTCGCGCCATCAAGCCCTGGCCCTTCTCCCGACGGGCGAGATAGTCCTGGTTGGTGGTGTCGCCGCTGGCCTGCATGCCGCCATACACTGCGATGCGAAGCACATTTGCCACGAACTCGTCGCGGGCCTGTAGCGCCTCGAGCAACACCGCCGCAGACTCGCCAAGCCTGCCGCTGAACCGGCTTATGCTCGGTATCTGCTGCTCGGCCTGCCTGTATGCCTCCTCCCAGGCCTCGTCGGAGGCGTAGACGCTCTTTATGTCCCAGGTCTGCTCTTCCGGCACCTCGTCGCGTTTGGGTAAGACCGCTACCATGATGTGTCTCCTTGTCGATTTCTAAGTAGAAGCCTCGGCTGCGCGTTCCCTGTGTCTCAGAAACGCGGCCAGCTCAAGGCTCAGGGGCAACTCGCCTGCCGCGTGGAAATTGCCGAAAGCACGTGTTGTTAATAGATCACCTGTGCGTGGGATTGGTTAACGCCTTCACGTGCGAATGGTTGAAGTGCTCTGTTAATGCCCTGCCAATGAATTGGCGGGCT
>DASVQO010000466.1:0-3825 GCA_036389075.1 Chloroflexia bacterium | reverse complement strand
TAACCACTAACCACTAACCACTAACCACTAACCACTAACCACTAACCACTAACCACTAACCACTAACCACTAACCACTAACCACTAACCACTAATTACTCTCCCACGTACGTGTCATTGAAGTGCTGCCAGATGCCATCCTCGTACATAAGGCGAATAGTGCGGTCGCTGGTCCACAGGGCGCGGCCATGTTCGAACGGCTGCCATACGGCGTCCACGCTGGCCTCGGGTTCTGTGGCATAGCCCAGCTTCTGGCGCAACTCAGGGTTGTTGGCCCACAGCTTACCGAAGCCACGCACCGGTACGTAGCCGCCATCGGGCGTGCCACCCTCCACCGTGGGCACCGGCTCACCCTCTACCCAGGTGTCCTTGAACTCGAACCACGTTCCGTACTGGTCGTGGCGGCCCGTCTGCAAGAATACGTATATGACCCGCGTGTCGCCGCGCCAGAACATGTACCCGCCCTGGAAGTGCTGCTGGGCGGCAGGGAGCGCCGGCTCTTCGGGTACGGTCGGGCAGCCAAGACGCTCGCGCACGTCCGAGTCGCCGCGCCAGATGGCCCCGAAGCCTCGCACCGGCTCCAACAGGCAGTCCGAAATCGGTGAGACCGTGGGCGTGGCCTTGCCAGGTGTAATCCTGGGCTGCACCGTCACCGTCACCGTAGCCGTTACCGTAGGGGAGCCTGCGCTCCTGCGAGTGGGCGTAGCCGAAACGTTGGGCGTTGCGCTGGGTGCCTGCGTGGGCTGGCTTGTGGCCGTCGGTTCCTGCACGGGGGTATTGCTCGGCGCGACCGTGTTTGTGGGTGGTGGGGGCGTCGTGGCCGTGGGCGCGACCCGCGTGTTGGTCGGGGCCGGCCTGGTTGCGGTCGGGGGCACGGGCGTATTGGGTTTCATGGTCGCGGTGGCTGCGGACGGTTCCGGCGTGTTCGAGACTGCCGCGACGGGCACCTGCGGCGATTCCTGTGCCATAGCCGTAGGTGCGGGCGTATCTTCTGCGGGCGGCTCCGGCGTGTCGGTGGGCGGCACGGGCGTCTCAGTCGGGATGGGCGTGTCGGTGGGCGTGCTCGAAGGGGTGGGCGTGTACATGGCCGTGTTGAAACTCAGCTCAATCGGCTTGTCACCGAGTGGGTTATCGCCCACAACGCCCCAGAGCTGTACCCGCCGCGCATCTATGACTATCCTGTACTGGACGCCTGCCTTCCACGCGCCAACCGGGTATATTACCAGCTCGCCGCTGTTCGGCCCTCGCGACCTGTACTTATTCTCTGTCTCTACTGGGACCAGGCTGTCGCCGGAGACCTCATGTACCGTGGTATTGTCCTGGATGTCATCGGCCTTGACCGACTTGGCTAGGAGCACGTGCACGGGTTGAGAGTAATCCACGATGTCACCCTGCTCCAGCATATTTGCAAGGGCTACGGGCGTCTTATTGAAGATCATGAAGTAAGATACGGCGATGAGCAAAGCCGCCACCAGCACTGCGGCGGGTATCGCCCTGGCCCAGCCGTTACCGGCTCCCGTGAGTATGTTGATTACGCCGGGCTTGTTCCTGTTCTGGGGAAGGGGGATGATCTTGCCTTGAGAAGATGGAGACGGCTTTACCACGCGCGGGCCGCCCTGCCGTGCTTCTATCGCACGCCAGACGTCGCGTCGCAACCCCGCCGGAGGCACGGGTACGGGCAGCGCGCGCAGGTCGCTGCCAATCGCCCGGTACTCAGCCAGGACGTGGCGGCACTCCTCGCACGTGGCAAGATGTCGCTCTACCGATCTTTGCTCTTCCGGTGTCGCCTCTCCGTCCAAGAAGGCGGAGATCAGCGGCCGGATTTCGCCGCAGTTCATCACAATTCCCCCAAGTTTGCCATTTAGCCTGGTGCTTCTATATTTTTGCTTACCAACGATAGGCACATACTAATCATCATAATCTGCCAGGTCGCGAATAGCCACCTGGTCGGACTCCGCGCCCGGAGCGTGGCCGTACTTGCGCAGGTAGACCTGCCGGAACTCTTCTCGCGCCCTGAAGAGCAGCGACTTGACCGCCGAGCGGCTCAAGCCCATCACTTCCCCAATCTCGTCGCACGAAAGCCCCTGGTACTCTTTGAGGAGGAGGGACATGCGGTGCTTGGGGGTGAGCTTGTCGAGGACCGCCTGCACCTCGCCGCTTGTCTCGAACTGGTTGTACTCGCCCACCGGGTCATCGTCGGCTGCCGGTTCGAGGCCCGGGTTCGTATCGAACGTCTCCCACGGGAGCCAGCGGATGAGCTTGCGCCGACGTAGCACGTCCATGCAGGCGTTGGAGGCGATGCGGTGCAGCCAGGCGGACAGGTTGAGGTCGGGCGCGGTCCTGGGGAGCGCCTGGTACGCCTTTATGAAGGTGTCCTGGGTCAGGTCGTAGGCGTCCTCGGCGTTGCCCATCAAGCGGTAGACAAACGCGTATATGCGGCGCTCGTAGCGACTGTAAATCGCTTCGAACGCTGTGGAGTCCCCTTCTCTGGCCCGAGCTACCCAGCTTTTCTCATCTATAGCCAAAGCTAAACCTTCCACGCCCGGCGTACCTCCACAGTTACAACGGAGAGGTCGCCGCCGGGTTGCAAGCAGTTATGTCTCGCTGGCCGCGGATTGGATAGTCAATTAGTACTACCTTAATTGTACCATGTTGGTTCGCGAGGGAATTGGACCATAGACGTTCCTAGAAGCTTAAAGGTTCCGATATCACATCGTGCATTGCCATCGCATGACCAACATCAACGCCCAGGCAGTACCTATTGGCCTGCGCAGTCTATGCGTGGGCGCGAATTATCTGTGGTATCATGTGCGTGGGCAGGCGCGAACGCGACTTGTCCGCGACTTTCTGCGTACTATTTACTATGAAGGTAGGGGCTGCCGTTGACAGCGGCTACAGCGATATGCAGCTTGGGGTAAGGCGAGCTACAGCAGGGCCGGTAAGGCCGTCCAGGGGGCAATGGTGCAACCTCTGTGGTGCCCGCCTGTCCGCCATTGGCCTACATCACACGCCGGCGCTAGGGCACCAACGCCAGGTGGGTTGGCTCGACTCGGCGGGTAAGATTTCGGTCTGGTCGCTGTGCGTGCAGTGCTACGCCCTGCGGCTGCGTTGCGCTTCCTGCAATATGCAGGTTGGCTCCGAGGGCGTGATGCTGGAGGGCGAGCGCGGTGTATATTGCCGCCACTGCTTCCAGTCGCGCCCCCGCTGCGACACCTGTGGCCGCCCGGTGGGCGCGCATTACTGGTCCCGCCCCGACGGCCGCAAGCTGTGCGACCGCTGCCAGTCTACCGCGGTGTCGGACGCCCAGTACGCCCACGCCCTGTACCGCCGCGTGCGGGCCGCCCTGGACAGGGAGCTTGGCCTGTCGCTGCGCGAGCCTTGCCAGTTGAAGCTGGTTAACCGCCGCCAGCTTGCCGGGCTGATTGACAAGTCGTCCCTCTATACACTGGACGCCGCCAGCCGCGACCGCTGTTTCGGCCTCTTTATGCGCGAGGGCAGGCACAAGGCCATTTTCGTGGAATACGGATTGCCTCAGGTGGTGCTGATGGAAGTCATGGCCCACGAATTCGCCCACGCCTGGCAGAGCGAACAGTGCCCCACCGATTTGCCCCAGGAGGTCCAGGAGGGCTTCGCGGAGTGGGTTGCCTACAAGCTGTTGGAAGGCTGGGGCTGCTGGAAACGCATCGACAGGATGCTGCGGCGTGAAGACCTTTACGGACGCGGCCTCAAGATGGTATTACAATGGGAGCAGACAGAAGGCCAGGCAGGAGTAATCAGGAGGATGAGTCGTGAGTGGTGAGGAGTTGTTACTTGTTAGTTGTTAGTT
>DASVQO010000465.1:0-19645 GCA_036389075.1 Chloroflexia bacterium | reverse complement strand
AACAAGTAGCGGTATTGATTGCATTCACTCTTATTTTGGGGGGGTGTGGGACGCAAACGCCTGCGACACAGGGGGGGTCCAATACGCCGGCTGCCAGTAGTGAAGTGGCGGCATCGGCAACGAGCGAAGGCAGCAACGGGTCGCCTGTTAAGGTGACTATCGCTTTGGGCTACGTGCCTGACGTGCAGTTCGCGCCTTTTTACCTGGCGTTGCAGAAGGGGTACTACCGGGACGAGGGGCTGGATGTGACGTTGCGAAACGGGATCGTGCAGGACCTGGTTGGGGAGCTTGGGATGGGGGCGAACAACGTGAATTTCGCGGCGGTGTCGGGTGACGAGTTGATACCGGCGCGGATAGCGGGGGTGCCGGTGAAGTACGTCATGACGTGGTACAGGCAGTACCCGGTGGCGGCGGCATCCATCGTGGGCAAGGGCCCGGCGCTGGGCAGCCCGGCGGACTTGAAGGGGAAGGTGGTAGGTGTGCCGGGGCCGTTCGGGGCGAATTACATTGGGCTGCAAGCTTTGCTGAGAGCGGGGGGGCTTACTTTGCAGGACGTGCAGCTTAAGAGCATCAATTTTACGCAGGTAGCGAGCCTGTCGGAGGGGCAGGTGGATATCGCGATGGTGTACGCGGCCAACGAGCCGACCCAGCTACGCAGCCAGGGGTTCGAGGTGAGCAGGCTGATGGTGTCGGATTACGCGCAGCTTGCGTCCAACGGGCTGGCGACAAACGAGAAGACGCTGAAGGAGAACCCGGAGCTGGTGCGGCGGGTGGTGCGCGCTACGCTGAAGGGCATCGAGGGCACGGTGGCCGAGCCTGAGGCGGCGTTCCAGGCGTCGCTGGCGCAGATACCGGAGCTAAGCAAGAACGAGAGCACGCAGCAGCTCCAGCGCGAGGTGCTAACCGAGACGGTGAAGCTAATGCAGCCGAAGCCGGGCGACCCGGCGGCCAACCAACCCCCCGGCTGGACCGATGCGGACGTGTGGGCTAAGACGCAGGATGCGCTGTTCGATTTCGGCATTATCAAGAAGAAGGTGGATGTGGGGGAGATGTTTACGAACGAGTTTTTGGAAAAGTAGGGTCGAGAATGGCGGCTGGGAAGGGTTTCAGAGCGGCAATTTCAGCTTCGTAGCTCCTCCCAGACGTGGCGCATGTTTTGGAGGTGGGCCGGGAGGTGGGGGAAGTCGTCGTAGAGGTCGGTGGCGACCTTGAGTAGGCGGTCGAGGGGGATGCCTGAGGCAGCGGAGGTGGCTACGTGGCGGGTGAGGGAGTATACGTAGTTGCGGTCGTTGTCGATGCGGGCTTTGATGGCGCGCTTGCCCGTGGCGGGTTGGCCCCTGGAGGGGACCACCAGCCTGGGGTCGAGGGCTTCGATACGTTCCAGGTTTTCGAGGTAGGGTTCGGCCCCGGCGTGGAGGTCGGGCACGCCGACGCTGGGTTCGGGCAGCAGGTCACCCAGGACGAGGGCGCGCTGGCGGGTCTCGTAGAGGGCCATGCGAGGGGGAGCGCCGGCTAGGGGCAGGGCATCCCAGGCGGGTATGGAGATGGGTAAGGGGGTGCGGGCCGCGAACATTTCGGGCGTGAGGAGAGGGAGGGCGGGCCAGGGTGAAGGGGCTTCTCCGGCAACAGGGTCGGAAGCGGGTGGCACCACGGCTGCGGTCAGGGTAACAGCTTCTAACTCGGCGTTCATCTCGGCCACGAAGCGGTTGACGGCGTCGGGCAGGCCGGGGTCTACCACCACCGCGGTTGTATCGCCAAGCAGAATGGTGAAGTTGCGCCCGGGAGCATCTCCACGAAAGAGCCACAGGCCCGGCACTAGCTCATGAGCTTCGATCAAGCTTTGCTCCTGGTTCTGTAAGGTGACACTTGAAAGTGCTTACTATCCTTAGTTCGTGAATACAAGTTGCTGGCAGAGAAGGACCAAGCGCGCCTTTGTCAATCTGAGTGGTGCATCTTGCAAGTAAGCGGCCACTAAAGGACCAAACTCCCCCTGTCATCCTGAGCGCAGCGAAGGATCAGGTGGGTAGGTCAGGGTCTTCAACACAGGGGATGCTGGCGGCTAGAGGCACGGTGGTGCAACAATAGATGGAGTCAAACAGGGGCAACTGATCCTTCGCTACGCTCAGGATGACAGGGGGAGTTTGGTCCTCCTATCAGTACCTTACTTGCAAGATGCACCATTGAGGGCAGCAAAGAATCTCTTCCTAAAGCAGACAAATAGCCCCTTTCACTATACCGGTAAGGGGCCGTTTTGCTCCAGAAAAGGGAAACATCCTGGTGGAGGACGAGATTCTTCGCTACTCTCAGAATGACAAAGACCAACGGTACCTCGCCATAGAAACTATGCTGCATTCACGCACCATTTACCACAAACCGTAGCATGTTTTGGGCTTCATGATCCCTATTGTCTGCGGCGGAGGACGATGTTGACTACGCCGTTCTCCTCTATTTCGGTGCCCGCCGCGGGTTCGGTGCGCAGGACGGCCCCGGGCGGGACGCTTTCGTTGGGATCGTCTTCTTCGGTGACGGAGCCGACTGTGAGGCCGAGGGCGTCGAGGCGTTGTTGGGCGAGCTCGAGGTTTTCGGTGCCTCGGAGGTCGGGCACGATCTGGCTCCTGCCCAGGCTTATATAGATGGTCACCTGCTGGCCCGATTTCACGCTGGAGTCGGCGGGCGGGTTCGTCCTGGCGACTATGCCCTTGGGCACGGTCTGGCTGCCTTCGTAGGCGATGACCACTCGCAGGCCAGTGCTTTCCAGCACGCCGCGCGCTTCGTTGGGGTCGGTGTTGGTCAGGTTGGGCAGGCTGAAGGCAGGGGGGCCACGGCTGACGCGCACGGCTATCTGGCTGGTCTGCTTGAGGATAGCGTTCTCAGGCGGGTCCTGCTGGGCCACCACGCCTTCAGGCCACTCCACGCTGTCGATGCGGTCTAGCTCCAACACGAGGAAGCCGTTTTGTTTGGCGAGGGTTATGGCGTTCTGTATGTTGAGGCCCACCAACCGGGGCACGGGCACCGAGAGGGGCGTGCTGGTGGCGGTAGGGGTGAGGGTCGGGGTAGAAGTGGGGGTGTTGGTGGGGGGTACGGCGGTGTTGGTGGCGGTGGCGGTGGGTACGGTGGGGGTGGCGGTGGGGCTGGGTACGACGCGGTCCTGGAAGAAGCCGGGGATGCGCGGGCCGAAGAAGATAACGCCACCCACGAGGACGGCGAGTATGCCTACGGTGATGAAGGTGATAGCCGCGATCAAGCAGCCGGAGCTACCGGAGCCGGACTGGGCGCGGGGCACCGGGGAGACGGCCATGGAGGTGGGGCTGCCGAGGGGGCTGGTCATGCCCCTGGTGGGGAGAGCGCCCGCCGCGGCGCCACCCATCGCGTAGGCCCCTCGTGGCCCCGCGCCGACGCGCATAGAGCCGGTGGAAGGCCCCGATGCGCCCATGCGACCGGTCCTTGCCCCGACCTGAGGGGGCTGCTGGCCGCGCTGGCGGGGCTGCACGTTCACCTGGGCTACGGGCACTTCCACCGTGGGCTGCTGGCCGCCTTGCTGTATCGCACGTAGGGCCTTTTCCATCTCCGCCGCGCTGCCGAAACGCTGCTGCGGGTCTTTAGCCATCGATTTGAGGATGATGGCGTCGAGGCGGGGCGGCACGGAGGGGTTGAGGTTGCGGGCGGAGGGTGGTTCTTCGGAGATGTGCTTGTAGGCGAGACCTATGACATTTTCGCTCTCGAAGGGCAAGCGCCCGGTGAGCATTTCGTAGAGGGTCACGCCGACGGCGTAGATGTCCGACTGGGGCACGACGCGCTCGCCCTTGGCCTGTTCGGGGGAGAAGTAGTGGGCGGTGCCGAGGGCCAGGCCCGCTTCGGTGAGGCCGAGGTCGGAGACGCTCTTGGCGATGCCGAAGTCGGTGACTTTGACCGCGCCATCGGGGGTGATGAGCACGTTCTGGGGCTTGATGTCGCGGTGGATGAGGCCGCTACGATGGGCGTATTCGAGACCGGCGAGTATTTGCGCGGCGACTGAGACGGCTTTGCCGATGGGGAGGGGCGAGGAGCGGTTGATGTAGCTTTTGAGGCTCTCGCCGTTGATGTACTCCATTACGATGTAATGGGTATCGCCGTCCTGGCCGACGTCGTAGACATTGACGATGTTGGGGTGGGCGAGGTTGGCGGCGGCCTGAGCTTCGCGGCGGAAGCGAGCCACGAACTGGGCGTCGGTGGAATATTGCTCGCGGAGCACCTTGATGGCGACGATACGGCCCAGGATGTTGTCGCGGGACTTGTAGACCTGGGCCATGCCGCCACCGCCCACCACGCTGATGAGCTGGTAGCGCCCGTTGAGCACGCGACCTACCACGCCGCCCGTATTTTCCCCGCCGGTGTTATCTGCCAATCTCTACCCCAATCCCACGACGAAACGTCAACGCACCCCGCCCGCTGGCACACACCTTGCGCTATAATCTCGGACGCAGTAGGGAACAGGGCGTACACTTTTGCACATATGCTTGTACGCACTGTACTCCTGATAAAGATTGTAAACCAGCCTATATAGCCTGTCAAACGGGAAGAGATTTGGAAATTGGAATTGCGAATTGCGGATTTGTTAGATACCTGCTAAATTCGAAATTCGCAATCCGAAATTCCAATTTCCTATGCTACAATAGCCCATTATGTGCTATGCACGGAGGAACTGATGGACACACCGAACACGCGAGGCTTCAACGAGCAGGATTCAAGGGATAGCAGGACGTCGGAGGGGCCGACTTCTACGCCGGTCGAGGGCCGGGATATGGTGAGCGAGGGGCGGAGCCTGGCACCGGAGCAGGACCCGGTGAACGCCGTCAACCCGATGGCAAGCCCCAGCAGCTATTCGTTGAACGCGGTAGATGCGGGGGACACTCCGCTCGATGAGGAGCTTGATGAACTGGTGGACCCCGATATGGGGCGCGAGCAGTTGAGCAACAACCCCGACGTGCTGAACCTGGACGCAAGCTGGCGCGTGGAGAGCGAAGAGCCCGATTTTATGGCGGACCCGGGCACCACCGACATCATCGAAGCGATTGAGGAAGGGGAGCCGTATTTTCCGCCGACCGACCCGCCTTTGAGGACGGTGGGGCTGAACAACGTGGAGACGCTGGGGGGCTTCTCTATTACGTCGCTGGAGGAGCCGACCGAGCCGGAGGACGACCCGGTGCGACTGCAACTCAACGACGATGAGATAGCGGGGCGGGTGCGGTATGCCCTGGCTACCGATGCTTATACGGCGGACCTCAACATCGAGGTAGAGGTGGAAGACGGGGTGGTGTTTCTGCATGGAACAGTGGGGTCGCTGGACGATATTGAGCAGGCGGAGCAGATTGCGGGCAGCGTGCCTGGGGTGGTGGAAGTGGAGGAGGACTTGGAGATCGTTTAGTGGTCGGTTGTCGGGGACGCTCAGCATGACGCCCAGCATGACGCCCTGTGGCTGAAGCCACGGGCTGGCAAGTAGCGAAGTCTCCTGCGGAGACTACCCTCATGCAACAGAGTCCGATGGGGGCCCTGCCGCTTTCCAGGCCGTGGCTTTAGCCACACGGGTGTCGCCTTTGAGTTTTCACCAGGAATCAAAGTTATGAATAACACACGAGGAAATCCCAATAGTAGCGGGCGGTTGTCGGGCGTGACGATACGGGCGGATGCCTGTGTCGATTTGCATATGCACACTACGGCCTCGGATGGGCGCTTTACGCCGGAGGAGCTGGCGAGGGCGGCGCACGAGCTGGGGCTTTCGGTGATTGCGCTGGCCGACCATGACAGGGTCGATAATGTGCTGCCACTTCAGAGGGAGGCGGCGCGATATGGGGTGCATGTGATACCGGCGGTGGAGGTGTCTTGCGTGTGGGGCGAGGTGCAGTACCACATGCTGGTATATAACGTGGACCTGAGCGACGAGCGGGTGGTGGGGCCGCTAAACGAGGCGAGGGATAAGTACTCGGAGATATGCGCCAGGGGACTTGAGGAGCTGGCGAGGCAGGGCAGGGCTATCGACCCGTCGGTGCTGGCGATTTGCACCAGGGGGCAGCCTATCGCGCCCTACCACGTATTCCAGGCGATAATCAAGCACGAGTACGCGCCCAACATGAAGGAGGCGCACGAGCTTGCGAAGACGGTGGGGGTGGACTTCCTGCCCCAGGTGGATATGCGCGACATGATAGGGCGGGCGCGTCAGAGCGGGGCGATTCCGGTGCTGGCCCACCCGGCCCGTGCCGAGCCTGGATTTAACCCGCCGAATGAGGAGACGCTGCGCGCTATGATAGAGGCGGGGCTGATGGGGTTCGAGGTGTGGCACCCGTTTCACTCGTCGTACGATACCGCCTATTACATGAAGCTGTGCCAGGACCACAGATTGCTTATGTCAAGCGGTTCGGATACGCACTCGCCGCAGGACCCCCGGCGGAAGCTGACACGCTGGCCGGCGCGGCACGTAAGCTGGTTATTGGCGGCTTGCGGGGTGAGCCTGGAGAGCTAAGTTAGACGGAACGGAGAGACGGAACCGCCAAGACGCCAAGAACGCCAAGGACGCGCCAAGAAGAATAAGAACGGTTCACCGCAGAGACGCAGAGGACGCAAAGGTTACGCAGAGATTAGAAGGGTTAGGTAGTGCAAAAAGGACCAGGGTACGTATAGTTGTACCCTGGTCCTTTTTGCTTGGGACACCTACTTAAACTTGGCGTTATTTTGGCGTCCCTGGCGTCCTGGCGGTTCCGTCCAGTGGGGTTGTTACCGTTCGGGGTGGCCGGTGCTGGGCATGCCGGGGACTACGCCGCCGGGGGGCGGGGTGTAGATGCCGGTTTGCAGGATGGTCACGGACTGGACGCTGAAGGCGTAGTCGGCGTCCGCGATCATGTTGCTCCGGGGCTTGGCGGTGAAGGAGACGGGGTAGCCCATTGTGGGGTGGAAGCTGACGTTGAAGTCGTAGGCGGTATTGTCAGGGTTGGGGTTCTCCACCTGGCTGAGGGCCTCATCGATCTTGTCGAAGATGCCGCCCACGGTGAGGAATTGCAGGTCCTCGGCTGTGGCGATGCCGGTTTCAAGGCCCTGTCCCTCGGGCCGCTCGATTTTCGTGATGAACTCCTTAGCGTCGTCCTGGGCGACGGTGAGCCGCCAGGGGCCACGGTGCAGCGTGAACGCCTCGTAAGTGACGTCGATGCGGTACTCAGCGGCGTCCTGGGCGCGCCACTTGGCGAGGGCGGCTTCGTAGTCGGCCCTTGTGAAGTTGGCTACGGAAGCGGCGTTCGTAGTGGTGCCCGGGGTGGCCTGCATGGTTACGGCGTGTAGCCGGTTCTGGGGTTGTGCGGCCAGGCCGCCTGTGCCATACGCCGCGAACACGGGCAGCGTTGCCACGACGAAGAGGCCCGTACCGAGTAAAAGTTTAGCCGACGATTTCATGTTTCCTGATTCCTCCTGATTGGTGTTTGAGTTTGATGCCAGACTTTTGGGTGATGCACACGGCCCGGGCTTGTGGTATCATCGCGCCGGGATTGTGAAACTTTCTACCAGTATAACGCCGTACAACAAGCGGGAGTTCCCTATGCCGCCGATAATCGAGGTAGAAAATCTCGTCAAACGCTACCGGAAGGCCGACAGCAACGCTGTAGACGGCATTTCGTTCAGCGTGGAGCCGGGCAAGCTTTTTACCCTGCTCGGCCCCAACGGAGCGGGCAAGACCACCACTATATCGATCCTGACGACCACGCTGGCCCCCACCTCGGGCAGGGTGCTCATCGCGGGGCACGACCTGGCGAGCGACCAGAGCGCGGTGCGCAAGAGCGTGGGGATCATCTTCCAGAAGCCTAGCCTCGACATGAACCTGACGGCAGAGGAGAATGTCAGGTTTCATGCCATCATGTACGGGCTGTACCCCTTCCGGCCATTTTACGCGTTCATGCCGAGGGCTTACAAGGAGCAGGTGCGGGAGCTTGCGGAGATACTGGGGATAGAGGGTGAGATCTTCAAGGCGGTGAAGACCTTCTCGGGGGGCATGAAGCGCAAGCTGGAGATCATCAGGAGCCTGATACACCGGCCAACCGTGCTGTTTTTGGACGAGCCGTCGCTGGGGTTGGACCCGGCGAGCAGGCGGGGGCTGTGGGAATACCTGCGGCGGGTGCGGCGCGAGAGCGGCACGACGCTGTTTTTGACGACGCACTATTTGGAGGAGGCGGAGGAGGCGGACACGATTTGCGTCATCAACAGGGGTAAGATCGTGTCGTATGGGACGCCGGAGCAGATCAAGTCGGACCTGATTGACGAGTACCTGCTGCTGGACGCGGAGGACCGGGAGAGCTTGAGGACGGAACTTCAGCGGTTGGAGGTGCCGTTTACGGAGACGCCGCAGTTCAAGGTGCCGCTGAACGGGGTGAGGCCGCAGATGATCATCAAGTCGATAGACACGACGTTGAGCGTGTTGCAGGTGCACATGCCGACGTTGGAGGACGCTTACCTGGCGATTGTGGACAGGCAACAGGCGGGAGAGGCGGGAGAGGCGGGAGAGGCGGGGGAGGCATGAGCGAGGCCAACGCGATTACAGCGATAGCTTACCGGGACCTGCTCAAGCTGCTACGGGACCCGGCGCGGCTCGTGACGACGTTCATTTTCCCGTTCCTGTTTATTGCGGTGCTTGGGGGCAGCATGCAAGCCGCGCTAGGGGACGCGGTGGGCTTCAACCTGCTGACGGCGACGTTCACGGGGGTGCTGGCGCAGACGCTGTTCCAATCGACGGCGATAGGGGTGATTTCGCTGATAGAGGACCGGGAGAGCGACTTCAGCCAGGAGATATTCGTGTCGCCTATCTCGCGGTACTCGATTATTTTTGGGAAGATACTGGGTGAGACGCTGGTGGCGCTGCCCCAGGGAGTGGCTATCCTGGTGTTCGGGTTGGTGGTGGGGGTGCCGTTGACGTTTGAGGACGTGCTGGTGATGCTGCCGGTGGCGGTGATTATCTGCTTTTTCGGCGGGGCGTTCGGAGTGATAATACTGGCGAACTTGAGGAGCCAGCGGGCGGCGAACCAGATATTCCCGTTCGTGATGCTGCCGCAGCTGTTTATCGCGGGGGTGTTCGCCCCGGCGGTGAACCTGCCGCCGGCGTTGGAGGTGCTCTCGCACATCGCGCCGCTGAGGTACGCGGTGGACCTGTTGCGTGGGGTGTACTACCAGGGGAGCGCGGAGTATTCGAGGGTGGTGATGGACCCGCCGCTGTTCAATTTGGGGGTGATGGGGGCGTTGTTCGCGGGGTTTTTGGCGGTGGGGACGTGGTTGTTTGTGAGAGGGGAGAGGAACAGGTAGAAGGTAGGAGCTTGGGGCTTGGGGGAGTGCACGAGTGGGGCGGGGGTTTTTGCAGGAGCCTCTCCCTTTTGTCATTCTTCGCCGCGCTCAGGACTGTGCCAGGGGAACGGTATTTGGCCGGGCGGTTGAAACCGCGGGCTACCTTTACAAAGTGCCCCTGAGGGCACTGCACCTTTCTGGTAGTAACGTTGTGGGTCTTGTACTCAGTGGATCATTTTGTAAGTAGGTTGCCTAAAGCAGGACCAAGAGTGCCCCTTGTCATCCTGAGCGTAGCGAAGGCTTAGTGGCCCGTGTTTGACTCTTGCTAGTGCAGCACCAATGTTCCTTTAGCCACCATCATCTCCGACGTTGTAGACTCTGGCCTACCCACCTGATCCTTCGCTGCGCTCAGGATGACAAGGGCCAACAGTGGGCCACCGGCTCGACGTAGTGATATTCACGCACCAGCGATAGTAAGCCGTGTCGCTCATTGCATGTTATGCGGTTGTGCCTCCGGTGGCGGCAGTGGGGCGGTCGGGGGCGGTGGGTTGGGAGGGTGGGCGGTGGCGCATGTCCTGGTCGAGGAGCATCATGGGGATGCCATTTTCGATGGGGTAGACGCGGCCGCAGGACTGGCATTTCATGGCGTCGCGCAGGCGCTTGATGTCGCCGCCGCAGGCGGGGCAGGCGAGAATGCCTTCGAGGTTGATGATGCGGACCTGGGTGCGCTTCTGGCGGCGCACGCGGGTGAGCATGTTGCGGGCGAAGCGTGGGAGGTAGTTGTCGGCTAGGGTGATGCCGCTGCGCTTGAAGGAGGTGACGATGCGCTCGCGGGGGATGACCATGCGCTTGAGGGCGCGTTCGTCTTCGAGGTTGAGGGGGGAGCGGTCGCGTATCTCGACCTGGATGTTGCCCTCCCACTCATGCTCCATCCAGAACATATCGGGGAGGGAGCGGTGGAAGCGGGCGAACCAGGGGTTGTACTCGTAGAGGTAGTCGAACAGCTCACCGAAGGGGCTGGTGGTGTTCTCCTTGGGGTGGAGGATAAGGCGGTTGCCTATCTTGTTTACGTACCACTTGTGGAAGGGCCAGTGGAACATGTGCTCGGCAAGCTCGGTGGGGGAGGCGATGAAGCCTCGCCTGGAGACGCGGGCAAGCTCGGAGCAGAAGAGGGCGGGGTCGTCCATGTGCTCGATGATGTGGGAGGCAATCACGTAGTCGAACGACTTGTCCTTGAAGGGGAGGTTGTGGGCGTCGGCCACGACGAGGGGCCTGTCTATCTTTATCGCGCCCGCGCGCTCGGTGTCGTCCTCGATATAGCGGTCGCAGAGGATATCGCTGCGGGGGTCGGGGTTATGTCCGCTCCCGACGTCTAGAACCAGGTCATCAGGGCCGATCTTCATCAAGTAAGTTACTCCTCGGAGAAATAAGTGCCAGGCATGGGATGATAGCACGCGGCTTCGCACGGCGTCAACCTGGGAGAGGGATAAGACGGAACCGCCAAGACGCCAAGGACGCCAAGGGCGCGCCAAGAATATTAAGTACGGTTCACCGCAGAGGCGCAGAGAGCGCAGAGGTTACGCAGAGATTAGGGAAGGTTTAGAGAGTACAGGGAGGACCAGGGTACATGATGTCGTACCCTGGTCCTCTTTGCTTGTAACACCTACTTAGTCCTGGCGTACTGCTGTGGCCCCCTGGCGTCCTGGCGGTTCCTTTTCTCACCGGCTGTCTTGCATGGCGTTGGCGATTAGGGTCTGTTTGAGGTCGTAGAGGCGGGGGGTGAGGGAGACGTGGTAGATGTGGGGGTTGAGGAGGCGGCGGACGCCCGGGTCGAGGCGGTCGAGGTCGGCGGTGCGTTGGGCGCGTAGCTGCTCCAAGGTGGGGAGGTCGTAGACGAGCTTGCCGTCGCGTAGCACCTCGACGTGGAGGGGTTGTACCTGGGATATGCCGGTCCTGTTGAGGGTGCGGGTGCGGGTGTAGTCGGAGGGGTGGCGGAGGGTCAGGGTGTCCAGGTCCTGGGGGTGGGGGTCGTCGTCCTGGAGGGAGAGGAGGTCGGCGGTGGCCTTGCCGCGTTTGTCGTAGAGGCGGTAGACGAGCTTGTTACCGGGATTGGGAGTCTTGGCTGGGGACTCCGAGATTTTGATGGCGGGGATCCAGTCGCCCTGGGGGCCGGAGCCGGGGCTGCTACACACGGCCACGAGCTTGTAGACGCCGCCGAGGGCGGGATCGCCAGCGGAAGTGATGAGGCGGGTGCCCACGCCGTAGACGAGGCGCTTGACTAGCTTGTCGGGGTCCATGCCGTAGCGGGGCGCTTCCTCCACTATCTGGGTGAGAATTTGCCAGATGACCATCTCATCGAGGTCGTTGGAGAGGACGATGGAGGTGTCGGGGAAGCCTGCGGCGTCGAGCATTTTGGCGGACTGGATGCTGAGGTAGGCGAGGTCGCCGGAGTCGATGCGGATGCCGACGGGGTGGTGGCCCTTGCGGCGCAGCTCTTCGAAGACGGTGATGGCGTTGGGTAGGCCGCTTTCGAGGGTGTCTATGGTGTCTACCAGGAGGCTGCAATCGTCGGGGTAGGTGTCGGCGTAGGCCCGGAAGGCGGCAAGCTCGCCCTCGCCCAGGGTCATCCAGAGCTGGACCATGCTGTGGGCGTGGGTGCCGCGCGGCTGGTAGCCGAGGACGTGGGAGACGCCTACGTTGGAGGTGAAGTCGGCGCCACCGATGAGGGCGGCGCGGGCACCGGCGTTGGCACCCTTGTCCTGGGCGCGGCGGAGGCCGAATTCGAGGAGGAGGGAGCCGCGGCTGTTATCTTTGATGAGGGAGGCCTTGGTGGCGACGAGGATGGGGTAGTTGAGGTGGTTGAGGAGGGCGGTTTCGAGGATCTGGGACATGGCGAGGGGGCCCTGGACGACGGTGAGCGGCTCGTGGGGGTGGACCACGCGGCCCTCGGGGATGGCGCGCATGCTGAGGCCGTCGAAGTTGCCATAGTGGCGTAGCCACTGGAGGTAATCGTCGCCGAAGACGGGGGTGCCCGCCCTGCCCTCCTGGGCGCGGAGGTAGTCGATGTCGGGGTCGCGGAAGTGGGCCTCTCGCATCCAATCGAGGAGCCATTCGAGGCCGGCGTTGATGCAGTAGCCTGCCTTGTGGGTGCCGTAGTCGGGGTAGTTGCGGAAGAAGTGGTCGAACTGGGCCTGGCGTTCGTGCAGCCCGGCGCGGAAGTAGACCTGGCCCATGGTGAGCTGGTACTGGTCGGTAAAGAGAATGCCCTCGGCGGTGCGGCGGTCCGCTTCCTTCATAGGTGCCTCCAATGGTGGTTAGGGGCATTATATGAAGTGATGACGAAACCGCCAAGACGCCAAAGACGCCAAGGACGCGCCAAGAATAAGTACGGGTTCACCGCAGAGGCGCAGAGGGCGCAGAGGTTACGCAGAGATTTCGGTTGTTCAGGCGGTGCAAAGAGGACCAGGGTACCTAGTGGGGTACCCTGGTCCTGTGGCTTGTGACACGTACTTAGCCGTGGCGTCCTAGTGGTTTCCTCTGCTGCTCAGGCTATGGGGTCTGGCAGTTCGGGAAGAAGGTGTTAGCCACGATCTTGGAGGTCTGGCCCCTGGTGACCTGGGCGTTCCAGCGGAAGTAGGGGCGGTTCTGGCCGTCGCAGGTCTCGCCGGGGCTGCCGCAGGGGTAGCCGCCCATGACACCTCTGTTGGTGAGGCGCATGATCCACTCGTAGAACTGGCTGCCTTCTCCCGCCGGGGGTACGTCAGCGTAGATCTGCCCGCTCACGGCTTCGTTGTAGCCCTGGGCGTTAGAGACGATCTTGGCTAGCTGCCCGCGCGTGGCGTTGGCGTTGGGCAGGAAGATGGCAGGGTCGTCGGGGCTGCATGGCGCGCCGTTGGGCCTGGTGGGACATGGGTAGCCCGACATTATGCCTCTGTTGGTGAGACGGTTGATGTAGGGGTAGTAGGTGGAGCCCGGGGGCACGTCGGCGTAGATTTGAGAGCCTGGGTCCTCGTTGAAGCCTGCTGCGTTGGAGACCACTTTAGAGATCTGGCCGCGAGTGATGTTCCTCTCGGCGTGGAAGAGGCCGTCGGGGAAGCCGGTTACAACACCACGACAGGCCAGGCACCTGATATAGGTGTAGAAGGTGTCGCCGGGGTTATTATCGGGGAAGTTGATGGTGCACACGGTAGCCGTGGCTACGACTGTAGTTGTGGCGCCCGCGACCGTGCTGCTGGCTACGGCTGTGGAACTGGCTGATACGGTAGTGGAGGACGCTGCCACAGTGTTGGTGGCCGCTACTGAGTTAGTGGGCGCGACAGTGTTAGTAGGGGCCACGGTGTTGGTGGGTGCCACCGTGTTGGTGGATGTGCCTGTTTGTGTAGGCGTGTTGGTGTCCGTGGCGGTCTGAGTAGGCGTATTGGTTGAGGTACCAGTGGAGGTAGCCGTGGCGATGGGCGTGGGGCTGGAGCACGGTGGGTTGCCGGTGCGCCAGAGGTGGAGGTTGTAGGAGCCTGTGGGCGGTCCCGATACGTCGGAACTGAGCCTGATGTAGTACGTGCCTGGCGAGCCGAAGGTGAAGGCGTGGTTTTCCGACCGCTTGTCGCCAAGCGTGCTATCGCTGTCTACGGCTGCAAGTTGAACACCCGCAGAATCGAGTATCTGGAAATTGGGGTTGTATTGGACACCGTCGCGCTCAGGGTCGCCATCGACCTGGAAGATGATGCGGTCCCCGGCGGTTGCGGGGAAGCCGAATACGTCGAGGTCGGTGGTAATAGGGATGGTGCCGGTGATGAGGTCGCCAACCGTTACCATGTTGGCTTGCGTGTAGACGTCGTTGGCCTCTACCTCGGTTACGTTGGGCACCGCGGATGTGAGGTCGATGAGGAGCAGGTAGGGTGTGATGGTGCCGTCGTTGTTGAACTCGTTCAGTCTGAAGTAGATATCGCCGGTCTGGGTTATGGGAGCGCCCGCGATGCCGGAAGAGGCGGCGGACTGAGAGCCGTTGTCGTCATCGTACTGGATGGTATTGCTCAAGGCGTCGAGCACGCGCAGCTCGCTGTCCGCGCCTGAAGTTGACTGGCCGGTGAACAGGTAGGCCCAGAGCTTGCTGCCGGCAGGGGCGGCACCCTTGTAGTAGTCTATATCTCCGGCGGGTTGGATGGGGGCACGTACCTCAAGGTTGTAGAGGGTGGGCAACTGCTGGGCAGTGGTAAAGGTGCCGTTCGGCTCTAGCTCGGAGAAGAAGGTGTTGCACACCGGGGTGGCCGTATTGGTGGCGGTGGGTGTGGGGGTGCTGCCGCAGACTGTGTTAGCCGTCTCCCAGATGTGCAGGTTGTAAGTACCGGTGACGTTGCCCTCCGGGCGCACGCGTATGAGTAACGTGGCGGTGGGAGGGCCGCCGGTGTCGATGAAGAAGGCGGCGTTCTCGGAGTTGATCTCGCGCACGTCGAACGCGCTGTCGCTGTCCACGGTCACGAGCACGGCCCCGGAGGTGTTCATCAGGTCGAAGTTGGGGTTGAACTCGCTGCCGTCGCGTTCGGGGTCGCCGTCCACCTGGAAGATGTAGCGCTTGTCGTCGTTGAAGGTGAACTCGTAGACATCCAGGTCGGTGGTGATGGGGATGGTGCCGGTGACCACGGTACCCATCGTGTAGGTGTTAGTCTGGGTGAAGGTATTATTGGGTTCGATCTCCGGAACGGCGGGAGAGGAGGTGTGGTCGATGAAGAGGGTGTAGTTGAACACGGTGGAGGTACTGCTGAAGGCGTTGATCTTCAAGTAGTAAGTAGCGGTCTGGGTGATGACCGTGCCAGCGAGGGCCGACGACAGATCGGCCTGCGAGCCGTTGTCATCGTCATGCTGGATCGTCTGGGTGAGGGCGTTGAGCAGGCCGAGTTGGACGTCTGTGCTGCTGGTGGCACCGAGGGTGAAGGCGTAGGCCCAGATGCGGTCGCCGGCATTGGCGGTGAAAGAGTAGTAATCGACGTCGCCGCCGTAGTCGATGGAGCCTCGCACCTCGGCCCGGATTGTGGAGGAGAGCGGCTCGGCGGTGGCGATGGTGTTGTTAGGCTCGTAATCAAAGTAGATAGAGGCGGGGCCGCACGCGCCGCCCATGGGTGCTAACGGTTCGCTCTGGGGGATGCCTTGTATGTTGATGGCGCTGGGTGGGGAAGTGCGCTCCGGGCCTTTGCGGGGGTCTTCGGGTTGTTTGGGCGGTTTGGGGACGCCTTTGCTGGGGTCCTGGTAGTAGGCCTGGGCCGCGGCTCGATTGGTGGGTGAGCCTGCTAGTGCAACGGTTACGGTGAGCATGGCCCCCAACATGAGGGCAAATATGATCATCGCCGTGCCCAGGCGGCGCTTGTCCTCTGCGGGATTTAACATGGATGTTCCCCCTTCCTTCCTTACAAAGCAATCAAACAT
Organism: Chloroflexia bacterium; assembly: GCA_036389075.1. Classification (GTDB taxonomy): domain Bacteria; phylum Chloroflexota; class Chloroflexia; order QHBQ01; family JADMIH01; genus JADMIH01. Next base: position 3,940 of record DASVQO010000465.1, on the reverse strand, counting down.
GGCCGAGACTGGGATCTCTCCCTTAGCCTCAAGACGGCCCCGGTGCTATGCCTGCCCAGCGGGACCCAGTTGGCGTCAGGATGACCATTTGAATACAGGAGTCGGGAAGTGGATAGGAAGGTGGGGGAGGGCGGTGGGAGGACTGTATGTAGCGCCTGGTCATGAAGAAGGCACCGGGTAGATGTAGTGAGCAAGCACGAAGCTTAAGCGCCCGGCAGGAGAAGCCGCTGGTCACTAAAGGAGATAGTGAAAGAGATACCCAAAGGGTATATCGGCGGGCATACCTGATTGGGGCGAGTATAGCAGATTCTCGGGTGGAGTTCAATACTGCCGGTGGAATTCAAAGGGGAACGGGGCGACTGGCGACGCCCTGTGGCTGAAGCCACGGGCTGAGAAGGGGCAAAGTCCCCTACGGGGACTACAGGATGTTCCTCAGTGCCATAGAGGACTTGCTTCTTGTAAGCCTGCCACTTTAACGCTTGGTGTGAATTAGATAGTCGTGCCTGAGTAGGCAGTGAAAAAGGCCATAATCGACAGCAAACCCCCATCTGCACGCCCCTTTCGTGCCTACAACAGCAAACAATTCACACCAAACGTTTTAGTGGCAGGGCAACACGTGGAGGCAACCCACCCTGATTGCCGAGAATGATTAAGTCCTGGGGGAGGAAGGGTGGAGCAGGGCTGTGTCAAAGTAGGATAGGAGTGGTGGGTGGGGCCTTGTCATTCTGAACGCAGTGAAGAATCTCGTCCTCGACCGGGATGTTACCCCTTGCCTATGGAGGTGGCGGAAGACAGCGGGGCAAACAAAGGGGCTGCCTGGGTGCTGTTGGACGAGATTCTTCACTGCGTTCAGAATGACTAAGTCCACCTACTACTGTATGTGCAATATTGACGCGGGCGAAGGGGTGGAGTTTTCCACCTTGCATAAGGTGGGGGTATTTGCTATAATCCTTAACAGCCAGACGCGCATGGCTTTAAACGAGCGCGGGGAGATGCCAGAGAGGTCGAATGGGGCCGCCTGCTAAGCGGTTAAGCGGTTTTTGAACTGCTTCTAGGGTTCGAATCCCTATCTCCCCGCCCCTCACCGGTGTGATTTCGCTTCCTTATTACGTTAGGCTCCCTGCCTTCTGCTCCAAGTCCCTGTTTTAATGCGTGCCGTGAGGCGCTTGCGGCCTTCGTTGTGCCTGGCGTCTCCGAGAGCTACCGTTATTCGCACCGCGTAGCATCATGCTACAAGTAGAGTGCGTGCCACTTCCCGGATGACATACTCCAATTGTTAGCAGTGAGCGGCTGTTCCCCCGTGCGAGCATGCGAATTTGAGGCCGGACCACGCTCGTGCGCCATACCCCGAACGCTCCCGCGCCGTGCAGACCGTGCATAATGTCACACGCGCCCCCGCAACGATATAGCATCTACTCAGCGAATATGCCCGTTTCAATTCTCCTAATGGCAGGCCAAGTGAATACCTCAGTGTGGAGGAGTGTAGCCGAACTATGACAGTTCAGATGCAGCGCAACCTCGCCCTCGAACTGGTGAGGGTAACCGAGGCGGCGGCATTGAGCGCGATCGACGCTATGGGCCGGGGCGACAAGAACGCCGCGGACCAGAAAGCGGTGGACGCCATGCGCCGTACCCTCTCGACTATCGACATGGACGGGGTGGTGGTGATCGGGGAGGGGGAGAAGGACGAAGCGCCGATGCTTTATGTAGGGGAGGAGCTCGGCAACGGGCGGCCGCCCCGCGTGGACATAGCGGTGGACCCGGTGGACGGCACGAGGTTGCTGGCGTACGGGATGCCTGGGGCGGTGGCGGTGGTGGCGCTGGCGGAGCGAGGGACGATGTACAGCGCGCCTCCGGGGGTGTACTACATGGAGAAGATCGCGGTGGGGAGGCGGGCGCGGGGGTCTATTGACATACGCAAGAGCGTGGCGGAGAACATCGAGGCTGTGAGCTACGCGATGGGGCGGGAGAGCGGCGACATCACGATCATGGTGTTGGACAGGCCGAGGCACGAGCAGCTAATCAAGGAGATCAGGGACACGGGGGCGCGGGTGCGGCTGATCCCTGATGGGGACGTAGCGGGGTCTATCACGGCAGCGGACGAGAGCACGGGCGTGGACATGCTCATGGGGATAGGGGGCGCGCCGGAGGCCGTAATTTCGGCGTGCGCGCTCAAGGCGATGCGCGGGGACATGCAATGCAGGCTGGTATTCCGCAGTGAAGAAGAGAAGCGGCTGGCGATGTCGCACGGGGCGGAGCCGGACAAGATATTCAAGATGGACGACCTGGTGCGAAGCAACGACGTGTACTTCGCGGCCACGGGGATAACGAACGGCGAGCTGTTGCGCGGGGTGCGGATCACGGGGACCACGGCGATAACGGAGTCGGTGGTGATGCGCTCGCGCTCGGGGACTATACGATATATCAGGGCAGTACATCACGGGGACAAGTTGTCCCGAATAGGATAAGGAAGCACAAGATGGAAAGACGACCGAACCAGAACCGGGGCTACCGGAGCCGCAACGCACAGGACGGCGAGGGCCGCGTGTACCGCGACCGGGGCGGGGAGCGGGAGAACCGCGACGACCGGGGGGACCGGGGCAACCGCGCGCCGACCGGGCCGCGCAACTACCGCACGCGGGAAGTGAACGGCAACGGCAACGGGGCCGTGGGGGCGGCTGACGGTGGGGCGAGCCTGCCGAGGGAGACGCTGACGGGGGCTGCCGAGCAGGCGGCGCTGGCGGCGAGCGACGGGCGACTGGCGCTGACGCTGGCGGAGCTCGAGACGCGCAATTTGGACGAATTGCAGGACATGGCGAAAGAGCTGGACATATCGGGGTACAGCAGGCTGCGCAAGCAGGAGCTGGCATTCCGGATATTGCAGGCGCAGACGGAGCAGCAGGGGAACATATTCAAGCGGGGCATACTGGAGATCATGGAGGACGGGTTCGGGTTCATGAGGCTGTCGGGGTATTTGCCGGGGCAGTCGGACATATACGTGAGCCAGAGCCAGATAAGGCGGTTTGGGCTGAGGACGGGCGACGAGGTGGTGGGGCAGGTGAGGCCGCCAAAGGAGGGGGAGAAGTACTTCAGCCTGTTGAGGGTAGAGGCGGTGAACGGGTTGGACGCGGAGACGGCCAAGAAGCGGCCGCACTTCGGGGACCTGACGCCTATATTCCCGACGGAGATGTACAACCTGGAGACGGCGCCGAATATACTTTCGACGCGGCTGCTGAACCTGGTCGCGCCGGTGGGGCGGGGGCAGCGCGGGCTGATCGTATCGCCACCGAAGGCGGGCAAGACGATGCTGCTCAAGTCTATCGCGAACGGCATCACGGCGAACTACCCGACCGAGGCGTACCTGATGGTGGTGCTAATCGGGGAGCGGCCGGAGGAAGTGACCGACATGATGCGGTCGGTGAAGGGCGAGGTAGTGGCCTCGACGTTCGACGAGCCTGTGGAGAACCACACGAAGGTCGCGGAGATGACGCTGGAGCGGGCGAAGCGGCTGGTGGAGAGCGGGCGGGACGTGGTGATACTGCTGGACTCGCTGACGAGGCTGGCGCGGGCGTACAACCTGATGATGCCGCCTTCGGGGCGAACGCTGAGCGGTGGTATGGACCCTATCGCGCTGTACCCGCCGAAGCAGTTTTACGGGGCGGCGCGCAACATCGAGGAGGGGGGATCGCTGACGATCATCGCGACTTGCCTGGTGGACACGGGGTCGAGGATGGACGACGTGGTGTACGAGGAGTTCAAGGGGACGGGGAACATGGAATTGCACCTGGACCGCAAGCTGGCGGAGAAGCGGGTGTTCCCGTCAATGGACATCCAGAAGTCGGGCACGCGGCGGGAAGAGCTGCTGATGGACGAGAGCACGCTGAAGCAGGTATGGACGATGCGGCGGATGGTGGGCGTGCTGGGCGGAACGGAGGGGCTC
>DASVQO010000464.1:0-12236 GCA_036389075.1 Chloroflexia bacterium | reverse complement strand
GGAGACTAGGAGACTACATGATGTTCCTTAGTCCCCGAAGGGGACTTTGCTACTTCTCAGCCCGTGGCTTTAGCCACAGGGCGTCCATGCCGGCATCCCACGGGGCAGCCCGATGCCCCTACCATGAACCCCAGCATCGTGCTACATGCCAGGCACAACTGAAACTCACATCAAGCCCGTTGCGTTAATGTAGGTGACAAGCGCAAAAGCGTGGCCTTAGAATTGCATGACATAGACTTTCTACCCGGCGCTCCTAACCCTCGTTATGTCTTTACAAAGGCAGGAAAAAGACAGTACAATAGCAGTGAAGGCAAGCGTCATTCTATTTTCTTCTTCCCTGTGCTAGATGGAGGCGGTAAGTCGATGATTGAGTGTAAGATAGAGAGCATCAGGGTGAGCCTGGTTACTCAGCAGCGCGTGGTCATTCTAAAGGAGGTGGACTCCGAAAGGTACCTGCCAATCTGGATCGGGCCGTATGAGGCCGATGCTATCGCGCTTGAATTGCAGGAAGTGCCCGTTCAGCGGCCTTTCACGCACGACCTGCTCCGCAACGTCATCTCCGAGCTTGGCGCGTCCGTGACCCACGTGCTCGTGAACGACCTCCACGACGATACTTTCTTCGCCCGCATCGTCCTCGACGTGCAAGGCCGCCACGCGGAGGTGGACTCCCGCCCCTCCGACGCGATAGCCCTCGGCGTGCGCTGCAAGTGCCCCATCTACGTGGAAGAGCGCGTGATGGACAAAGCTGGCATCACCATCGACACCGATGGGGCCTCCAAAGACCCCGAAGAGGTGCCCGCGAACGAATCCCTCTCCCAGGGCGAGCGCGTGGACGAAGATCGCCTCTCCGTCTTCCGCGACTTCATCAACTCCCTCGACATAGACGACCTCGGCAACAAAGGCGGCGCGGACGACCCACGGAGAAGTTAATTACCAATTACGGATTTTAGGAAGAAAAAGAAGGGGCCGTGCATCACCAGCACGGCCCCTTCTTTTCGGCCCATCTCTATGGGTAAAGCATAGTGTTAGATGTTCTAACGACCAGGGAGGGAGCGGCTCCTATGGCGAAGTATAACGGCCCCAAGGACCGCAGACACAAGCAAGGCGAGAAACAGCAATGCCGGGTTGGTAGGGTCGCTGGCAGGACTGGCTTCTTTTAGGACCCGGCCCTGGCCCAGCGCGCGGATGTCGGCAGTAGCCACATCAAGCAGGCTAGTCCTCGTGCAGTTGCTGGCGAACGAGTGGGCAGCGTATACCAGGTAACTGCGCTCTAGTTGGAACTCGAACGCGGAATCTACCCCAATCTGTCTTAGGGTAACCTCAGGCTGAGAGACCCCCTTCCAGGCCGTCATTACCTCAAAAGTGACATCCTGGAACGGCAGGCCTCCAGAAAATATAGCTGAGTTATCTCTACCCTCGGTAATCGCGATTACCTTACCGGTAAAGACCGAATCTGCCTTCGCCCGCGCTATTTCTACAGGAAGTGCGTACTCTACGCAGATGTTGGCATGCGCCTTTTCAGGCAGCATGAAGCTGGAAACGGTCACCAGGATTAGGATGGCGCCAGCAACAATGCAGCTACGCTTCATATAGGCCTTCCTTCGACTATCGTGCTATTCTAACGCTCCTGCACCCATTACTCATGACGTACCCGACCATACTAGGACGCAGTGTCCCCCGTTTTGGTTCCATAGCTCACTATCAGCTTTGCCATATCCCCGGCCTACCGGACGGAGCGCGCCTTGAAGTGAGGTCTAGTGAGGTCTAGTGAGGTCTGTACGCATACTACATACTGTGATATACTTGCCCCATCCTAAAGTGTGACGTCCGGCAGGCCAGGTTCTCATACATAGGAGGTGACTGCGATGACATGGCAAGCAACGGTCCCAAAGACTGATGGCGGTGGTTCTGAGGACGACGAACATGACGAGGAAGAGGTCCAGACGTAAGAACCAGGTTTGCCAAGTCCGGCAAAACGAAAGGGGCGCGCATCACCTGCACGCCCCTTCTGCTATTCCCTAAAAGTAGTAGTCGCGCTCGGAGCCGTCGTAGTTCCCCGAGTTGCGGCAGCACCGCTTGAAAGCGCCTCCCCGAGCCGCAGGGGCAGAGGTCGTCCTTACCTAGCTTCTCCACAAGCTCCTTGTACCCGCGCACCACCCTCTTACCGCGTTTCACCGCCCGCTCGGACGGGTAGCCGCGCCGCCTCTTGCTCATCGGCTCAAAAGCCGTGCCCCTCGCCGGTCTGCTTGCTGGTTTCGTCGCTCATCGTATTTGCCTCCTTTCCTGTACGTCCCCGTACGAGTGACATTGTGCCATACGGTACCGGTTATTCACCGCAGAGACGCAGAGGACGCAGAGGTCACGCAGAGATTAGGGAAGGTTTGGTAAAGGGTAGGAGCAACATCTTACTGTACAATGCTGCCTCTACTCAGAATACCCTCCATCCTTCTCTGCGTGCCTTTGCGCCCCTTCGGCTGCGCTCAGGGCAGGCTCTCTGCGTCTCTGCGGTGAATGAATACGCAACACATAGCACACAGGGAGTATGCGCACCCCAAAACCCCACGTCAATCGGTCGGAGGGACCATCCTGGGAGGGTATGGCTGCCTTGACACGCCTGGGGGGCTACGGTACAGTAGCTTTGTGTGGCACGCCCTCGGCGCACTGCGGCGCTACGGAGATTATGTGAGCAGATTTACCATGCCGAAGTTCATAGGGGCCAGGGCTATCATACTGGCGGCGGCCACTCTGAGCATGTTGCCGTTGGCGGCCTGCAACCAGGCAGGACTCGATGGCGCTACACCCACACCGGCCCAGGCCAGGCCCACCCCCACACCAGGAGACAAGATGCAGCCGCCACCCGCCGATTTCAGCGTCCAGTACGAATGGCGGGCCGGCAGTATGCCGCCTCCATACCACTACGAGTACACTATTCGCGTCGGCCCCGGCGCCCAGGGGCAGATCGTCTACCGGCCCGACTACGAATCGAAGGGCGTCCCTACCTGGACCGAGACTATCACCGTCACCAGCCAGCAGCTTGCCGGCTTGTACGCCCTGGTCGTGGACCGCAAGCTGCTCCGGGAGAACTGGGGCAGGGTGCAGGACCCACCCGTCGGCGGGAGCGTGCAATGGGCGGAGATTACCGCCGGCGGCAAGACGTACAAAATCCCCACCCAGTTGCAAGGCTTCCAGGAAAGCGCCGCCGCTCACCTGTACGAAGCGGTCAAGGCCCTCGTGCCTCAGGCGACCTGGGACAAACTGGAAGCCCAGCGCGAGCAGTACGTGAAAGACTACCAGGCCAGGGACGGGGACTGACCGGGCAGGGCAGCACCCGCGCAATGTCACTTTAAACGCAGAGGAAGGAGCACAACTTGCATAAGGCCGCACGCGCCAAAGCCGTCGCCAGGATCGTAGCGGCGCTCGCCTTGCTGTTGGCGTCGGGTTCGCTACTGGCTGGAGGCCCCCTCGCCTCGGCGGGCGTGCCGGCGCGCGCCTCGGTGGGGTCGGGCACCCTCCCCGCCCAGCCCGCGAGCAAGATCGCCCCGGACGTGCTGAGCGCCACGGCTGGCGGGCAAGTAGCGCCCATCGCCATATTGCTGGCAGAGCAGGCAGACCTGAGCGCCGCCTACAGCATCACCGATAGGGACGCCCGCGGCCGCTTCGTCTACGACAACCTCAGGTCGCACGCCGGTAGGACGCAGGCGGGGCTGCGCGCGGAACTTGACGCGCTCGGCACCGGCTACACCTCCTTCTGGGTCGCCAACGTCATCTTTACCCACGGCGACCGCGCCCTGGTGGAGAGACTGGCGGCCCGTAGCGACGTAAAGCTGATCGAGTCGAATGCCCGCAGGCGCGTGATTGCCGGCCCCGTGCTGCCAGGCAAGGCTGACGGCTCCCTCAGCCCCGAGGCCGTGGAGTGGAACATTGCACGGGTACACGCCCCCGAAGTCTGGAGCCTCGGTTACAGGGGCGAAGGCATCGTCATCGGCATAAACGACACAGGCGTGCAGTGGGACCACCCGGCCTTGAAGCCCCAATATCGCGGCTGGAACGGGGCCACAGCGGACCACAACTACAACTGGCACGACGCGATACACACCGACCCCAGCACCTGCCCCGGCAACAGCCCCGTGCCGTGCGAAGGCTACAGCCACGGCAGCCACGTAACCGGCATCGCGGTGGGCGATGACGGCGTCGGCAACCAGATAGGCGTAGCCCCCGGCGCTGATTGGATAGCCTGCCGCAGCATGGACACGGCCGGGAATGGCACCCCCCAAACTTACACCGAGTGCCTGCAGTTCTTCCTCGCGCCCTACGACCTGGCGGGCCAGAATGCCAATCCCGACCTGCGCCCCCACGTGGTCAACAATAGCTGGGGCTGCACGCCCTCGGAGGGCTGCGACAGCGCCAACCTCCAGGTGTTGAAGCCCATAGTGGAGAACGTGCAGGCGGCGGGCATACTCGTGGTCTCCTCGGCGGGCAACAGCGGCTCGACGTGCGGTAGCGTGAACCAGCCAATCGCCATCTATGACGCTACTTTCACCACGGGCGGCACCACCATTACCGACGAACTATGGAGCGGCAGCAGCCGGGGGCCGGTGACCGTGGACGGCTCGAACCGCCTCAAGCCGAATATCTCAGCGCCGGGGCAGAACGTCAGGTCGTCGCTGAAGGGCGGCGGCTACGGGCAACTGACCGGCACCTCGATGGCAAGCCCCCATGTCGCGGGGTCCGTGGCCCTGCTGTGGAACGCCTGGCCCGACCTGCAACGCGACATCACCACGACCAAGACCCTCCTGCAAAACACCGCCGACCCCGACATCACGGTGCCGGGGGGCCAGGTGTGCGGCGGCACCGGCCCTACCACCATACCCAACAACCTGTTCGGCTACGGCCTGGTGGATGCCTATGCAGCCGTTGCCGGGTACTGCCAGACCACCACACAGGACGTGTACGAAGCCGCCGCGATAGCCCCCGCGAGTATCACCATCCCGGCAGGCAGCACCGTGCGCTGGACCAGCCAGGGAGACACCCATACCAGCACCAGCAATACCGGCCTGTGGGACAGCGGCAACATACCGCCCGGCAACAGCTTCAGCTACACCTTCAACACGCCCGGCACCTATACTTACCAGTGCAAGCTGCACCCTGGCATGGCGGGCACAGTCAACGTCATCGACCCCTGCTCCGGTGCCACCCGCACCCCCACCAACACGCCTACCTCCACCCCCACACTCACGCACACACCCACTGCCACCAGCACGCCCACCACCGAACCTACAGCCACCCTCACCGACACCGCCACAGCTACTGCTACTGCCACACAGGCGGTCCCGCCTAGCGCCACTGCTACAAGCTCCTCTACGAACTCCGCTACGCGCACCGCGACCCTGGAGCCAGCCGCCACGGCCACTCCCTGCGGGGGCACCTTAGATGTGGTCCTGGGGACCGCGCCAGGATCGGCCAACCGGCCTAGCGGCGTCTGCCCGCCCCCAACTTCCGCTACGCCGACCACTACGGCTACAACTTCGGGCTGCGCCATCCAGTTCGCGGACGTGCCACCGACCGGGGAAGGCTCCACCTTCTACAGCTTCGTGCGCTGCCTGGCGTGTCGCTCCATCGTGGGGGGATACCCGTGCGGCGGGCGGGGCGAGCCATGCAACGGGGGCGACGAACCGTACTTCCGCCCCAACACGAACGTCACCAGGGGCCAGATAGCCAAGATGGTGGCCCTTTCCGCCGAATTGGACGCGCCAACCGGGGAGCAGACGTTCGAGGACGTGGCCCCCGGCAGCCCCTTCTACGGCCCCATACAGCAACTGGCGAACGCGGGCTACATAGGCGGCTATCCCTGCGGGTCGGTCCCCTCCGAGCCGTGCGGCCCGGGTAGCAGGCCATACTTCCGGCCCGCAGCCAACGCCACGCGAGGCCAGGTGTCGAAGATAGTGAGCGAAACGGCGCAACTCACCGGCGACCCCGGCCAGCCCAGGTTCGCGGACGTGCCGGAGGGCAGCCCATTCTTCATATGGGTCAACAGGCTCGCCAACCAGGGGGTAATCTCAGGCTACCCGTGCGGCTCCCCAGGCGAGACCTGCGACGACCAGGACCGCCCCTACTTCCGCCCCAACGAGAACGTCACCAGGGGGCAAACGGCCAAGATAGTAGCCAACACCTTCTACCCCAACTGCCAGGCACCATAGTAATAGACGAAACCGCCAAGACGCCAAGAACGCCAAGGACCACGCCAAGATAGGTGAGGTTTAGAGGGTACAAAGAGGACCAGGGTACGCACGTCGTACCCTGGTCCTCTTGCTTAGAACACCACCACAATCTCTGCGTAACCTCTGCGCTCTCTGCGTCTCTGCGGTGAAAAAACTAATCTTAATCTTGGCGCGCTCTTGGCGTTCTTGGCGTTCTTGGCGGTTCCGTCTATTAAGCCGAGGTGTCGATGATGCGGTACACGTGGTCTATCTTGATGGCCTGGGCGAGCATTATGTGGACGGGGCAGTACTTGCCGGTCGAAAGCTCTATGGCGCGGGCCACGGCCCTGGGATCGACGTGGTCGCCCTCCACTACGTGCTCCACCACTATTTCCGTGAACACTTTGGGGTGCTCTTGCGCCTGGTTGGCGTACACGTTGATGCTGTAATGAGACACCGCCTGTCGCTTCTTGCGCAGTATCGAGATGACGTCCATGCCCGTGCACGAGCCAAGCGCCAGGAGCAGCAAATCGAGCGGCTCCGGCCCGGCGTTGGCCCCTCCGAACTGCGGGTCCACGTCAAGGGTAAGCTGGTGCTGCGTGGGTGAGTGCCCCTGGAAGGCCATGCCAACCAGCGCGTTAGGCATCTGAAGGCGAGCGCCCGTCGCATAGAGGGTGGGGTCCACAGGCTCTATCACCTGTTGGGGCTGGGTAGACGGCGCGTCCTGTGTGACTTGATCGAGTGACATATCTGGTCCTTGTCCTTTTTGTATGTGTTCTTTGTCATCCGGGGCGGCAATTTAGCGAGGCCACCCGTTTCGCATATTCACTACCATTATAGCCAACAAGCAAAGCAACAGTTAGACCAGCCCCTTTTTGCGCCCGCTACGCCGCCCCGCCAGCAGCCCGGCCGCCAGCAAGCCCGCCCCCGCCAGGGCCGCCCCGCGCCAACCGCGCCGCTTCCCCGCCAGGTCCGAGAGCACCGCGTGGGCCGCGTTTCGCCCCGAGGCGCCCGACACCCCGCCGCCAGGGTGCGTGCTCGCCCCCGTAAGGTAAAGGCCCTCTATGGGCGTCCTGTAATAGGCAAGCTCAGGCAGGGGGCGGAACATGAACATCTGGTCGAGCGACATGTCTAGGTGCATGATGTTGCCCTTCAGCAGGCCCAGGTTGCGCTCCAGGTCGAGGGGCGTCTGTATGTAGTGGTGGGCCACGTCGCGTACCTCGGCGGGCATATTGGGCGCGTACTCGGCCAGGGTCTGGAGCAGGCGGTTGGCCTCCCGCTCCCGTACGTCGTCCCAACGTTCACCACCCGCTAAGTCGTAGGGGTGATACTGCGCCCAGAGGTAGAGCACGTGCTTGCCTGGCGGCGCGATAGAGGGGTCCACCGATGAGGGGGTCATCGCCACCAGCGCGGGTTGGCGGGCCGGGTGCCCCCGTTTGGCGTCGTCGTAAGCCTGCTGGAGGTATTCAACGCTGGGGCAGATAAGCTGCATGGCGTGGTGGCAACCGGCGCTCCCCCCTTGAGAGGGGGCGTACGAGGTGTAGGCGGGTAGCTCGTCTATAGCGCAGCGCAGGGTCATGCCAATACCGTTGCCCACCCGCAGCGACTCTACCTTGCCCAACAGGGGGCTGGGTAGATGCTCTCGCCCCACGAGTTCCATCAGGGTGGTCTGTACGTGCGCCCCCGACACCACGAGGTCGGCAGCCACCCGCTCGCCGCCATGCAACTCGACGCCGCGCACCCCACTCCCACCACCGAGCAGCACCCTCTTCACACGCGAATCGCAACGCACCGTGCCGCCTTGATGCTCGAGGCAGCGGGCCAGCGCCTGTGCGAGCATGCCGGACCCTCCCCTGGGCCGTGTAGCACCCACGTCGTGATACAGGCTGTGCGCCCCCGCCAGCGCGCCCGCGCCCACCTCGGAGGGGGGAGGGCCGCTCTGTGCCGCCATCCAGCCGACCGCCGCCCTCACTTGCGCGCTCTCGAACGTTTCGGCAAGCATCTTGTCGTAGCTACCCAGCACCACGCGTAGCAACTCGGCCCCTGTCATAGAGGGGTCGTGCTCGCCGCGCATCTGAGCGATGGCCGTGCGCCTGGCGATGCCGCCTATCATAGCGCCGGGCGCGGGCGAGCGGGCGAACGCCTCGAACACCTGCTCGTTGAACTTGTGCCACTTGCCGACGAAGGCGCGGTACCGCTCGGCATCGCGCTCCGAGATGGCGGCGATTGACTGGCAGGTGCGGTCGAGGTCTTTATAGAAGAGAATATGGGAGCCGTCGGGGAAGGGTGCGAAGCCCCAGGGGTCCATCTGCATGTAGTCGAGGCCGAAGCGGTGCAGCCCCAGTTCCTCTATCACTGGGGTCTTGTGGATGAGGATGTGCATCACTGAGCAGGTATCCACCTGATAGCCGGGCCACAGCTCCTCCGTGTTGACCGCCCCGCCTACCCTGGAGCGACCCTCTAACACCGTGACGTCATGCCCGGCTTTGGCGAGGTAGCAGGCGCAGACTAGGGCGTTGTGGCCTGCGCCAATTACAACAAGTCTACTCTTCTTCACTACCACTTCCTATCCGTAGAGATCAAAGGGCGAGGGTAAGAACCCTCGCCCCCTTGTTGTCCTCCATGGACCAATATTGGAACTGAAGGCCACACATACCGGCACTATATCAGACCAGGGCCATCCCAACAAACGAGGTGGCCCTGGTTCAAGCAAGCTCGATTGTACTATGTCCAGCTAGAAGTGTATGTTGATGGCTTGAATACCAGCCACTTTCCAACCATCGGGGGTTTTCACAAGTGATGCCTTTGCTAACGCCGCGCCATCATCGTAGGTTACTTCAGCTCGCAGGCCGCTGGTGTCTATTGCAATTTCCTTGTAAGTATACTGGTATTGCCGGTCTGCGCCTGGTAGAGCAACATTGCCACGCCCTCGAGGAGATCCAACCGCGCCACCTGCGGTAATAGATTGGAGGTCGGCTGCTGTCACAGGACGGTTCTCTACCTTGGCCCTGGCTTCCACCCTCTCTAAAGCCTCTACGCCCCTCTGGTCATCGAGTAGTTGGGCTAGCTTGAAGCTCAGAAAGCCCCCGTGCAGGATGTCTCTTGCTGCGGGGCCTCTTGCGGCTCGGACTTGCTCCACAAACGTTGCCTGTCTTGCGCTGAGGGGCACCGCTACATCATCCACGTAGACATCAGCATACTGTGAAAAATCGAAAGTTGTAGAAGCTAGAGCATTTACCTCGTAGGAGCGTTCCAGGGCCGCCTTAATGGCTGCGACCTCCTTGGGATCGGGCGTTGCCACCTTTTGAATCGCGGGCCACTCCCTTCCGCGCATGGCAGATAATGTCACGACTCCGCTGAGGGCGAACAGAACGACTATGGCTGCTAGACGTGAGACGTGCATTCGAGAGTAAGATTTCATCAACGTTACTCCTTGTGTAATCATATTACCACGATTACCAAGCGATCACGCTACCAGACTATACTCCAAGGCCACCACGCGGTGCCCGCCGGGAAGCCGTCATTCCACACAACACGTTTCCGGTCCGTGTTATGTTGGTTACACCGTGACGTCCTGCCCGGCTTTGGCAAGATAGCAGGCACATACAAGGGCGTTATGGCCTGCATCTACTATGGCGATCCTTTTCCTGTTCGTCACTGGTAAGCTGTCCTCTCACTGCCTTAGTTGATCATTCTACGGGTCCCAGTATATACGCCGGTGGCCTGAAACGCAGTTTGCGGGAATGGGAGCCTGGCTAAAGGAGGGGCTGCACGCTCCCTTCCGCAAGTTTGGAGCATGGTACTGGTGAGTACTGTGCCTGCGCTACCATGAGAGTATGGATAGTTTCCCTACCGCGCGGCCGGTATATGCGGTGAAACAAGAGAACCAGACTCGGTGGGCCGGGTACCAGGAGTGCTCCCGGCACGCGCTGCCAAACCCATTGACCCTATCAGGTTACATGTGATATAATCCGCGCCATTAAGGTGCCGGCGGGACGGTTATAGAGCCGATCCGCTCCCAGCCCGGCGCCGTGGTACCATCGTCCACCACACCGGATCCCTGGAGGTCACACGATGAATAACCGCCTTCGGCGCTTGCTCCTTCTGACGACCCTTCTCGCCCTACTGCTCGGGCTGTCCGCCCCCTCGGCGCCCGGCAGCCTCGCGGCGAACCTGACGAACACCACGGTCTCCGGGATTGATGTCGACGCGACGACGATCCCGCAACTCCAGGCGTTAATGAACGAGCACCGGATCAACGCCGTCGATCTGACGAACTTCTATCTCCAGCGGATCCGCCAGCTCAACCCATTGCTGCACGCGGTGATCAGCACCAGTCCGACGGCGCTCGCCGACGCACGAGCGGCCGACGAAGCGCGGCGGCGGGGCGACCGGCGTCCACTGCTTGGTATTCCGATCATCGTGAAGGACAACATCAACACCGCCGGCATGCCTACGACGGCAGGCTCCTGGGCGCTCGCCGGCAGCACGCCCGGCGATGCGTTCATCGCGAAGCAACTGAAGGCCGCCGGTGCGATTATCATCGGCAAGGCGAACCTGTCCGAGTGGGCCAACTTCCGGTCCGGCCCGTCGTCCAGCGGCTGGAGCGGCATCGGCGGCCAGACGAACATGCCCTACGCCCTCGACCGCAACCCGTGCGGCTCTAGCTCGGGCTCGGGCGTCGTCGCTGCCGCCGATCTCGCGGTCGCGGCCGTCGGTACCGAGACGGACGGCTCGATCGTCTGCCCGGCGGGCGCGAACGGCGTCGTGGGGATCAAACCGACGCTCGGGTTGTGGAGCCGCGCAGGTGTCGTCCCGATTAGCGCCAACCAGGACACGGCAGGCCCAATCGCCCGCAACGTCACCGACGCCGCAGTGCTCCTCGGCGCAGTGACCGGCGTCGACCCGAAGGATGCCGCCACCGCCGCTCAGGCCGGCCACGCCTTCACCGACTACACGCAGTTCCTGGACGACAGGGCGCTCGAAGGTGCTCGCATCGGCGTCTGGCGCACCGGCACCTATAGCCCCACGCTGGTAGGCCCGGTCGTTGAGCCGATTCTCGACAACGTTATCGCCGCGCTCAAGGCCCAGGGTGCAACGGTCGTGGACCCGGCCGACATCGACCTCTCGGCGACCGAGAACGAGTTCCCGGCGCTCCTGTGCGAGTTCAAGTCGGACATCGCGACGTACCTCCAGACCTACGTCCACGGCAAGAACCCGGTGTCGGGCGAGGCGTACCCGCAAACGCTCGCTGACCTGATCGCGTTCGATAAGGCCCACCCGAACCTCGAAGGCCCGTGGAACGACGCCATCTTCGAGGCTGCCCAGGAGACGAACGGCCGTGACGCGGCTTGCGACCAGCTACGCGCTACGACGACGCCACCCGTTCAGGCTGCGATCGATTCGCTCATGTCCGCGAACGACCTCGACGCGATCATCGGGCTCACCAACGGGTCCGCATGGCTGACGAACGACAACCCGGACGAGGGCGACCTCGGCGGCCACTTCGAGTACTTCGTCGGCTCGTCGACGGCAGCCGCGGTGTCGGGCTACCCCGATATCACGGTCCCGGCCGGCTATGACGCGGGACTGCCGCTCGGGATCACCTTCATCGGCCCGCGCTGGGGCGAACCGAAGTTGCTCGGCCTCGCCTACGACTACGAGCAGGCGACGCACGTCCGCGTTCCACCGCAGTTGGAGGCTCAGGGTGGCGGGCAACCTGGAATGCCGGCAACCGGCGACAACAATGAGAGCTTCCTGGCAGTTATGTTTGCCCTTGGAATGCTATCCTTAGGTGTGGGCACGCTCATCAGGAGCCGGAGGTCAGGATCAACCCGACGGCTCTGACGCGGGCGCAACGACAGCAGGCGGCCCACAGCTGCCACGATCGCGTCGTGCGGTTCCGCTAGAGGCACATCGCAGCACAACACAACGAAGCCCGGCCAGTCGGCCGGGCTTCGCTATCTCCGTGTTGACCACCGCTCCTACCCTGGAGCGACCCTCTAACACCCTGACGTCATACCCGGCTTTGGCGAGGCA
>DASVQO010000463.1:0-24356 GCA_036389075.1 Chloroflexia bacterium | reverse complement strand
TGTGCCCGATCCAGTTCCAGGACGTGCCGCAGAGCAGTGATGTGTCTTCGTTCTACCCGTACGTGCGGTGCCTTGCGTGCAGAGGCATCGTGAGCGGCTACCCCTGCGGAGGCACCAACCCTGAGACCGGGCAATCTGAGCCTTGCGGCAACTCTGACGATCCTTACTACCGCCCTTCTAACCAGATCACGAGAGGGCAGATCAGTAAGATCGTGGCAGGGGCTTCAGGCTCTACAGGAGACCCAGGACCCCAGATCTACCAGGACGTGCCGCCAGGCAGCCCCTTCTACATGTGGATCAACCAGTTGTCCAACGAGCACATCATGGGAGGGTACCCGTGCGGAGGACCTGGGGAGCCATGCCAATCGGGTAACAGGCCGTACTTCAGGCCAGGAGCTAACGCTACGAGGGGGCAGATGTCCAAGATAGTGTCCAATGCAGCAGGGTTCACAGAGCCCGCGGGAGGGCAGAGCTTCGAGGACTTGCCACCTGACGACTCTCCCTCATCGTACTACGTGTACGTAGAGCGGCTGTACGTGAGGGGGATAGTCTCCGGGTACCCGTGCGGAGGGGACGATGAGCCGTGTGGAGAGGAGGGGAGGCCGTACTTCAGGCCGAACAACCCTGTGACGAGGGGGCAAGCTGCCAAGATTGCCGCTAACACCTTCTTCCCCAACTGCCAGACGCCCGCTCGTAGGTAACGCCTTCCGGCACTAGTTCAAGGCCCCTCCCTGTCGTTGGGAGGGGCCTTGTTTTTGCCTTGCGCGGGCCGGAAAGCAAGGTGGAAGCCTGGCACCCATGTTTGCTATAGTGGTTGCCACATCTATACAGGGAGAAGCTTACACACATGACCGACAACACTTTGAGCCTGAACGGTAAGACCAGGGAGGATGCCTGGCAACTGGTGCAACAGCACGTGCAGAACGATGGCCTTCGCAAGCACATGCTGGCAGTGGAGGCGGCGATGCGGACCTACGCTCGCGAGTATGGCGCTGATGAGGAGTACTGGGGCACGCTGGGGCTCATCCACGACTGGGACTGGGAGATACACCCCTCGGCGGAGGAACACCCCTCGAAGGGCGTGGAGATGCTGCTGGAGATGGGTTGGCCGCAGGAGCTGACGAGGTCGATATTGTCTCACGCCACGTATTCGGGTGTGCCGCGCACAGAACCGCAGGACAAGGCGCTGTTCGCCTGCGACGAGTTGTGCGGCCTGATTATGGCGACGGCTATGGTCAAGCCCAACAAGACTTTGGCCGAAGTGGACGCGCGTTCCGTGGTCAAGAAGATGAAAGATAAAGGCTTCGCACGCGCAGTGAACCGGGACGACATAAGGCAGGGAGCGGAGGAGCTTGGGAAGCCCCTGGAGGAACACGTGGATTTCGTGGTACGCGCCTTGCAGAATGTCTCCGGTAGTCTCGGTCTATAGGGTGAATTTTTAGTCACTTACCACCTGGTGGTCAACATTTTGTGCCACTACCGAGCACTGGTCACCAACTTCAGGTCATGCTCAGGAGGCCCTATATGCCAACAGGTAAAGTCTACTACAAGGCGGCCCGGCGGCCCAGAACGGAAGCGGGCGGCGGGCCTGGGTACGAGGAACGCATATCTTGGATCCAGGGTGAGTTGACGTTCGAGGACCGCTACGTGCGGGCCGTGGCTCACGCGGAAGAGACAGGCACTCGCAACAAGACTTACGACTTCGTCATCCCCTGGGGGAGCATACTCTATATAGAGTTGGACACCGAGGGCTAGCCGCCGGCGCGCGTTGCCTCCCCGCCGCCCTGGCTAGTCCTGACAGCCCGCAACGCTTCTATACTGTGTGGCCCGCGCTTGACAGCCACGGCGCGGGCACCGTATAATGTTACCCAGAATAGCACTCGCCGACGTAGCTCAGTGGTAGAGCAATCGCTTCGTAAGCGATGGGTCGTGGGTTCGAATCCCACCATCGGCTCCCGCAGGCAGGCACTCGGACCTGCCTTTTTTGCTGCCCGAAACGGTCCGCGCGTTGCCGGGGTCTGATATAATAGGCTTTGCGTATATTCGGCAGCGTGCCCGGCCCTATGTGGCGCGGCACTGAGTCTTTGCACCAAGGAGCTAACATGGCACGCTCGAAGAAGGCCTCTAGAGGCTCGTCGGCACAGCGCAGGTCGAGCACTACCACTTCCGCTCGTAACGGCCGTACCACCGCTACAGCCCAGGTCGAATCGGACCCGCGAGACATTGTGCCGTCGCAGCCTGCTGATGGCCCGGCTGTCGTGCGGAGGCGGCGTTTCAACCTGCGACGTACGCTGCTCATTATAGGGATTGTGGCGGCGGTGCTCATCGGGGGGCTTTTCGGCTTTGCCTACTGGCAGGTGCAGCGCGCCCTGCCGACCACCAACGGCACCGTGACCTTCAAGGGCCTCTCGGCCCCCGTCACCGTGACTCGCGACAACTTTGGCGTGCCCCACATCGTCGCCGCTAACGTAAAGGACCTGTACGCCGCACAGGGCTACGTCCACGCCCAGGACCGGCTCTTCCAGATGTTCCTTTTCAGGACCGTATCGCAAGGCAGGCTGTCCGAGCTGTTGAGTTCCAGCGAGGAGGCGCAGACCACCGACAAGTTCTTCCGCACGGTGGGCTTCAACCGCGCGGCCCAGGCAGAACTGGCCCAGTTGCCCCCTGACGTGCTCGCCGCCCTGGAAGCGTATTCCAGCGGCGTCAACGAGTTCATCCGCACCCACGGTGACAGCCTGCCCATCGAATTCAGCATTCTCGGGCTCCCGATGGAGGAATGGAAGCCACTAGATACTATCGCTTTCGGTAAGTTCCAGGCGTGGGACCTCTCGCAGGACTGGGCGCACGAGCTAGTGTGGGCGGACTTGCAGAAGCAGGTGGGCGCGGAGCAGGCGGCCCGGCTCATGGACACCTATCCCGCGGACGCGCCTGTTACGGTACCTGGTGCGAACTCGGGCCGGGCTAACCCCATGCTTGCCGCGTACGACAAGCACGTGAGGCCCTGGCTCCTCAACCTGGCGACTGAGGGGCTTGGCTCCAACAACTGGGTCGTGGACGGCACTAAGAGCGCGACCGGCAAGCCCCTGCTGGCGAACGACCCTCACCTCGGAGTACGCAATCCCTCCATCTGGTACCAGATGCACCTGCGCACCACCGATGGTAAGTACGACGTCGCGGGGTTCTCCTTCGCCTCGTCGCCTGGCATAATCACAGGCCACAACCAGAACATCGCCTGGGGCGTGACCAACGTGGGGGGCGACGTACAGGACCTCTACCTTGAGAAGCTCGACCCGCAAGGGCACCCCGGCCAGTACCAGAATGGCGAGAAGTGGCTGCCACTCCAGACGGTCACCGAGATCATAAAGGTGAAGGGAGCGGAGCCTATCACCTACACCGTACGTCTCACCGAGCGCGGGCCAATAATCAGCGACGCCTTCGACCCGAGAGACCCCCTGGGCGCATCCCTTGAGGATCCCATCTCGATGCAGTGGACGGCACACACGCCGGGGCACCTGTTCGAAGCCGTCTACGCGCTACAGACCGCCTCGAACTGGCAGGACTTCCGCGCCGCTCTCTCTAAGTGGACGGTGCCGGGGCAGAACTTCGTGTATGCCGACACGCAGGGGAACATCGGCTACCAGATGACGGGTGAGTACCCGGTGCGCAAGAAGGGCGACGGCAGCCTGCCCGCGCCCGGCTACACCGGCGAGTACGGCTGGGATGGGACGGTGCCGTTCGATGACCTTGCGCGCTCCTACAATCCCCCGGAGCACTTCATCGCGACCGCCAACAACAAGCCGTTCAGCGACGAGAGCGACCTGCCCATCAGGGGCGATTTCGCCGGGCCGTGGCGTATAGAGCGCATCCGCGAGATGTTGACGGCTAAGGACAAGCTTTCGGTGGAGGACTTCAGGGCGATGCAGTTTGACGTGCAGTCGCTGCTTGCCAGGCAGATCGCCCCGTATATCGCGGCCCTGAAGCCGGAGGACGACAGGGGTAAACAGGTGGTCGAGGGATTCAAGGGCTGGGACGGTAAGCTGACCACCGACAGCGTGAACGCCAGCATCTACGAAGTCTTCTTGCAGCGCACCCTCACCGAGACCCTCAGCGACGACCTGACCCGCGACGTGTTTGGGAACTATCTCGCCAACGTAGGCACCAACAGTTGGCTGGCTATGGGCGATCTACTCGAGAAGCCGGACGACCCGCTGTGGGACCGAAAAGACACCGCCGAAAAAGAGACCCGGGACGTCATACTCCTCAGCAGCTTGAACGCCTCGCTGGACTACCTGCAAGGTGGCCTCGGGGACAACCGCCAGGAGTGGACGTGGGGCAAGCTGCACTCGGTCCAGCCGGTGCACCCATTCGGGGACCAGGAGCTTATCAGCGGGCTGTTCAACCTGGAACGCCTGCCCATAGGGGGCGACAACACGACTGTGGCGGTAAGCTCGTATAGCTGGGTCGCGCCGTTCAACGTGGTGAACCACCAGTCTTACCGCATGATCGTTGACCTGTCGAACTGGAGCAACTCGCTGGCAGTGTTCTCCACGGGCGAGTCGGGGCAACCCGGCAGCAAGCACTTCAGCGACATGCTGCCGCTCTGGATAAGGGGCGAATACAACCCGCTCCTGTACAACCAGGAGGATATCGAGACCCAAAAGGAAGGCGTTCTGACGCTCCAACCTTGAGCTTAACACCTGTCCTGGGCCTGTACTGCCGCTAGCTGGCACATGACTTGCCTATATAGTCGGTGGAACTTGGCCGGAGGTCACTGATTTAGTCGAAGCAGATGACCGGACAGGAGGAAAGGGATGGCGGGGTTAGACTACGAACTGGAGCGCAGGGTCCGCGACGTTGTAGCCGTGGTTACGGACGACATCGACGCGGTGACGTGCGAGGTCGAGGACGGGGTCGCCTATATCGAGGGTGTGGTACCCTCAGAACGGGAGCGCCACCAGATCAGCGCGGCTGTCAAGAAGATTGACGGTGTGACGCAGGTCTTTACGTGCTTGTCCACCGAGAGGATCCTTCCGACTCCCAGCCTGAGTGCCGCGACGGACCTGTTGCCGCCGCCGGTGCTGATGCACTACCACAGCCTGAGCTAGCGGTGCTTGTAGAGCCGTTTGCTAAGTAGCGCCGTCGGGGCAGGAATAAGGTAGGCCGGACCGGGCGCATTGGAACGAAAGGGGCAACTTCTAGCCTACGGGTTGGAGGTTGCCCTTCTTGATGCCCGGCACAAAGGTGTGGGCCGTCCCGGGGATAAGTGGGCCGGGGGCGCGCCCTGCCAATGAATTGGCGGGCTGACAAGGGGCAAAGTCTCCTTCGGAGACTACAATAAGGTTTCTCAGTCTCCGAAGGAGACTTTGCCCCTTGTCAGCCCGTGGCTTCAGCCACAGGGCGACGGTGGCAGGGCCTCCCCACAGTCACCACGCCCCTGGCTGGCAACACCACTCCGATCGAATGTGAAAGATTGACGCTTGTACTCAGCCGAGTCTTATGGTATATTAGTTTAGACCTATACTACCTGCTCGTAGTTACGGACACGAGGATAGAAGCTGTGATCTCACCAACCATACAGTGCCAATATGGTAAAGAAAATAGCGCCACGCTTGCGGTTATCGCAGAGTGCTTCTGTTGTTGCACGTGTATGTGGCTGGTCGCGTCTGCGTGTAGCGCGGCCAGCATCGACGCCCGTGGCTGGATTCCCGACGGAGGTAGAGGATAGTGCAGCAATGATGCTGGACGAGTAACCTTACTTGTTTTATGAGGGCTGGCCGGGTGGGGTCAGCCCTTTGTTTATGGCTCGCACCGGCGACACCAGCAGGGAACACTCGACCCAGTATAACAGCTAGATAGCGGACGCACACATTCGCAGCCGTCCTTTCGCGGCGGTTCGAAAGGTTTAAAGGAAGAACCGGGCAATGACTCAACATAAGGACCACGAGCATCACCACCATCACGACCACACAGAACATGAGCACGCCGGGCATGGGCAGCAGGATCATACCGGCCACGGCGGCCTCACGCTCGCTGAGAACATCTATGTGGACTTTGGCGCGGCCCGCGGGCACGAGATTCACCTGCCAAGGCGGCGACGCGACCACGGAATTATTCCCCCACTCACGCAAATCTGAAAGGAGCACAACAATGGCAACGACACTTACGCAGAACGAACATGGCGGCGACGCAAGCACCGAATTCGCGGAGTACGCACACCCTGAGGCGCTGGTATCGACGCAGTGGCTCGAAGACCACCTGGACGACCCTACGATCCGCATAGTGGAGTCTGACGAGGACGTGCTGCTGTACGACCAGGGACACATCCCCGGCGCGGTGAAGATCGACTGGCTGAGCGACTTGCAGGACCCGGTGCAGCGCGACTACATCGACAGGGAGCGTTTCGAGCAACTGGCCTCAGCGAGGGGCATCAGCAATGACACGACCGTGGTGCTGTACGGCGACAAGAACAACTGGTGGGCCACCTATGCGCTGTGGGTATTCAGACTCTTTGGGCACGAGAAGGTGAAGATAGTCAACGGAGGCCGCCAGCTATGGATAGCGGAGAACCGGCCCCTAACACGGGAGGTGCCGCAGTACCCCCCGACGCAGTACAAGGCTAGCGAGCGCAACGACGCCGAAATACGCGCCTTCCGCGACGAGGTACTCGCGCTTCTGAACGGCGACCGCAAGAGCCTACGCGGCGGGGCGGCCCTGGTGGACGTGCGCTCCAACCCGGAGTTCACGGGCGAGACCATTCACATGGTGAACTACCCGCAGGAAGGGGCGCAGAGGGGTGGACATATCCCCGGAGCGCAGAACGTGCCCTGGGCTACGGCTGTGCGCGAGGACGGCACTTTCAAGAGCGCGGACGAGCTACGCAGCATCTATGAGCCGAAGGGCGTAACCGCCGACAAGGACGTGGTCGCTTACTGCCGCATCGGGGAGCGGTCATCGCACACATGGTTCGTGCTCAAGTACCTGCTCGGCTATCCCAACGTCCGCAACTATGATGGTAGTTGGACCGAGTGGGGCAACCTCGTCGGCGCGCCGATAGAGAAGGGCCCGGCGACCACCAACTCTTAGGATAAGCGTGTCTCAATAGCAACAAAGAGGGCTGGCACATGCTTCGCCAGCCCTCTTTCTTGTCTGCCCCGGCTATAGTTTACAACTTTGTGCTGTAGTGCATCGTGCGGCTCATCGAGCCTGACTACGACTAATTCGCCATCGGGCGCGGGTGTGCCTCAATGTACTTCATGAGCCGCTCCGCCGCTGAGCTTGCTTCCTGTGTGTTTCCTGCTTCTATCGACCTCGCCAACATGAAGACCACATCGAATCCGGTGTAGAATAGCCTTCTCATCTCGAAACTTTCGTCGGTGGGCATGCCGTAAGCCGCGTAGACTTCATCGACAAAGCCTCGTCCGTAGTGCTCGAAGGCTTTGAAGTCCCTGGCAGGATCGGCAATCCGGGTTGCAAAATCTATCACGCCGGAGAGCACGCGTCTGTGCGGATCAACAATTATATGAAAGACCCACATGTCGGAGTGCGTGACTGTAGTTGTGAAAGGTGTCTCCCGTATTGCCGTCACGTATTCAGCGAATAGTTCTTGTATCCAGGCGCGCGCTCCCGCAGGGATGTGGGGGAAGACAATGCGCTCGTAACGTGGATACGCACTTTCCTGCATGTACTGCCAGAAGGTCGAGGGGTCCATCTCGCCAACGCCCAGGGTTCTTGCGCGTTCACTCGGGAACGAATGTAGAGCGCCCAAGAACAGGCCCATCTGCCGTGCCACTTCAATAAGTTGAGCACGCGTGAAATTCACGGCCAGCTCAGGATAGAACGATACGCCGGGAACGAAGGGGCTGACCTCATACCAGGTCCCGCTCGGCTCATCGAAATGCAACTCCGGGCACGGAACGGGAACTGGTGAAATCCGTGAGAAGTGCCTCACAAAGTTCAAGACTCCGTGCCTGATTTCTCCGCCAGGCCTTGTGAAGCGAAAAACAGTTTGTTGATTGACAGCCACAACCAGGTGGTCATGTCCACCTGCCAAGACGGACGCTTGCCCCGGCAGGAGACTGGGGTAGTGCGTGCCAATTATCCGCGGGTGGTGCTCTTCGAGGCCGGTGTCCATGCCCTCATTGTAGCCGTTCTTTGACTCCGTAGCACTCCACTTCAGCGGCGAAATCACGCTGCCACACGCCAATCCCAGGTGCCAGGTTGGGCGGGCATTGGTGGTGAGGGCGTGCTGTGTTGTCGGATTCTGGATTAAGGTAGATTTAGAAAGGCTCTGTCTGGTGCTCACGCTACGCTATGCAAGGACCATGCAAGCACCGTAGGGAATTGAGAGTCACAGCCTGGTGCGGGGCCTTCATCGCGCGTCACGTCAGCGGGGTGCCCGCCGCCGCGCCCATTTTGACAATCTTCGAGAGACCGGCCCACAACTGGCTCTCCTGAAAGCAGATCGAGCATCCGCCACGCTTGGCCTGTGAGACCTGGCGGTTGATGTCGGCCACGCAGACCCAATCGTCGTTGTCCTCGCATGACAACGCCCACTTGGCGTGGTCCTTGGCGTTCTGCCAGGAGTAGAGCGAGCCTAGCGGTTGCAGGTCGATGCCAACGTCGTCCGCTACCCAGTCCAACTTGTTGCTGTCCGCGTCGGCGGGGATGGCCCCCCGGCGCCACGTTTCGACGTCTAGGTCCACACCCAGGGCCGGCCCCACAAGATCGGTCCACAGGTCGAGGCCCCACAGGCGGCTCTTGGCGATGCTGCGGAAGGTGCGCCCGCCGCGCGAAAGGAAAGTGATATCGCTGGGCGTGTGCTGTAGCGAATACTCCATGGCGGCAAGCTGGTGCCACACGCTTGAGGCAGCGAGCGAAGCGGGAAGCTGGGCGCCATAGGTCTGTGGCCCCTGCTGCACTAGCATCTGGGCTGCGATGCTCTCGGCGGTGGCGACGTCTTTCAGGGTCACGCAGAGAAACGTCTGCCCGTAATCAAGCTCGTCCACTGGGAAGGCGTCGCTGCCCGGCAGCGGGAACCTGGGGACGGAGTGCAGCAGCCAGAACGCGCTGTCGCTTGCCAGGTCGAAGGCCAGCACGCCCTTCGCATGGGCCTTGCTGCCGTCATCGGGCTTATGAAGCTCAAGGGGGTGCTCGTCGTTATAAATCACCCAGCCGGTCGCCTCGCCCGGCGATTCGAAAAGCTGGCAGAGGGTCGCGCTCACACAGTTGCCGGCGTTGTTGAGGCTGGTCTGCGAGGGGGCAAGGGCGGTGCTCTGCGCGTCGTAGTAGACGTACTCGAACCCGGTTGCCTCGGCGGCCCCACCCTGGGTGCGGGCGTCTTTAGGGACTTTGTAGATAAACCACCAGTCTACTGGCTGGCCGTTATCACCGATGGCGCTGAGCGGCTGTGGCATATGTCGTGGCTCCTATGTGTCGTGGGGTGCCGGTCCCCTCTCTAGGACCGGCACCCTGTGTCTCAACGGGACGCATTCAGCGTGGCAGTATGGGAAACCCAAGGCAGGATCCGGTGTGACGCTTTAGCGGACCCAAGGGTAACACATACCTCCGCAGTTCTATTAGCGATCTGTTGGAGGCTTCGGAAATCAGTCGAGCAACACGGCCGTCAATTCGGGGAAGCCTGCAGCCCGGCCCTGCGACATGTTAGCATAGGGAGGTGCCCGTGTCAAAAGTAAGTGCACCCTCATGGTAGGGCGAGTAAAGTCTTACCTGTACCACATCGATTCCAGGCTTGGCGAAGTGCACGAGGATACTGCTACAGGGAGGCGGTGGCCCTTGACCTGCGATGGCGTTGGCGTTTGTCCCAGGGACGGTGGCAGCATCTTGGATTCTGCGCTCACGCGGAAGGACAAGGTCCAACCCTGTTGGCTGGTGCCCTGTGGCTTGCGGCGAGGTTCTAGAGAGTGAAATCGCGCCCGGGCCGCCTGGTGGAACGCCTGCTTAACTCTTGCCTGGCTCAGGCTGTGCGGAGGCGTCAAGCGCAAAGGCAAGTGCTTCCTCGGGGGGCATAGCTCGCCCCTGGCTCCAGGCGGCCTCGAAGTCTGCGTCTCCAAGCCGAGCACGCAAGTCGGCGGCGATAAGGACTTGCTTCTCCTGGTCCGCCGGGGACAGCGGGCAGCTTATGGCCTGGCGCAGAGCTTCGGCCGCCCCGTACAGGCGCGAGGCCCGTGCTGCCTGCCCTTGCCTGTACGCCAGCCGGGCAAACCCTTCCAGCGAGAAAGCGTAGCCCCACCTGTCGCCCAGTTCCTGCCTTATCTTCAGGCTCTCCGCGTGGAGGGGGTAGGCCCCCGCGTATTCACCCTGGGAGGTAAGTACTTCGCCCAGGTTGCACAGGCCGTCGGCGACTCCGCTCTTGTGACCGAGCTCTCGGCCCAGGGCCAGGCTCTCCTCAAAGAGCAGCCGGGCCGTCGCGTAGTCGCCTTGCCCCCAGGCCGCGCCACCCAGGTTGTTCAGGGCCGTAGCGATACCGCGCTTGTTGCCCAGCTCGCGCATCAAGGCCAGGCTCTCCTCCTGAAGGCGGCGGGCCTCGTCGGGTTCGCCCAGGTGCCTGGTGACGGCGGCCAGGTTGTTCAGGGAACCGGCTATGGCCTGCTTGTTGCCTAGCTCCTGCCTTACCGCCAGGCTCTCGGCATATAGCGACCGGGCCGTCGCGTAATCTCCGGTGTTCCAGGCTATGGTGCCCAGGCTGTTGAGGGAGGCAGCTATACCTTTCTTGTCACCAAGCGCCCGCCTCAAGGCCAGGCCTTCTTCGAACAAACGCCGGGCGCTCGCGAAGTCTCCTTGATAGCGGGCGAGAGTGCCCGCCCAGCTCAGCGCCTTGGCCCTGGCGGCGGGTGACGCCCCAGCCCCTCTTTCCAACGCCAGCTCGAACCACTTACGCCCTTCGCTGAGGTGACTGTGCATCTCCCAGAAGCTGCCCAGCGCGCCACACAGGCGCAGGGCTATCTCGGCCCTTTCGTCGTCGGCCTCGGCAGGGCATTCGGCGGGTGCCAGGGACCATTGCAGAGCCGCCCGCAGGTTGTCGTGGTCTTGTTCGAGGCGGTGCAGCCACTCGCCCTGTTGCGGCCCTCCCAACTCCGACTCGGTGGCTTCCGCGAGCGCCAGGTAATACTCGGCGTGCCAATGACGGGTCTGTTCTTCCTCTCCGCTCTCCCGAAGTCTTTCAGCCGCGTATTCTCGGATTGTTTCGAGCATCTCGAAACGCGGTTCCCAG
Organism: Chloroflexia bacterium; assembly: GCA_036389075.1. Lineage (GTDB taxonomy): Bacteria > Chloroflexota > Chloroflexia > QHBQ01 > JADMIH01 > JADMIH01. Next base: position 13,126 of record DASVQO010000463.1, on the reverse strand, counting down.
TCCAGCCCTATGTCCTCTTCTTCCTGGCCGCTCTGCCGAACTAGACTCTTGTCGAGCAGCGATTCCACCGCCTCAAGGGGGTCTACAGCGAGATCGCCCCTGGCGTTGCACACCGCCTCAGCCGCCGGTATGCTGCAACCACCCACGAACACGCCCAAACGCGCAAACAGCTTTTGCTCCCCTGCTTCGAGCAGGTCGTAGCTCCACTCGATAGCAGCCCGCAACGTCTGGTGCCGTGGGGGTAAGTCTCTTGGGCCGCCCGCGGCCAACCCCAGAGAGGTTCGGCCCTCCGAGCGCAGGAGCCGGTTAAGGATGGCTTTGGGGGGTAGCAACTTGCTACGAGCCGCGACCAGCTCGATTGCCAGGGGCAGGCCGTCCAGCCGGGCGCAAATGGTAGCCACCGCCCCGGCGTTATCTTCCGTGAGCCTGAAGTCGCTCACTGCCTGTGCGCGTTCTACGAATAACCGCACCGCCGCGTAGCTCGCCAGGGACCCCGCCGGGAGGGGCTGCTCCTCCTGGGGTAGGGCCAGGGGAGGCACGCTGAACTGCCGCTCACCACGCAGGCGAAGCGCCTCCCGGCTCGTCACGAGCACCTTCAGGAGTGGGCATCTTGCCAACAGTTCCCCAACGAGATTGGCCGCGCTTACGACCTGCTCGAAATTATCGAGCAAGAGTAGCATCCGCTGTTCGCGCAGGCGCTGTACGAGCTTTGTCTGTATCGGTTCGTCGCCTGTCTCTTTCAGGCCGAACACCTGGGCGATGGTGGAAGCAACGAGCGGTGGCACGCTCACCTGGGCCAGAGGCACGAAGAACACGCCGCCGGGGAACTCGTCCAACAGCCCTCCCGCGACTTCCAGGGCCAGGCGCGTCTTACCGATGCCGGGAGGACCCACCAGTGTCAGGAGGCGTACATCCTCACTCAGGAGCCGGGCGCGCAATTGTGCTACTTCGGCTTCGCGTCCGATCAGCGAGGTGGGAGAAGCCAGTAAATTAGTGAGGGTTTGTGCCTGGCTATCGCGTGGCGAGCGAAAGACAAGCTCGCCCGTTCCGGTGCCCGTGCGAGCAAGGCTGATGAAGGCGGGCCGCTGGTTGGCAGGCACGCGCAGGACGTCTGCCAGCAGCTCCACTACCTGCCGGGAGGGTTTGCGCTCGCCCATCTCGATCTTGCGGATGGTCCATATGGAGCAGCCTACCCGCTCCGCCAGGTCCTCCTGCGTGAAGTCCAGGGCCTTACGCCCTTCCTTGACCCACTGGCCGAACGTGCGTACCTCGCTTCGCAAAGCGCCCTCCCTACCTGTTCGACGCCCGCCTGTCCCAACCGGTTGTGCCACTCTTGTGCAAATGAAGGTGCGAGCTATTATAGCCTATCTCGGGCCGGAATGGGGGTGGGCAGCATATGCCGGCCGCCCGTACCGGCGGGTAACCAAGGCGGCCTAATCACGTCAGGGACCGGCCCGGCCTGCTAGCCATACTTCTGGCGGTGGTGCCCGGTGCAGGGAGGTTCCGGCACCAGCAATGATAGCAAGATGGTTGTTAGCTACGACCCGGACGCTGCAAACAGAGCGGCAAGGATTGCAGGAGCAAATTTGTTCCTGCCCTGGTACAAATTACCCTTCCTATCCAGGAATAAGGTAGTAAAATGGGGACATGCAACTCAAGGAAGCTAATCCGGGGACGGACTCCTGAGGATCGGGAAGTTGAGAACGGCCTCGCTAGCAAGTGTTGTACGCTCAAGTGCGTAGCTCCTTACAACTCTGCGAGCTTCACAACCTATCAAGCGCTAAACCATACTTCATATAACGTTTCGGTGGGAGGGGTTATGCGAATAATGGACCTTGCGGCCGAGGACGAGGGGCTGGTCAGGCAGGTAGCCACTATCCTGGTTGAGGCGTTTCGAGAGCACTGGCCGGATGCCTGGCCGGATGTCGAGTCGGCGCTGGAGGAGGTACGCGAGTCGTTCGCGGAGGGACGCATAAGCCGCGTGGCGGTGGGCGAAGGCGGAGAGGCTTTAGGCTGGATTGGTGGTGTTCCGGAGTACGATGGCCTGGCGTGGGAACTGCACCCGCTTGCGGTAGACCCTGCGCGCCAGAGGCAGGGGATCGGCAGCGCCCTGGTGGCCGACCTTGAGGAGCAGGTAAGGCAGCGCGGCGGCCTCACTGTCATGCTGGGAAGCGACGACCAGGACGGCATGACCACCGTCTCGGGGGTTGACGTCTATCCCAGCGTGTGGGAGCACATCGGCAGGATACGTAACCTCAAAGGCCACCCTTACGAGTTCTACCAGAAGCAGGGCTACACAATTACGGGCATTGTGCCGGACGCAAACGGCTGGGGCAAGCCTGATATCCTGATGGCAAAAAGGGTTAGTCACGGCAGGACTGAGGGTTGAAAGCCCGCCGTAGCTTGTGAGCAACTTGAGGGCAGCCCGGACCAGACCTTCCGCACGGGGGAACGAAAGCTCGCTTGCCGTATCCGAGTAAGACAAACTTCCCCAACATGTGGCCTACAAGTATCGTCCGGCTTCCTCGTGCTGTTGCTCGGGGGTGTAGGCGTCAGGTACGCGCGCTGCAAACAGCCGGTCAAACGCGCCAATTTGCTCGGTGTCCCCCATGAGCGCGACCAGATCATCCACCTGAAAGTGCGTGCTCGACTTGGGATTGGGGAGAGCCTGCCGCGCGCGAATAATGGCAACAATGGAGGCACCCGTCCGAGCACGCACGTCCGCCTCGGCCAGCGTCTGCCCGATAAGTGGACTACCGGGGTCTAGTCGCCGCCAGGCCAGTTCAAGGCCGCGCACGGCGTCCCGCAACTGGTCGAGCGCCTGGCGCTCTTTGGGGCTGGTGACGGCGGTATCATAGTGGTCGCTACGAACCGCATCGGTATAGGGCTGCACCTGGTCAGCGGGGAAGCCGAGAGCCAACAAAGTATGCCGCACTATCTCAAGGCCACCCTCCAACTCAGGGTGGATGACATCCTGGGCCCCGAGGTCGTACAGGCGCTGGACACCAGGCTGTGTTGTAGCGCGAGCAATAATTGGCACATGTGGAGCGATATGGCGCGCGGCGGTAACGACCATTTCGGTCGCGGCTTCCTCAGGGAGCGTGATCACCAGCACACGCGCACGTTCAAGGCCAGCGTGGTCGAGCACCTCGGAGTTTGCCGCATCGCCGAACAGCGTTGGCACTCCCTGGCGGGTGAAATCAGCGGCACGCTGGGCGTCAATTTCTATTACCAGCCTGGAGGTGTTCAGGCGGCCCAGGACCCCGAGTATGTGTTGGCCAACTCTACCCGCACCCACTATAACAACATGCTCGTTGAGGGAAGGCGCCTCAAGGTCGGGAATTTGCCCTTGCCTGTCCAATCGCTTCCATAAGCCCGGGGCGCGCTTCAGGGCTTGCTCTGCCCGTGGTATGAGCCTGAAAAGCAACGGATTAAAAATGATTGAAATCAGGGCCCCCGCCAGGATGAGCGAATACTGGTCTTGAGTGAGCACCCCCAGGGCCACCCCGGCCTGCCCCAGGATAAACGAGAACTCCCCGATCTGCCCTAGACCCGCCGCAGCAACCAGCATCGTCCGGCCAGAGGCGGGCAGCACCAGGCCCATGACCACGGTGAGAAGTGGCTTTCCGACGACTATCAGGGCCAGGAGCGCCAGCACCTGTCCGGCGTTGGCGAACACATAAGCCGGGTTGACCAGCATTCCCACGGATACGAAGAAAAGAACCGTGAACACATCTCGGAAGGGCACCACTTCGGCACCTATCTGGTGACTGATTGGAGATTCGCCAAGTACGACTCCCGCCAGGAACGCGCCTAGCGCCAGGGAAACCCCGAACAACTCCGCCGAGCCGAGGGCGGTGCCCACCGCGATTGCCACGATAGCCAGGATGAATAGCTCGCGAGAGCGAGTGAACGCGATGCGGGTCAGGAGCCAGGGCAACAGCCGGACGCCGATGACCAGCATCAAGGCGACGAACACAGCGGCCTTGAGCAGGGCCAGGGCAATCGCTTCGAACGACGCGCTCTCACCCGCCCCAAATAGGGCCGGGAGCAGCACCAGGATAAGGATGGTAGCGAGGTCCTCCAGCACCAGCCAGCCCACCGCGACCTTACCCGCGAGCGTGTTCAGCAGGCCGTTATCGGTGAGCCCGCGCAACAGCACGACGGTGCTGGCAATGGAGAGGGCAAACCCTAGCACGAGTCCCGCCGAAAGGGACCAGCCCCACAGCTGGGTGAGTGCAAGGCCCAGGGCGGTCGACACCCCGATTTGCAGCAGCGCGCCTGGTATGGCTACGGCGCGCACCGCCCATAGGTCCCTCAACGAAAAGTGCAACCCGACGCCAAACATCAGGAAGATGACGCCAAGCTCGGCAAGCTGGCTGATATCTCCGATGTTACCGACGAAGCCGGGGGTGAAGGGGCCAATTGCCATGCCCGCCAGCAAATAACCCACGATCGCAGGTAATCTCAGCCTGCGGGCGATAAGCCCCCCTGCAAACGCCGTGACGAGGGCCACCGCTATGTTGACCAGTAGGTGTAAATCGTGCACGCGCCGCTCCTCTGTGCTTGCAGCAAGTAGTCAGGCTATTCAGTAAGGTCGTAGAGCACCCAGCTAGCAGGTTTGCAGTTACACGCGCGCCCTGGCATGCCGGCCTATTGTGGCAAGGACTCAGTTGTTCGAGGATCCTGAGTAATTGACCGAGGACGTAATTCGGGAGCATCTGCATACGAGAGTCGAGGGCCACGTGTGGGTTGCAATCTACAATACAGGCGCAAAGCCCAACGAGGTGGTGCAGTTCTACCAGGAAGCCTTACCAGAGTATGGGCGGTCGGGTCGGTTGCACACTGATGAGGCGCCCGGCGCTTATACCTGCAGTTTCAGGGTGTATGGGGACAGGGCACTTCCACAAGGCGCGCTAATATTTACCGGCCGGTATTCTTATATTTGTGTAACACTCGGGCGTTTGGCATGTTCAGCTTCCACTAACTGACGTCCCGCTTGCTTTGCAGTCGTGTGCGCTGGGCCTCTTTACCCAAGAAGAGGGCGGGCGCTCCCGGGGACAGTTCGCCACTTGATCGGTCGTACGCTTCTTTATACGTAGTACGCAACTTAACTATCAATTAGCATCAGCGGTATTGAGGGGAAGAAAACTGGCTATTCCACCGTCACCGATTTTGCGAGGTTGCGGGGCTGGTCCACGTCGGCACCCCGGCGCACGGCTACCTTGTAGGCGAGCATTTGTAGGGGCATGACGGCCAGTATGGGGGATAGCAGATAGTCAACGGCTGGCAAGTATATCACCTCGTCGGCTGTCTCCCGTATGGCGTGGTCGCCTTCGGTGGCGATGGCGACCACGATGCCGTCCCGGGCCTTCACTTGCTCTATCGTGCTGAGCATCTTGCTGTACACATGGTCGCGCAGGGCGATGCACACCACGGGCAGCTTGTTGTCGATGAGCGCGTTGATGCCGTGCTTCATTTCCCCCGCGGGGCAGCCCTCGGCGTGGATGTAGCTAATCTCTTTGATCTTGAGGGCACCCTCCAACGCGGTAGGGTAGTTCACGCCTCGGCCCAGGTACAGCATGTCGCTCGCATTGTGAAGCCTACCCGCAAGCTCGTCGTAGAGGGACTCATTCGCCAGGAGGTCGGCAGCCTGGTTAGGCAACCTGAGGAGTGCATCAGCCAGCTCGCGCGAGCGAGCGTCGTCCAGCGTGCCCCTCGCCTGCCCCAGCGCCATGCCCAGCAGCACCAGGTCAGCGATCATGCCCGTGAAGACCTTGGTGCTCGCGACCGCGACCTCCGGTCCGGCCTGGACGTGTATCCTGCTCTCCGAGATGCGGTCGGCCTGGCTGCCCATTACGTTCACGATTGAGAGCACCCGCGCCCCGTGGCTGTGGGCCTCTGCCATCGCCTCCAGCGTGTCCACCGTCTCGCCCGATTGGGTGATGATGACGGCCAGGGTGTTGGGCTCGACTACCGGGTTGCGATAACGGTACTCGGAGGCATATTCCACGGTAACAGGAATGCGCGCCAGCTCCTCGATAATGTACTTGCCCGTGAGGCCGGCGTGGAACGCGGTGCCGCAAGCCAGGATCACGACCTCCCTTAGCTCACGCATCTCTCCGGCGGTCAGCGCGACACTGTCGAGCTCGATGCGCCCCGTGCCGGCGTTCACGCGGCCCCGCAAAGTGTCCATCAGCGCGCGGGGCTGCTCGTGGATCTCCTTGAGCATGAAATGCTTGTAGCCGCCCTTGGCCGCGCTGATAGGGTCCCAGGCGAACTGCTGCGGCTCCTTGCGCACTTCGCTGCCGTCGAGCTTGAAATAGCGCGCGCCCTCGCTGGTGAGCACGGCGAACTCACCCGGCTCCAGGAAGGCCAGCCGCCGGGTGTGTTGCAGGATTGCGGGCTGGTCGGAGGCGACGAACATCTCGCCCTCCCCGTAGCCAATCACCACGCCGCCCGCATTGCCCAGCCGGGCGGCTACGAGCACATCCGGCTCCTGGGCGCGCATGGCGACGATAGCGTGCGAACCCCGTATGCTCAGCAACATCAGGCGCACGGCTTCTTGCAGGTTGGGCGCGCCGTCCTTGAGGCACTGTTCGATGAGGTGGGGGAGCACTTCGGTGTCGGTTTCGGAAAGGAAGACGTGCCCCTGAGCGCCGAGTGTCTCTTTGAGCTCGAGGTAGTTTTCAACGATGCCGTTCTGGATGACCACGACGTCGCCAGAACAGTCGCGGTGGGGGTGGGCGTTGGCCTCGTTCACCTTGCCGTGGGTGGCCCACCGGGTGTGCCCGATGCCCCTTTGGCCCGTTACCGGCTCATCTCGTAGCAGGGCTTGCAGGTTGCTCAGCTTGCCTGCCGCCCTGCGCCGCTCTATCGAGCCGTTGTTCTGCACCGCGATTCCGGCTGAGTCGTAACCCCGGTACTCCAGGTTGCACAGGCCCTCGACAATGATGGCCGTGGCCTCTCGTGGGCCTACATATCCAACTATTCCACACATACGTTACGGCGCTCCAAATCTTCCCGCGCCCAAGCGTGGCGCTCGGCGTGGGCTGTCTGTTGAGAGGGTACGGTTGCGCCCTGTATGGGCACCAAGCCCTGCGTGATTATACCACAGCGCCGCGGCCCCTCCCGGTGCGCGCAGTCACTTAGACCTGCTTGGTGGCGATGAACTACCGTCATGAGTGGACGTGGAACGCCTGTCACAGAAGAGGCTAACAGGGGCTGGGTAAAGGGTACACCTAAGGCAATGGCTCTCGTCACAAGAGGCAGGTGCAGACTCGGTCCACCCCTGTATTGTACGCAGCGGGTCGTCACTTGGAGGTAGCTTCGTGACAGGCCGCGATGCAACCGCAGTGACCCTGGCCCGTTATGGAGTATGTCGGACGCTACTACTGAGGGCCGGGTGGCCCGGCAGCACGTAGCCGCAACATCTTCACACTTCATCTTCTTGCTAGGGAGCTACGTAATGCAAACGCTGAAGGCACCGCTGAGGGTCCTGTGGGTTGCCCTGGGCCTGGGGTGGGCGAGCGATCTGCTGTTCTACGGCCAGAACATCGGGATTTCCGTACTGCTGTTTGTGCTGCTCTTGCTCGGCTCGATCTTCGGGCTGAGCAGGCTCGAACGCGTGAGCCTGGCGCGGCGCAACTTGTGGCTGTTGGAGCCGCTGCTCTTCTTCGCGGGCATGCTGTTCGTGCGGGCCAACTCCTCCCTTACCGCCATGAACCTCGCGGCGGTGGTGCTGCTCATGGGGCTGCTGCTCTACTTCCTGGCAGCCGACCAGGTCGAGCGGTTGGGCATACTTGGCTACCCGGCCGTGCTATTCACAAGCCTGGGGCGCAGCCTAGCCGACCCCGTGCCGCCCGTCATGCGGGTGGCTTCCTCCGCAAAGGCGCACCGCGAGCGGGCAAGGCTGCTGGTGCCACTGTTGCGCGGCCTGCTGCTGGCTCTGCCGGTGCTGATCGTCTTCAGCCTGCTGCTTTCGTCCGCCGACATCTTCTTCGCCCGCTACCTGCGCGAGGTGTTCGCGATGAAGTTCGCATCGAACCTGCCGGAGACGATGCAGCATGTTGCGTTCGTTCTCACCGTGGCCTGGTTGTGCGCGGGCGCTATCTACTTCGCGCTCAGCCGCAACCGCGAGGCTGAAGACCTGCGGGAGCTTTACGCCCTGCCGGGGGAGTTCAAGCCGAAGCGCCGGATAGGATTTGGCGAGAGCGCTACCGTGCTCGGGCTGGTGAACGTGCTCTTTGCGGCTTTTGCGTGGGTGCAGTTCGCCTACCTGTTCAGCGGCCACGCCGAACGCACGATGAACTACGCGGCGTACAGGGAGTACGTGCGCCAGGGATTCGGGGAGCTGCTGTTCGTGTCGATATTGACGATGGGGCTCATTCTGGGACTGCGGTGGGCCGCCAGGCTGGTAACGGACCGGCACGTGCGTCTGTATAACTTGCTGTCTACGGCTCTGGTCGGTTTGACGCTGGTGCTCCTGGTCTCGGCGTTCTGGCGGATGCTGGTGTGGGAGAACATCGAGTTCTACATCAACACGCCCCTGCGTATCTTCGTGCGCGTGTTCGTGGTGTTCCTGGGGCTGGCGTTCTTGTGGTTAGCTGGGACGCTCTGGGTCAAGCCGGAGCGGTTCGCCATTGGGGCGTTCGTGGGGTTGCTGGTGTTCCTGATGACCATCAACATCCTCAACCCCGACGCGGAAGTAGCCGCCTACAACCTCGCGCATCGTGGGGACGACCTGGCGACCCGCTACCTGTACGTGCTCTCGAACGACGCGGTGCCCGTGCTGGCCGAAGGACTGGATGATGCGCAGGGGCTGGCGCGGATGGACATCATTTACGACCTGGAAGCGCGCCTCAAGAGGTTGGAGACCGACAAGAGCTGGCGAAACTGGCAGGCGTTTCACCTCTCCAACTGGGAGGCGTACACGCGGCTGAAGGCACTGCAACGCGCCGGCGTACTATGTTGTGACGCCACCGCGCAGGCCGGCGAGTCGTCGGGAGGCCCCTTCTACGGCGTATCGGCCAATTGAGCGGAAAACCAATATTCGCAAACCAATATTCGTAATTGTAGAACCGAAATCTCCGCCGGGTTGTGTTAACCCATAAGGACCGGAGTGCAAGCTGGGTGGCAGGTGGGGGAGACGCTTACATTTCTGATTTCCTTGTGCTATACTAGCGCAAATCGGATTTAGTGAGCGGGTGCTCTCTCTATTTGTTCCGCAGTCGCGAATGTCTCGCTACTTTGGTTCAGGCAAGTGGAGTCGCCAACGAAGCGAGCTGGATAGTGAAGGTATCGCAATGGAAGCCAATTTCCAGCTAATCGCCGAGCGACTTCAGCGTCATTTGCAAGAGGTCGATGGCGATGCCCAGACCGTCGACGATGATGCCGACGAATACGCGGCCCGGATAGAGGTGATACATTTGGAAGCTAACCTGGGAGCCCCCGCTGCCGCCGTACATGAAGATACAGGTATGGTGCGGCGCATTCAGTGGGGCGATATGGCGGCTTTTGAGGCGCTCTTCAACAAGTACCAGGGCCAAATCTACCGCACGGCTTACGCCATCACGCGGGATGCGGGCGCAGCCGAGGAGGTCTTGCAGGACTGCTTCTACAAGACCTACCTCAACATCATGAACATCACCGGCGAAGGCTCGCTCTCACCCTGGCTGCACCGGGTCGCGGTGAACCTGAGCTGCAACGCGATCAAGCGCCGCAAGATGCACCTCGAACCGATTGACGGGGTGGCCGAGGGCGTGTTCGCTGCCGAGCCTCACCACTCGCCCGAGGCGATGGCCGAGCAATCGGAGTTGCGGGTCAAGATGCGGGACGCGATCAACTCGCTGCCGCTCAAGCATCGCCTGGTTGTAACTTTGCACTACCTGCAAGACTTCTCACTACCTGAGATCGCCTACATTCTCGACCTCCCGGTCGGCACCGTAAAATCGCGCCTGCACCACGCCCGCAAGGCGCTACGCGAACAATTGGAGTCTCAGAACCTGCTGCAAACGGGGGCGGCGTATGATCCGGCGTACTAGACTAGCACAAACACCTTCACGCTACATTGAGGACGTGCTCTCCACGTTGCGCAACCACATGGAGCCGGTTGGCGCGGGCGATGGGGACGAGTCGCTCGACATCCTGGTGAAGCATGCGCTCAATACCCATACCCCCCAAACGCCTGTGCCGAGTACCAGCAACGTCTGGAGCAAACTGAGCCGTCGCGTGAGGGGTCCTTTTGGCAAGATGGCTGTCGAAGGTCCCGCCGCCACCGGCGACAACCTGTCCACGCTTGGCTCTGGTGGGGTGCCGTTCGCGGTGGGAGACGACAAGCGGTCGCCTCTACCCGCCGGCAATTCGCAAGAGGCCAGCGACCAGCACACCGCTATGTTCCACAGCGCGAAAGACGCCATACAGCTGACTTAGCGCCAACTTTTCAGTATGGTCGAAGTGGGGACGGCTTGGACCGTCCCTTTTTGCTTCCCCGGTTGCCGCCCGGCAGCGAGAGGCGAAAGTTGATATAATTCTGGTATTGCCCTGTAACACGTTATGCGGTTGGAACGTCAGGTATACAAGAGAGGAAATAATGTCCAGTTTAGGAAATCCATATTCGCACCCGGACAGGCCCACAGAGCCGCAGCCCGATGGCAGGGAAGCCGTTGCCACGGGGGAGAAAGTCGAAGCTGTTGACGTGCGCGGGCTATCCGTGCGCCTTGCGGAGAACGTCGAGAAGGTAATCATCGGGAAGCACCAGGAGGTGCAGCTTACGCTGGTGGCGCTCCTGTGCCAGGGGCACGTGCTCGTGGAGGACGTGCCGGGCGTCGGCAAGACGATGCTGGCAAAAGCTATCGCCCGCTCGGTCGGCTGCACGTTCAAACGCGTGCAGTTCACCCCCGACCTGTTGCCGAGCGACGTGACCGGTGTGTCGGTGTACAACCAGAAGACGGGCGAGTTCGAGTACCGCCCCGGCCCCGTGCTCGCGCAAATCTTGCTGGCCGATGAGATCAACCGGGCCACGCCCAAGACGCAGTCGGCGCTGCTGGAAGCGATGGAGGAGCGTCAGGTCACGGTGGATGGTGTGACATATCCCCTGCCCAGGCCCTTTATCGTGCTTGCCACCCAGAACCCCATCGAGTACGAAGGCACATTCCCGCTGCCGGAAGCCCAGCTCGACCGCTTCCTCATCAGGCTGTCGCTCGGCTATCCGGGCAGGGCCGAGGAGATGGAGGTGCTAACCCGGCAGCAGGAGCTTCACCCGCTCCAGAGCCTGACGCAGATGGTTGACGCCTCGGAGCTTATCACCGCCCAGCGCGCGATACGCACGGTGCACGTGGACAAGCTGATAAGGGAGTACATAGTGGGCGTGGTGAGCGCCACCCGCAGGCACGAGGACGTGTACCTAGGCGCCAGCCCGCGTGGCTCCCTCGCCCTGCAACTCACGGCCCAGGCGCGCGCGGCCATCAGCGGACGCGACTACGTTATCCCCGACGATGTGAAGGCGATGGCCGAAGCCACGCTGGCCCACCGCCTGATACTCAGCCCCTCGGCCCGCATACGCAACGCGGACAGCCGCTCGGTGATCGCGGAGATCCTGCGCAACACCCCCGTACCCGGGGCGGTGCCCGCACCGCCGCGACGCTAGGGGCACGCTATGCTGCGAAGAATGTCGGATAACGCCAACGCCATCAAGCTGGCGGCGCTTACGATTGTCATCTACGTGGCCGCCGCCACGGTGGGGCTGCGCCTGTTCTACTACCTGGCCTACGTGCTCGGGGCGGTGCTTATCGCCTCGTGGGCGTGGACCAAGCTGAACAGGCGCGGGCTTGAAGTGCGCCGGGAGGTCACGCCAACGCAGGCCCAGGTAGGGCAGGTGATCCGCGAGACGATAGAGCTGCGGAACCTGTCGTGGGTGCGCAAGCTGTGGATTGAGGTACGCGACCAGTCGTCGCTGCCGGGGCACCACGTGGGCGCGGTGGTCACTCTGCCCGGGCGCAAGGCGAAACGCTGGCAGGTACGGACCCGCTGCATCCATCGCGGGTTGTACCGGCTTGGACCTACCGTGGTCCTGACGGGAGACCCCTTCGGCCTCTTCCAGTCCAGCGAGGTGTTGGAGGGGAGGGGCGAGATACTGGTGTTCCCGCCCACCGTGCCCCTGTCGCAGTTCGGCCTGCCAAGCGGCGAGCTGCCGGGGGGCCTGCGCACCGAGCGGCGGGCCTTTCACTCTACTCCCAACGCCGTGGGCATTCGCGAATACACGCCGGGCGACCCTGTGAACCGCATCCATTGGCCCGTCAGCGCCCGTAACCAGAAGCTGATGGTCAAGGAGTTCGAGCTAGACCCGACCTCCGACCTGTGGCTCGTGCTCGACTTGCAGGAGGAGGTGCACGTCTCAGCCCTTGAGGACGAGGCCGAACCGGGAGACGCCGCTCGGCAGGCTTATTTGCGGAGACGCACCTTGAACAGGCCGGATATCGCTACGGGAGACGGCACCGGGTACGACGAACCGCTGGCGCTCGACCCTACGACGGAGGAATACGCCGTCACAATCGCGGCCTCCCTGGCGGCCTTCTTCATCAGCGAAGGGCGCTCAGTGGGGCTGATAGCCTGGGGGCAACACCACGTCACCATCCCCGCCGACCGGGGCGGCCGGCAGCTTCTCAAGATACTGCGTGCGCTGGCCGTGTTGCGGGCCGAGGGTACGATCCCCCTGGGTGGTGTGCTCTCCAGCGAGAGCCGGTCGTTCGGCAAGCAAGATACCGTGCTGGTGATTACCCCTTCGGTGGACGAGCAATGGGTGAACGCGCTTAGGGTGGAGATGTTGCGGATTGCGAGCGCGGCCGCCGTCGTGGTGGAGCCTAGCACCTTCGGCGGGAAGGACAACGCCCTGATGCTGGTATCGTCGCTCACCGCCATCAACGTGCCCTCGTTCCTGGTGAAACGCGATGATTCGCTTAACGCCGCACTCGCGCAGCAATACGGCGGGAAGGCCGTACGGAACCTTCGTTGAGGTTTCGGAGTTAAGTAGATAAGTGAACAGGTCGAGCTTTCCGGCTGCCGGGGTGCGGGGGCGCCCTGTGGCTAAAGCCACGGGCTGACAAGGGGCAAAGTCTCCTTCGGAGAC
>DASVQO010000462.1:0-12285 GCA_036389075.1 Chloroflexia bacterium | reverse complement strand
ACATCTGGTTGCAGATGGCGCTAGTAGTTTTCCTCACGTTTCTCGGCATCGCCCCAGGTGTAGGGGATTCGCCCCAGGGCCAGGCTTTCTTTTGGACGTTCGGCATCGTTTGGATGCTTGGCGACTCGTTATGTCTGGACTTTTTACATATGGGGATTGACTGCCTGGATTACGGTCAGTTTCTGGTAGGAGTATTCCTATTCCTTCTGCTCAGCCTATTGCCTGTTGTTGTGAGGCGCAAGAGAGTAACTGGCGATTTAGCCGGGTGAGACTCGCACACGGATGACATAAAGTTCATGCTCGGAAAACGTCTAGAGCCTGTCATGACAATCGCCTGAGGAATTGAACAAGTTGAACAAAACGAGCATTGCGAAAATGACCGGATGCAGCCCTCCTAACGTTCCAGACAAGATTTCTTAGTCGCGAGCCCGCCGCCCAAAAACGAGCAGCCAAAGTGAAACGGAGCTCCGCTACCCACCTGCGGGGCAACAGCACAGGCCCTCGCTTACATCTTGCACCTTGACCACTTCAGGGGCTATCGCTTTCGGCCTCGCCCGTATAGGCGACAGCTTCAGCCAGCGACATCGCGCGACCTTCCTCCGTGGCTCCTGCAAGAGCGGCTTCATCCAACGATTGCCGTACCAGGGCCATCATCCGCTCGTAATCGGCCAGGTTATAAGGCTGTCTGGCGAGACGCGCGGCTTCGTACAAAGCATCCGCCGCCCCATATAGCTTCGCGGCCCGCGCCGGCTGGCGTTGCAGGGCGGCTATGCTCGCGGCGCGCTCCAGGCCGGGTGCCAGGAAGTCGGTGTTCCCCAGCCGGAAGTAAATATCCAGGCTCTGCACGCTCAACTCGTGGGCCTGGGCCAGCTGTCCTTCCTCCCGCGCCACGAGCGCCAGGTTGGACAGCGTAAGGGCCTGGTTCTCCTCGTTGCCTAGCTCGCGGTACACGCGCAAGTTCTCTTCCCACAGCCTGCGAGCCTCGCCAAGATCGCCTCGGTGCAACGCTAGCACGCCCAGGTTGTTCAATATCAAGGTCACGTTGTTGCGGTCCCCCGTCTGCCGCATCGCCTGCAAGCCCTCTTCCAGGTAGATGCGCGCTGCCTCGTCATCTCTGCCGAAGAAGATGAGGCCGAGATTGGTGAGCGCCCCCGCGGTGCCCCACGTATCGCCCGCCTCCCGCGAAAGCTCCAGGCTCTCCTTGAAGCTCGCCTCGGCGGCTTCCACTTCTCCACCGGCACGCTGGCGTAGCCCCATGCCGAGCAGCACCTGGGCCACCCCACGCCCGTCACCCAGCTCGCGGTATATGTTGAGAGCCTCGGATTCTAACCGGATGCTCGTGGCGCTGTCTCCCTGCACCTTTGCCAGGATAGAAGCGCCGTAGGCTGCTCGCGCGCGGTCCGCCGTGCGCTGCGGCGCCTTTGACAGCGCCATGTCAAGCCAGCCGCGTCCCTCGGTGATGTAGCCCCGCATCCACCAGAACCGCCAGATAGCGCCCGCCAGCTTGACCCCCAGCGCCGCTTCCCCACCGGTCAGCGACCAATCGAGCGCCGCCCGCAGGTTCTCGTGCTCGTCTTCAAGGCGCGCAAGCCACTCCTGTTGCCTGCTACCCCTCAACTCGCTCTCGGCGGCCTCGGTCATCGCCAGGTAATACTCGGCATGCCAGCGGCGCACCGTACCGGCCTCGCTGCTTTCCAGCAGTCGCTCTCGGGCGTACTCCCGAATCGTCTCCAGCATGTAGAAGCGCGGTTCTTCACTCGCGGCCCCGTAAGCCTCTGCGTCACGGCCCGCCCTGCCCGCCTTTAGCAGGCTCTTGTCCAGCAGCGACTCCACGGCTTCCAGTGTCTCGGACCCCAGGTCGCCCTCCGCGTTGCACACGGCGTCCACCGCCGCCAGGGTGAACCCACCGACGAACACACCCAAGCGCGTAAAGAGCTTCCGCTCCCCCTCCTTGAGCAGGTCATAGCTCCACGTGATGGCAACCCGCAGCGTCTGGTGGCGGTCCGGCAGGTCCCTGGCCCCCCTCGCTGCCAGCAGCAGCGACCCCTGGTCCGCGCCGCCCTGGCCGTGTGCACCTTTGGAGGTCGGGGCGACCTGCCCGCTGAGCCTGGCAAGCAGGGCCTGGGGCGAGAGTAATTTGACCCTCGCCGCAAGCAACTCAATCGCCAGCGGCAGTCCATCCAGGTGCGAGCAGATATCCGCCACCGGCCTGGCGTTGTGCTGGGTAAGCTCGAAGGGGGACACCTCCTGGGCGCGTTCCACGAAGAGTTCGATGGCCGGGTACGTGGCGAGCGCGTCGATAGTGGGCAGTTCTCCCGGACCGGGTAGCCCCAGTGGTTGCAGGGGGAATTGTTGCTCGCCCCTCAGGTGCAACGGCTCCCGGCTCGTCACCAGCACTTTCAACGACGCGCAGTTGGCGAGCAGCCGGGCCACCGTGCCGGCGGCGCCCACCACTTGCTCGAAGTTGTCCAGCACGAGCAGCAACTTCCTATCGCGAAGGTGTTCTACCAGGGTATCCTCAACGCTCAGTCCCGGCGCTTCCTTCAGGTCGAGGGTATGAGCGATGGTGGAACCCACAAGCGCGGGGTCGCTGATAGGGGCGAGGGGCACAAAGAACACGCCGTCCGCAAAGTCCGGCAGCATCTCGTGGGCAATCTCCACCGCCAGGCGTGTCTTGCCGATACCCGGAGGCCCGAGCACGGTAAGCAAGCGCACGCCCTCTCGCATAAGGCGAGCACGGGTGGCGGCCAGGTCCTCGCGGCGGCCTATCAGCGGCGTAGGTGGGAGAGTGAGGTTCGTAGGGGTGCGTGGCTGTGGGGCCTGCGCTGACGGTTGCAGGGGCTGAGGGGTCCCGCTGGCCTGTGAGGCTTCTTCGCGCCGTTCGAGCGCGGTAATCTGCTCACCGGCGAGGCTACCTTCCCGCGCCAGGCTCATGAATGCCTGCCGCTTGTCAGGCGGCACCCGTAGCGCGTCGGCCAGCAACCCTACCACCTGCCGGGAGGGCCGCCGGTCTCCGGTCTCGATCTTCTGGACCATCCAGACCGAGCAACCCACGCGCTCCGCCAGTTCTTCCTGCGTCAGGTCCAGCGCTTTGCGCCGCTCCTTGAGCCACTGGCCGAATGTCGTATCTGCCATCGCAAAAGCCCCCGTAGCTTTAGCTGTGGGCCAGCCCGTCGCAGCTCTGCCATGCGCGTTTGTGGCCCTGCTGTGAGGCCAGGCCACAGGCTCGCACACCGGGGACGTGGGCAAGGACCGCCCGGCCATGAGTAAGCCACCACGAGGCACCGAAAGCTGCTGTGCACATTTTTGTGCAGGTTTGTGCGACCTATTGTGCGAGCCATTATATCCCATCCTCTGCTCTAATGTAGATAGTTACTTCAGCAACCCTGGCCCGCTCTACGGCGTCCGGGGCTTTATCAAAATGCGAGGCAGCGATGACCAACCCGTCACACCGGACCGGCAAAGAGCATGAGGACACCCAGCATGAGCAGCATGGGAACGACACAGGGGAACCGCGCGGACCCTCTCAGTTGTTCCTGGTGCGCGTGTGGGCCGAGCAAGGCACCGAAGGCGGCCCCGGGTGGCGTGGCAGAGTGCAGCACGTGACCAGGGGAGACGCCCAGGAGTTCAGCGACTGGGGAACGCTGATAGACCTCTTTATCACGATGGTCCCCGCCGGCAACATGGAGAGCAAGTAATACCCCGTCGGGGTGCGCGCAAACGGCAGTCAATCAGAGCACACCTAGCACAGGAGGTTTAGACATGGCCGCTAATTTCGGTAGGTACAAAATGCAGGCATTCCGTTCCATTTCGGCGCTGCTATTATCGATGTTCCTGGTGTCGGTGTCCTGGGCGTCGGCGGGGGCCGCGACCACTGCCGCCCCCTCAAGCCCCCAGGTAGTCACCGTCTACTGCGTGGACGATGACGGCACAGCCACCGGCACCCCCTGCGCCAACGCGACCGCGTACCAGAGCGTCCAGGAAGCCATCGATGCGGCAAGCCCCGGCGATGAGGTCCGCGTGGCGGTGGGCACTTACGTTACCGGGCGGAGCAGGGGCGCTACGCCACCCAGCAACGTGATCACCATCACGGGCGGTTACGCGGGCGGTTACGCCGCTGGTGGCTGGACTGTAAAAGGCCCGGCGACCGGCACCGTGCTCGTCGGCACGAACTTCAAGCTGCCCCCCGGCGTGGTGGTTACCCTCCAGAACCTGGTGGCCAGCCAATCGGTCATCGACAACCAGGGTGGCACCCTCCACGTAGCGAGCGGCGATCTCCACCTGCAAGGCGGAATGAGCAAAGGCGCGTTCGACATAGAGGCCGGGGCCAAGCTCGACTTCAGCCAGGGCGATCACACCCTGGCCGCCGGCACCACCTTTGCCGGTGGCGGCACCGTCCGTGTGAGCGGGGGCACGCTCATAGTTGGAGCCAGCGCGACCGACCGAGTGGCGGCGAGCAGGTTGGAACTCGCCTCCGGCACGTTAAGCGGACCTGCTACCTTCGCCATAAGCGACACCCTCACGTGGACCGGCGGCACGATGTCGGAAGCTGGCAAGACCGAGCTTGTGCCGGGCGCGACCCTCTCGATAAGCGGCTCGGCGGCCAAGACCCTAAACGCCCGCACCCTCGACAACGCGGGCACCGTCACCTGGCTGGGCGCAGGCGCTATCAACCTGGAGGCGGGGGCCACCATCAACAACACCGGCCTGTTTGACGCCCAGAACAACGCGACCCTCACAGCCCCCGCCGCCGCGACTTTCCGCAACACCGGCACCTTCCGCAAGTCGGCCAGCACGGGCGTCACAACCATCGAATCCAACGTCAAGTTCGAGAACTACGGCGGCACGGTGGAAGTAGCCGGGGGCACGCTGAGGTTCGCTGCTGCGAGCAATACCGGGGCTTCCTCCAAAGCCTCCAGCCCGCAGATCAGGTTTGACGACGCCAACTTTACCAATTCAAACATAAGAGTCGGTAACACCTCGGCAGCTTCCAGCCCGCAGGTGTCGAACGCCGTGCTGGAGTTCGCGAGTGGCACGTACAGCTTCCAGGGCAACAATACCGTCGTGGGCGACGGCCTTACCAGGGTCAGCGGGGCAACACTACTCCTGCAGGGCACTTTGGCTGCTCAGAACTTCGAACTGGCAAGCGGTGCGGTTGACGGTGCCGGTACCCTGGCCGTCAGTGGCGTGCTCAACTGGAGCGGCGGGCAGATGAGCGGCGCGGGGGCGACCAACATCGCTAGCGGTGCCGCCCTGAACCTGAGTGGCAGCAACAGCAAGACTCTCAACGCCCGCACCCTCAACAACGCAGGTACGGCCACCTGGCTGGGCACGGGCCCTATCAGCCTGGCAGCCGGTGCAACCCTGAACAACAGCGGCCTGTTCAATGCCCAGAACGATGCCGCCATTACAGCCGCCGGGCAGGGCACCTTCCGCAACACCGGCACCCTGCGCAAATCGGCCGGCACGGGCGTTACAACCATCGACACCGCCGTCAGGTTCGAGAACGACAAAGGCACTGTGGAAGTGGCGGGAGGCACGCTGAGGTTCGGTGCTGCAAACACTTCCGGTGCTTCGTCTACCGACTCCATCAATGGGGGTCTGGGCGGCGCGATCTTCATCAGTTCGGGGCTGAAAATCGGTAACACGGCAGCGGCTGCCAACCCGCAAGCGGCAAGCGCCGTAGTGGAGTTCGCGGGGGGAGCACACACCTTCGAAGGCGAAAACACCGTCACAGGCGACGGAAGCCTGCGCGTGGCGGGTGCGACCCTCTCGCTAGATGGAACGCTGAGCGCCCAGAACATGGAGTTGGCCGCCGGTATGGTCCAGGGCACGGGCACGCTCTCCATCAGTGGCAGACTAGACTGGACGGGCGGCGAGATGCAGGGCGTGGGCCTCAGCGAAATAGCAGCGGGTGCGACCATGAACGTAACCGGCAACGCCAGCAAGATGCTGAGGGCGCGCACGCTCACCAACAGGGGCACGCTCAACATGGCGGGCACCATCTTCAGCGTAGCCGACGGGGCAACCCTGAATAACGCCGCCACGGGCATCCTCGATCTGAAAGCTGATGGCAGCATGCAGGCTTCGGGTGCGGCCTCGACGTTCACCAACGCGGGCACGTTGCGCAAGTCCGCCGGTGCCGGTACCGCCCTCTTCGCGGCGGGCATCAACTTCACCAACAGCGGCACGGTCGAGGCCCAGGCAGGCAAGCTGGAGTTCGCCTCCGACTACACCCAGTCCGCCGGTACGACCCGGCTCAACGGGGGCAACATAGCAGCCGGTGGTCCGTTCAACATCGCGGGGGGCAGCCTCGTGGGCGTGGGTACGGTCTTCGCCAACGTGTCCAACGCGGGCGTGGTCGCACCCGGCGCGTCACCCGGCAGCCTCACGGTCAGCGGCAACTACACGCAGATGAGCGCGGGCGTACTGAATATCGAGATAGGAGGCCCCCTGGCAGGCACCCAGCACGACTCGCTCGTGGTGACCGGCATGGCGAGCCTGACGGGCAAGCTCAACCTCAGCCTCGTCAACGGCTACATGCCCGCCGATGCCAGCGCCTTCCAGGTGATGCAATACGCCTCCCGCGCCGGTGAGTTCGAGCAGGTCATGGGTGCAGACCTGGGCAACGGGCGGACCTTCGCGCTGAGCTATGGCGCTAAGAGCCTGGCGGTCGTGGTCCAGGCTCCCGTTGCCACCTGCACGATGCAGTTCGCAGACATCCCGGCGACCGGCGATGGTTCCACCTTCTACAGCTTCGTGCAGTGCCTGGCTTGCCGCAACATCATCAGCGGGTACGAGTGCGGCGGTCCGGGCGAGCCTTGCAATCCCAACAACGACAAGTACTTCCGCCCAGGCGTGAACGTTACTCGCGGGCAGATCTCCAAGATGGTCGCGTTGGCTGCCGACCTGAGCGGGCCAACGGGTGAGCAGATGTTCGAGGACGTGGCTCCCGGCAGCACCTTCTACGACCCTATCCAGCAGCTTGCTTCCAGGGGCTACATAAGCGGCTACAAGTGTGGCACCACCCCTTCAGAGCCATGTGGAGCGGATAACCGCCCTTACTTCCGCCCCGGCATGAACACGACCAGGGGACAGTTGGCGAAGATAGTGAGCCTGAGCGCTCAGTTCAACGACGAACCCGGCGCGCAGAAGTTCAGCGACGTACCCGCCGATAGCCCGTTCTTCGAGTGGATCAACAGGCTAGCCAACAAGGGCGTCATCTCAGGCTACGCGTGTGGCGGAGCAGGAGAGGTATGCGATGCAGAGGGCAGACCTTACTTCCGCCCCGGTGAGAACGTGACCAGGGGTCAGACCGCCAAGATAGTGTCTAACACCTTCTATCCCGGCTGCGTGACCCCGTAACGTAAAAAGGGATACGTAGCAAAGACCAGGGTACGGCGGCACGTACCCTGGTCTTTTGCATTCGAACACCCACTTTATCTAGTGTCCTTTGCGCTCTTTGCGCTCTTTGCGCCTTTGCGGTTTCTCCTCGTACTGCTAGCTTTGCAGGCGCTGGTTGGCGATGGGCAGGCGCACCGACACAGTGGTGCCCTCGCCCGGCTTGCTGCTCACATGGTACTCGCCACCCAGCGCGGCCACCCGCTGCCCCATCGTGTTCAGGCCCATGTGCCCCGCCGGTACCTGGCTCGCATCGAAGCCGTCGCCGTCGTCGCATATCTGCAACACGAGGTCGCCAGCTTCCACGCCCATCCTTATTTGCACCCGCTTGGCGTGGGCATGCTTCACCACGTTGTGCAATGCCTCCTGCCCTATCCTGTAGAGCGACTCCTCGGCGTTGGGCTTCAGGCGCGGGATGCTCGCCTCGTCCGCGACCACCTCTACCGGCAGCATCTCGCGCCCCTGCACCGCGGCTGCGTGCTTGCGGAGGGCCTGCAACAGCCCTTCCTCCTCAAGCGCGCCGGGACGTAGCTCGAATATGAGGGCGCGCATCTCCGCAAGGGCACCCTGCGTAAGCTGCCGCAGGTCGGCCATCTTCTCCGTGATAGACGGCAACCGCACCCCCTCCCGCTCCAGCAGCAACTGTATGCTGCGCGAGGTGAGGCTGATACTGAATAGCTCCTGCGTCACCGAGTCGTGCAGCTCCCTCGCCAGCCGCTGCCGCTCCTCAAGCGCCGCCTTGCCCTGCACCTGCTCGAACAGCCGCCCGTTCGCCACGGCCACCGCTATCTGGTCGGCTATCGCCACGAAGAAGCCCATCTGCTCGTCGCTGAACTCGCGCTCCGGCAGGTGGTAGTTGAGCAGCACGCCCATTGGCTTGTCCTGGTAGATCATCGGCACCGCCACGACCGTGTCCCACGGCACCTCGTGCATGAACCCGTGGATAGGCGCGTACGCGGGCATGTCGAGCACCGCCCGGCGCATGTTGTGTATCACCATCGGCTTGCGCCCCTCGAAGGCGGCCTGCGCCAGCAGCTTCGTGCCCGACTCCAGTATCCTGTCCAGCCCCTCGGCGTAGCCCTCCGGCAGGTTGCAGGTGCCGTGCAGCCTCAGCAGGCCGGTCTTGTCGTTGAACACCCCAATCGCGCAGGCCACAGCCCCGGTCGCGCCCACTACCGACGTGCTCAGGTCGTCCAGCGTGGGCCGCAGCGGCCCGCCCAGCGCCACCCTGGAGGCTATCCGCGCCAGGGTGGCCGTGCGCCGGGTCGTCTCCTGGGCCTGCTCGTACAGCCTGGCGTTCTCTATAGCTATAGCCGCCTGGTTCGCGAGGCCCGTAGCCAGGCGGGCGTGGTCGCGCGTGTAGTAGTTCGGCTGCCGGTGAGAGAGGGTCAGGTGGCCGATAATTTTGTCCTTCAGCATGAGCGGCACGCCCAGGCACGAGTTGATGTAGCTCAGCGTGGTATCGAGCACATCCGCGCCCATCACGCCCCGGTACTCTCGCGCCAGGTCGTCGTCCCCTCGAACGTCGGGGATAGTTAGCCAGCCCTGCTCCACCAGGGCCGTCCAGATACGAGGGGTCTGGCTAAGCTGGTAGCGCCACCCTATCATCTCCGGTTGGGGGCCGTCCTCGTCCCGCGAGTCGAGCATTACAAGCTCGTCGCCCTCCACAAGCACGATGCCCGCGCCCGTGTAGTCCACCACGCTCCTCAACTGGTCGAGCACCCGGCTCAACAGCGGCTTCAATTCCAGGGTCGAGTTTACGTTGCTCGATACCTCCAGCAAGGTGGATAGCTCGCGGGTGCGCTCCTCCACGCGCTGCTCCAGTAGTTCGTAAGCCTGCACCCGCTCCGTGATATCGCGCACCACCCCGAGCGAGTGGACCTTGTCGCCGCGCATGAACCGGGTCAGGTGCACCTCGACGTGGAGTTCGCTGCCATCTTTGCGCACGTCCATTGCCTGCGCGAGGTACTTCCCGCCATTCAGTACCGTCTCCATCGCCTCGGCCAGCTTGGCATGGCTGTTGGGGTGCACGAATATAGAGGGCGACTGGCCGATTAGCTCCTCGCGGGTGTAGCCGTGCATCTGGCAGAAGGCAGGGTTGGCGTCCACCACGGCGCCCTCGCGTTCCAGCTCGGTTATCACAAGGCCGTCCGTGGTAGTCTCGAACACGCCCCGGTACTGCTCCTCGCTCTCCCGCAGGCGCTGTTCGGCCAGCTTCTGCTCCGTAAGGTTGCGTATCACGCCCAGGGCAAGGACCTGCCCTTTGTACATGAAGCGGCTGGCGTTAACCTCGACGTCGAATACGGTGCCGTCCTTGCGCCTGTCCTTGCCGGTGGAGTGGAACTCGCCCCCGGCCTTCACTATCTTGAAGCACTCGGCTAGCTCTTCGAAGTTGTCGGGGTTCACAAAGATGCTGGGGTGCTGGCCGACTAGCTCCTCGCGAGTGAAGCCGTGCATCTCGCAAAAGGCGGGGTTCACATCCACCAGCACCCCAGCCTCCCCGTCCGGCCCTATGCTCGCAATCGCCAGGCCGTCGGTGGTCGCCTCAAATATGCCCCTGTACTGCTCCTCGCTGTCCCGGAGCAGCTTTTCCGCCTGCAACCGCTCGGTAATATCCCGCATTATCGCCAGCACGTGGGGCTGGTTGTTATGGCTGAACGGCACCCCATGCACTTCGATAGAGAAGGTGCTGCCATCCTTGCGAACGTCCTGGCCCTGGGCGTAGGCGCGCTCCCCCACCCTCGCCTTCTCCATGAACGCTGCCTGGTCGTCATAGTCCGCAGGGTGCACGAAAGCGGTCGGGAGCATCCCGGCCATCTCTTCGCGGCTATACCCGTGCATCCTGGCAAACGCGGGATTGACCTCGACTATGGTGCCCATGTTGAGATCGGCGATAGCCAGCCCGTCGGTGGTCGTCTCGAATACGGCGCGGTATTGCTCCTCTTTGAGCTTGAGCAGCCTCTCCGACTCCACGCGCTCCGTGATGTCGCGCACCACGCCGAGGATGTGAGGTTCCCCCTTGTACATGAAGGTCGCGCCGTGTACCTCCACATCGAACACGCTGCCGTCCTTACGAATGTCCTGCGCCTGGCAGTGGAACTTCTCGCCCCGGCTGACCGTCTCGAAGAACGAGCGCAGCAGGTCGTGGCTGCCGGGGTCGATAAAGTCCGCCGGGGGCATCCCGATCATCTCTTCGCGGGTGTAACCGTGCATCTGGCAGAAGGCGGGGTTCACCTCCACCACCGCCCCGTGCACGTCGTTGATAACCAGCCCGTCCGTTGTGACCTCGAACACGCGCCGGTACTGCTCCTCGTTCTCGCGCAGGCGCTGCTCGGCCAGCTTCTGCTCGGTGATGTCCTCCCCCATGAACACCACCTCGCGCACCTCGCCCGTCTCGTCTTTGATGGGGTAGGCGAAGTTGCGCAGCCAGCGCCTGCCGCCCGGACCTTCGTACTCGAACAGGGGAAGGTCGGTCGTCTCGCCCTCGAACACCTTGCGGAGGTGCGGGATGTGCCCGGCCCGTTGCAGTTGCGCGTCCTCGTAGACGTTGTAGCTCGCCAGTTGCCCCGGCGACACCGAGAGCAGTTCCGCGAACGCCTGGTTGGCCTGTAACGCCCTGCCGTCGCGCGCCAGGATGGCCGTGGGCAGCGGCGATTGCTCGAACAGCGTGCGGAACCGCTCTTCCGACAGGCGCATCTCGACTTCGGCCTTCCTGCCCAACGACGCTTCGGACCGCTTGCGTTCCATCGCGTACAGCAGCGACCGCTCCAGCAACGCCGCGCTAAGCTCGTCCTTCGCGAGGCAGTCATGCGCGCCCGCCGCCAGGGCCTCTATAGCCAGAGTACCGTCAGGGTCGCCCGCGAGCGCGATAAAAGCCGCATCGGGGGCGTGAGCCTGCACGGCCCTTAGCGTGCCAACGCCCGCCTCTTGCAGCAGGGCCAGGTCTAGCAGCACAGCATCGAACTTGCCCGAAGCCAGCAGCGCCACGCCCTCCGCGAGGCCGTTCGCGCCCACCAGTTCGGCCCGCAGCCGCCGTGCCTGCTCCAGCCAGTCACCAACCAGGTCCAGGTCGCCGGGGCTGTCAGCGATAAGCAAAACACGAACAGGCACGCCCGTAAAGGGGCTATGCCCGTTCGGATGCGTGTCCGTGTGCGCGAGTTCTTGCATTATGTTCCCTCTGTCCAGGTGCAAAAAAGGGCTGCACATCATTAGCGTGCAGGGTACGAGCATCGCCCGTAGGGTACAGCTTCACGCCGGCAGCCGTTACGAGCAACTAAAGCTTATCAAAACTGCGCGGCTTCTGCAACTACTATATATAAACAATATACGCGCTTATACTTGCTCTAGCTTGCTGCTTGCCACACTGCGTAATGCCGCCAGCAGCGCCTCCGCCGGTTCGTGCTTGGCAACGAAGGCGGACACGCCCATATCCCTGGCGCGCGCCCGGTTGGCGGTGTTGTCGTGCACGGTGAGTATCACCACGCTCACTGTGGGGTCCGATTCGCGGAGTTGGGTCGCCACGGAGAAGCCGTCCATGTCGGGCATCTGAATGTCGGTGAGCAAAATGTCGGGGTGCAGGGCGCGAACCAGGGCGAGGGCCGAAGCGCCATTCGTGGCCTCTCCGATTACTTGCAGGCTCGGCTCGAACGCCAGGCACTCCTTGATGGCGTGGGTTATAGAGGGTTGGTCGTCTGCTATGATTAAGGTAGTTATCATTGCCTCATTCTTCTAAGGGTTGTATTTGACGCAGGGGTGCGTGATGGGGAGTGGCAATGTAGATGCCCTGTGGGGAGGCCCTGCCAATAAATTGGCGGGCTGGCAAGAAGCGAAGTCTCCTTCGGAGACTGCCCGCACGTTCCTCAGTCTCCGAAGGAGACATTGCCC
>DASVQO010000461.1:0-28874 GCA_036389075.1 Chloroflexia bacterium | reverse complement strand
CCAGGAACTGGCTATAACCCGGATATTGGAGGACCAAATGGAAGAATGGGTCCCGGGCATTGCAATGCTATTACGGGATGTGCTACAAGATGATATATGGACGGTCCTGAATGGAAGAAGTATCTCATGGCAGGAGCCATGTCCGAGACCTTCGCACCTAATGAAGTAGAGCAATTTACCTCTCTCATACGAGACTTTAGGTACGAAGAACACCAGACCGTGCTGCTTAGTCTCCCGTGACTTCAGGGAGATAGTCCTGACATACCTGGTGGAGTCTTTTCTCCACTAGATGGATATAGGCATGGTCGTGCAAGCCCCGAGTATGGGAGAGTAATACAGAAGAGTATCACTCTCCCACTCTCCTTTGATTGGTAGGCATAAATGAACAAGTTTGAGGATCTGTTAGAGCGTGCGAAGTGGGGCACCTTTCATGATGAAGAATTGGACTACGTAGTTAAGGAGCTTCAAAATTCTTCTGAACAAGATCAATATACCTTGCTTCACATATTAGGCAGAGGAGGCGAGCAAAGTCTGTATAGAGGGGGCAACATCTCGCACTTGACGAAATACGTAGAACCCTTTTTGCAGTCCTCTGAGGATCTACTAGTTCGCTTGGCGCTATGGATCCTGTGCCTTTGGTGGGATTTATGTGCCAATTACCTGACCGAAATATTGCGTCTTTTGCAATATAAGGATGGCGGATTGGAGGACGCCAGAAGGAGTGCAATTCTGATTGCAGGAAATTATCTGAAGGACAAGGCCTCACCTGAGATGCTGCGTGAGTTAATAAGGATATACGAGGATATTCATGAAGAACATACTATGCGCCAGTATGCCTATTTCGCCCTAGCTGAGGCTCTGGGTAAAGATATGAGCCAACTACCCCCTGTTTACGTTGACATTCCCCTAGAGCCACCACCCGACCCTTCAGTCCTGCCCGGGGCTGTGAAGCGGCTACTCAAGGAATTAGCTTGATTCATCATGTGTAAGGTCGCCCGTACGAGGAGCAGTACTCCGGCAACACCAGGGCTCTATTCAGCTGCAACAGGCAGGTAGCGGTACATATCTTCCGGGCAAATTCTACAACTGCGTGAAACGCGAAATGTGAAAGATTGAGAAAAGGCGTTCCTTTCGACGAAAGGAACGCCTTTTCATTCCGCGTCAAGTACCCGCAATCACAAGGCCGGCTAGAGCCCCTTTACAGAAGCTTCCTTTATTTTCGGTACCAGTTGAGTATTTTGTAGTCCACCGCCTAGTTAGCAGCCACGTGCGTCGTCGAAATGCTTGGTAAACAGTGCCCGGACCAAGACCAGAATTCTCAACAGATTACCGGGAATTCGTCAAAAAAATGGTGAGACTTTGTAAAGAGAATCCCGAGACTTTCTCAACACATACCGACAAACCTCCCACCCACCGCATTTTGAAGGGCCATCTGTCAACAGATGCCTGAGACAACTATTTGTTTTCGTGCGTAATTTCCAGTCCATTTGTCAACGGATGGGTGAGACACGACACCTGTTTTGTCTCACCTATTCGTTGACTCCGTCTCAGTCATGTGTTGTATCTGTCTCACCCATGTATTGGATTCGTCACAGTCATCTGGAGAACACAGGTCCAATTCGCTGGTCGCTTTTCAGCATTCAGTTCAGGGAGATTGCGCGCGGGGTTCGACGTGAGGATGTCCCGTCAGGCGCAGGTACTATTTGCTACCTGCTTACAGGGTCAAGGGGTCAACTTCGAAGACACGGATCAAAGTGCCCGAATTGCTGGTGACTGGTGAACAGAGAGTCTCTGTGTGCTCCGTGTGCCAAGACTAAACTACAGTCTATTTGTAGAATATCTTATTGGCACTTGGAATGTGGGATTTTGCACGTGCTGGTATTTTGATTAGCTCAGAGGATATGTATACCGGCTGGTGCATCTACCCAAAGGAGCTACGTTCTTCACCTTTCGCAAGTATACTACAGTGGGGCGTTGCCATTTGGGGAAAGCCCTCAGACTTTAGTTCCTACGACTATTCAAAGCTGTGACACTTGGTGCCCAGATCAATTAAGAGCTAAAAATCGGTCCGTGGCGCGAGTACCGCCCGCTATTTTCGTGATCTGATATGCTTAGAGGTAATATCGCAATATCTGTGTTGCGTCAGGCCGCCGGACACGGGCGGCTTTCTCTGTTCCACCGTGATATATGCAAGTTGATCACGATCCCGTCTAGACCGGGCCCATTACACCTATGCCCAAGCGTAAATCAAATTCCCTACCTCAACTCCCCGGCTTCGACTTAGACGCTGGTGCGTCAGACGATGGGGTTACACAGGTCGCAAATTAGGAGAGTATCTCTGGTTTCCCAAACCTAAGACACACCTCCGAGAGCACCGCGAGCTGCTCAAGCTCTGTCGGCAAGTAGAGGAGCGGGACGGCTCGTTTCCCGATAAGACCGCGGGCATACATGGTCGAGCGTGAGGCTATATTTGATGGCCTACTCGCAGCCGACGAATACCGCACACTCTGAAGCGCCTTAGAGATGATACCGGTTTCCGGGCGACAGTAGAACGGCTGAGGTTTGATGGGTGGCGAGACTGGCATATACTGGCGGCGGTGTTCCATGTTACGGTAAACTACCGCATCAACCATCGGCCATCACTCTGGTTAAGCCCGGAGGCAGATGAAGTCTAAGCCCAGCGAATTGCGCACGAGCCGGAGAATGACAAACGCAGTTTTTAACAACTCTGATAAGATGAGCACAGCGACTAGCCGTGGGGCGCTGTACTATTTTGGGCTAGCTTGTAGCAGCAAGGGCAGAACCAGTAATGGGGAAATTGCGTATGAACAGATGCACAAGGCATTCATCTGGTTCCTAAATAATCACAAGTACGAACATGCTGTGACACTGGCCTTCCATATCGACCAACTACTGTTTCAGAGTGGTCAGTACCGGAGGATTTTGGAAAATCACCGACAGATAGGCCCGTATTTGTCGGGCCCCATCCAACAAGTGGCGAGTTTGTGGCAACGCGCAAAAGCACATACCTTTCTTGGCGAGGTTAATTCCGCACGAAACTGCTATCTAGAAGTCCGCGGCTGGATTCCTAACTTCAAAGATCCTATCGCTGAAGCGGCGGAGATAGGCAACCTCGGAAATTGCTTTGCAGCACTTGGTGAAGCTGAGGAAGCTATCAGGCACTACAAAGAGGCACTTGCCCTCGCCCAAAAATGCGGCAATCGAAATCAGGAGGCCAAGTGGAAATGCAACCTGGCGATCCAATATAAAGTCAAGGGTATGCTCGGCGAGGCCGCCACGTGCTACAAAGAAGTGCTGGATATCGTTAATACTACCCCGCACGAACAACTCGCCCCGGAGTTGCTGCCTCAGTGCCTGGCAGGGCAAGGGGAATGCTACAGTCTCCGGGGGCACACTCGAGAGGCCATAGGCCGGTACCAGGAGGCGCTGGAGCTCGTACGAGCGCAGCACGACCCTTTGCTGGAGTCACTGTACCTCTGCAATCTAGGCACCTGTTTCGGGCGGCTAGGCGAGGGCTTGCAGGCACACAAGCTACTGGACCAAGCGGGGGTCCTGGCACGTACGCACCACTTGGATGACATCATGGGCAACGTGCTGCACAGTTGGGCGGAGATTTTCATAGATGAAAAGCGGTATAGCGAAGCTATTACTTATGCCAGCGAAGGCGCACGTCTGGGTGAGAGCATTCCGAACTACCAAATAATAGCCTCCAATCACCTCGTACTGGCAACAGCATATCTGTACAGCGGCAGTCCGGCTAAAGCCCGTGCTTCCGCCAGGATAGCAGAGGACCACAGGGTAGCTCATATAGAGCACCAAGCCAGTGTAGTCCTCGCAATTGCTGCTTTACAAGAAGGAGATGACACAACCGCTAAAGCAGTGCTTGCGCGCGGACTGGAGCGAGCCTCGATTTTACTCAAGGCTGCTCCTGACAATTACCAGGCCCTGTACACGTATGCTTTATGCCTGTCAGGCGAGATGATCTGCGGATCGCGGCCTGTGAGTAATGAAGCTATCCTAGCTTATCAACGTGCAGTTGAAGCTAACCAGGATGAGGCACTTCTCCGGCGTATGGCAAACCTGTACAATGCCCTCGCACAAGCCGTATCAACAGATCAGTGGCGCAAGACCATTCTCTCTGAGAATCGCCCGTCAGCCTTTGCCGCCGAAGCGAATGTCGAGTGCTAGCAGCCCCGGTTCCTTTTGCATGGCAGCTACCCAGACGCGCTGCAACGTTTCTGTCTCCGCAGGGTTGACATCTCGTAGTGATTGAAGCACATCCGCACTCATTCCGGCTTGTTCGCCACGCGCAATTATACTCGGCAGCAGCTCAGGCAACTGGTTGATGTCTACCGGGGCTGCTGAAACCATCACTGGTAAGCTGTTCTCGCCGCTGAACCTCAGACCATCGCTGGCAGCATGGAAGCCGCTGTGAACTTCAGTGGCTGTAGACGCGGTCAGATGTACATCAGCGGCTCCGCTTATAGTCTGAGGGACATCAGCGACCATATCGATTGCGTCATGGCCCTGCACGAGCGCTAACACGTCATCAAACGCAAAGCTGAGGAGAAATGATGTAGCAGTGGGGGCCAGACCTCGCAAATCAAGGTCGGGATTTGAGAACTGCTGGATTAGGAACCCGCCCAGGAGCCAGGTATACCCAAAGTTAAGGATCGCATTAGCCCCCATTGCCGCAGGGGCACCCAGTCCGGTTAGCGCAAGTAGCGACGTCCCAATGCGCGAACCGGTCATATAAGTGAGCGAGCCTTTCACTACAGACAGACCAAATTTCATGGCGTATTTCTTGTTCAGCGGATGACCCATGGCGTTTGCCAGCTGGACCAGCATCGATGTCCATATACCTCCCAGGATTATCACATCCGCAACAGGAACAAAAACGGTGCCAGCGCCAATACCTCCGGCCAAGCGGGCATGCTTAGTGCGTATATCTTTTAGTTCTTCCAGTTTGGTCTTGTCTAGCCTGTTAATTGGCGACATAATATACCTCCTGCGCATTGATACGGCGATATGGCGAATTGACCCACGTTGTAGGTGAGGGCCAATTACTGTCCTGATGATCAGATTGTCATATAGTATACATCCTTATATGTCATCAGCATAGTACCTGTAGACTGATTTAAGATATATTTATGTGTTCAACAGCCTTGCATTTGTTTGGGGTGAATCAGCATGCGGCGGCTACGGGTTGTGCTCTGCGGTACTACCTTATTCCGCTCACATTGACAACGGTGGCCGGTTGCCAACAGTGAGTTATAAGGTCTGGTTTTTGGATGCTCTAGTCACATTGAATACCTACGAAGACCCACAAGGTAGCTGGAAGACCTGGTGGCGCAGTATCCAGGGCTGGGCCTCGATGCTGTGGTTGTACACAATTCACTATTCTAGAGTTGCTGATCTCCAATCCAGTTGCAACCGTATATACGCAGCCTTTACGAACCTAGAAAGGGGCAGTATACTCTGCGTGAGGGGTCGTTTTGTTATTAATGTGTTCAATATAGGTTGAATTTCCGTACACCCTCTAATCTACGAAGCCGACAAGGTATTTTGCTTGCTGAGGTGTAAAGTGTCCGAAGTACGCCAACTTATCAGAATTTTCGCGGCCTCGCCCCGGGATGTCAGAGAGGAGCGCGACCGATTGCACCACGTTGTAGCTGACCTAAACATACCAGGAGGAGTAGCTGAGCAACACAAGTGCATACTGCAAGTACTCGACTGGCATGACGTGTGCGCGAAAATCGAAAACCGGCCCGAACAGGTGATATTAGACCAACTGCCTGTGGAGACTTGGGACGTGTTTGTTGGCATACTATGGATGCGCTTCGGGACACCATCCGGCGGACAAGATCTGACCACCGGCAGGTATTACGACTCGGGCACAGAAGAAGAATTCTACTTAGCTTATCGTGCCTGGAAAGCAGCGAAGCGACCACGTATTCTTTTCTACCACCGTACCTCGGGAGTTGAATCGCTGAATGACATTGATCTGGAACAACTATCAAAAGTGCGAGCGTTCTGCAAGGAGTTTGGTGCAGCAGGACAACACCCTGGGCTTGTACAGACCTACCAAACGCCAATCGAACTCGAGCGCCGCGTACGCAACGATCTTCTAGGGTTGCTTCCGGTGCTCTCAACGCAGGCGAGCGTTAATCGTGCGAGTGGGGCGTTGAAGGGCTATGAGGAAGAACTAAGTGACGTAGAACGACGCCTTGACTTAGGGGAAATGGCCCCGAGCGTACCGCCCATAGGGTCTTCACCTGGGCCCTTCCGAGTGCCTGCACTACCTGTAGAAGGAGTCTTCGGCCGCGAATTGGACCTTGACAAAATTCAATCTGAGCTCGCCCTTGACGATCCATCAGCAAGAGGTGTCCCACCACTGGCGCTCGTTGGAATGGCTGGAGTCGGCAAGAGCGTGCTGGCACGTGCGGTTGGTTGGCGAGATGGGGTACGTGAGCTTTACCCGGATGGCATACTGTGGGCCGAACTGGGGCCTAAACCGAATGTTCGTATACTACTGAATGAATGGGGTAGGGAACTTAAGGTTGATCTTATACCGGAACGCGATGAAAGTGCATGTCGCACCCGGCTCAGTGAAGCTCTCTACGACAAACGAGTACTACTGATTGTGGACGATGTATGGGATCCTAAGGCCGGGAGCTACTTCCTGGTGGGTGGTCCCTACTGCCGAACTCTCATTACTACTCGTGAGCGGCCAATAGCTTATACTCTAGCCACGCAACCACGTAGTATGCCCGTAAACATACTAAGCTTGGAAGCTTCCTTGGAACTCCTCAGTTCGCTGGCACCTGTCGCAGTGAAGACCGATCCACAAGTAGCCAGACAGTTGTGCGTGCAGTTGGAGCGGCTGCCTTTGGCCTTGAAATTAGCGGGTCGCTTGTTGGCAGTCGAGTCTTACAATCGCACACGGGTCCAGCAGGTGCTGCATGATTTAGTAGAGCAGCGAAAAGCCAGGCTGAAACTGCTCCAGGATGAGGGTCGACTTGGCTTGGACGAAGAAAACCCGGTTTCCCTGCAGGCTATTCTCGGTATCAGTGTAGAGCGTCTTACCTCTGTAGAACAGGACCGCTTTGCTATGCTGGCAGTCTTTGGTAGCGAGCCGCTGACGTGGGATATCAATGCTGCGGCCAGCGTATGGGAATGCACAGTCGATGAAGCAAGAAAAACAACAGGCGTTCTAGTAAATCGAGGCTTGATTGAGTGCTCGTCCAGTGACTGCTCCACTGATGACTATGTAATGCATGCACTCCTCGCTGATTACTCAGCCGTATTGATGGAAGTCAAGGGTTTGTAGAATCAGGCTTGTGTAACTGTTGAGCGGGGCACAAGATTGTCAAGCGTGGACGCTACAGACGCGGCTTGGGACAACTGGCAGTGGGAAGGCTGGTTGCAGGGCTATGCTAGCAACTCCCTCTTGGGCACGTGGCTACCCCCAGCCAACAGCATACCTGGCTGGACCTGGGGGAGTGTGAACAAGTATATCCGAATTCGGATCTACCCTTGGTAGTGCTACGAGGACGGATACGGGCCTTCGACGGGCTTCGACGTCTATGTTGACCCCAGTGGCCATGTGCGAACGGTGCAGGGCGATAAGGTTCTAGTCGACCCGACAGAAGCTCAGAAAGTTTGGCATGACTACACCTCAACCCATGTAGCGCTGGAAACGCGAGATTTTATCCGTCAGTACTGGCGCTGAGAGCGCCAGGGGAGGGGAGTGCCGGTACCTAGCAAGCAACAGACCTGATAACATCCAAGGACAAGTCTCATCGCTGAAGACGAGAATTGTCCTTACGTGAGGTTCTCGTCGTGTTGGTCTGCAGACCACTTTATCCTGCCAGGTCGAAGGATCATCAGCCTACCTGAAACACTGTGGCCACCCTCGGCTCTGCCGGCCTGTTAGTTGCGGTCGCTTCATTAGCGTATCATTCGCACCGTTGTATGGTCGCAGTGATCAAGTTCACCCGTTGGTATTCCGTAAAGCACTCTCTTTACCTAGCTGAAGCGGTTTGGGAGCAGCCCTCAACATGTCACCAGACTATGAATATATGGACGAATGACTTGGGACCTGCATAATGGAAATACTGCCACTCGCAGTATGTCTGGCACTACTTGTTGTCAGCTTCGCATTCGCCAGTTCCACAGAAACGTCGAGGTAGGTATGAGAACACGGGTAGCCACTATAGGGATGTTAGCTGTCTTGTTGCTCGGTCAGGTTGGTTGTGTCTCTAAAACACCCGGGTCTAGCGAGGTCAATAATGGTTCTGTCCCAGGCCAACAAGTACCGGCTACAGCGTTTGCCACCGAGACGGAGGCGCGCGGCCCAATCTCATTTGAGACACAGATTGCCTCAAGTGAGATTGCTCCTCCGTACTTCGAGATAAGACAGCGTACAAGGGAGATCGTGAACCCTGCGGACCCCGGCGCCGGGCCGATAGTAAACGACGATGGTATCGTAGATCCTGACATCAGGAAGGCATTTGCCGATTATCGGCTGAGTCTGCAAGGTAAGAGAATAGACCGATGGGAAGGTTGGGTTCTAAACTATACATCAACCGACCATGGTAACCCACAGACCAACTATAACATTGGCATTACAATGCAGGAGCCTGGCCCGGGAAAGGATGTACAGACCCATGTATTTGCCTTTGACTATCCCCGCGAGTTGCTGAAACCGCTGCAAATATGGCGCGAAATCGAGCAAGACCCTGAAAAAGGATTCGGTTCGTGTAGAGCAGATTGGAACTGTCAGCGGATCATCTTTAGTGGCACACTAGGCGGCCTCCAAGAAGATGGCCTAGTGTACATCGGGGACATGGTATTCGAGGTTCTCGATTAGCCTGACCATAACGATTGTCTGAGATGTGCCCTCCTCTCCGCACTGGAGAGGACACTTGCCACCAGGTCCTGGGTCGCTTTGCCAGCAGAGGGGTGAGACACGACAGTCGGCAGGGTAGCGTTTCGCGCACCGATCTGCTCTCAGCTAGGTCCAAAGTCTGAGGCTGATGCTAATACTTGTGAGTACTGCCCGATACCTCTTGTGCCCAATGGTAAAGCCCGGCCTCCCTGATAGAATGACCCCAGGAGCACGGGAAGCCTCCAAAAACAAAAGGCAACCCATATAGAAACAGGGGCACCGGATTGTGCCTGCAAAAGCTGTTGAGGAATTACAAATGAACAGACATATAACGACATGTCTATTGCTCGCTGTCGCAACAATCTTGCTGGTAGCGTGTGGAGCACCTCCAACCGAGCAGGCCGGTACCAGCACCCCCATAGCCGCATCAGCGACATCGACCGAGACGTCGTTCCCAACCGCCCCCACCATTACGACACCGCCTGCCACATCGGTCTCTACAGCAGCCCCCACCGTCGTCGGCACGCAACCCGCCAGGACCCAGGTGCCCGACGCGCCAGCCACGCCCAGTGACGCGGACCCCGGCGTCGGCACGGATGTGGTCGGCAGCAACGTCTTCAACTACATCCTGGGCGCGACGAGTGCACCGGAGGGCCTCACCGTGAAGCCATGTGAGTGGAAGGCCCCGGTACTATGCGTGCTCTCAGGCGACGAGCTAACCGGCCAGGTCGAGCTATTCATGTCGCACCTGGACACCCTGCCGGAGTTCCAGCAGACCCTCGTAAGCGCGGGACTCACACCCGGTTCGATAGATTACCGCGACCCCCGCCAGGCGCCCGGCCTGGCCTCCGCGCTCAAGACCTTCGTGGAAGACTACCACGGGACGTTCGAGGAGGACCGGCGGCTTACCTATGGGGACAAAGCCACATACACAAGGCTGGAGACGCAAGAGGTCCAGGTGGCTGAAATCCCGGGCCTGCGCTACGGCTTCGTGGTGCACGATAACGGTGGAAAGGTGCTCGAAAGGTGGATTTCCTTCGCCGCGTTCGATGGGAACATCCTATACATCCTTACGCCCCACTACGACCCCCGGTCTCACATGAGTTTTCGTTCCGACGAGGAGTTGCAAACGTTCGAGCCTTACATGCGCGAAATAGTCACCGCTCTGAAACTGCCTCTCCCCGTGCTGGAAACCCCGGTACAGCAGGTGGTGACCCTGGCGCGCGTGCCGCTGTTCCGGTTCTACGGAAACGGCTCGAACCCGGTAGCCGAAGCGCCTGCCGGACAGACCCTCATGGTAAGCGGACGCAGCCCCGGCGACGCAGCCTGGCGCGTAGAGTGCCCCGGCGACGTAACGGGCGAGTGTTGGGTATCGGCCCACCCGAAGCTGACACAACCTGCTGTTCCGTAGGCACTTTGTGCTGGTGACCCAACCTATTGCTGGGGGCTCCACGCTAACTGCGTTGCTTAGGGGATATGTCGCTCAAGCGTTGGTGGTTGGCCGCGCGTTCCATCCTCTGCCGAGACTTATTACACTTACTGGCTCTGGAACAAGTACGACCTCATAAAGGTACCGGCCTAGCCTGCAACTACCGTTTCCACAGGCGACAACTTCCACAGATGACAGCAATTGATCCAGCGCGGCGCATCTCATGGGATATGTAGCACAACTACCTTGGTGCTTGTGAGTTGGTTGCTTTGTTTTTTAATTGGTTAGTTAGCCAAGTAGTGTGAAAAGCGGCCTTCTGCCCGGTCCTTTATCCTCACGTGTGACCGCAGTGGGATGTGAAAACGGTGTTCCGGGCGTGATAGGCAGTAGAAACTCGTCGCCACCCTGTAGAAGTGCCCTTCTTTGCAGGGGGCTGGCGGGCTACATTGCCCTCGCTGTTGAGAGCATTGCTGAGTAACGCTATAATATAGCGGTACTGAACTACTCCCGTGTGGACCGTGTGACTTGCTGCTACCGGGTGTTCAGCGAGGTGTCCCTCGCCCTGGCGGGCAGTGTCACGGGTTGGTACAAATCATCAGGGTAGGTTATTACGTGCGTCTAATTGCACGCTCGCGAATTGTGCTGTAATCTACAGAGCGTGAGGCACGTTCTCCTACGGAATTGCTATCCTTCGCTTAGCCTACTGGCGCACCAGGAAAGTAGAATGTCAGGCCGCCTGCCAGCCAACCAAATAGGGGCCGCGCCTCCGCCTGTTGACCAGCACGCGGCACAGGGCGGGCGGCTACCCTACCTGCCGGGGCTGGACGGCCTCCGCGCCATCGCGGTGACGGGGGTGCTGCTCTACCACGCCGGTATGCTCTGGCTGCCCGGCGGCTTCCTGGGAGTAGAGGTCTTCTTCGTCATAAGCGGCTTCCTGATTACCTCCCTGCTGCTTTCCGAGTGGCAGAGGCACGGGCGCACCAACCTCCCGGCTTTCTGGCTCAGGCGGGCGCGCAGGCTGCTCCCCGCCCTCTTCCTCGTAATTGCCGGCACCCTCACCTTCTCGGTCCTCTTTCTGCCCGAAGAGGTAGCCGGGCTGCGGGGCGACGCGTTAGCCGCCTCCGGCTACGTTACTAACTGGTACCTGGTATTCAACCAGCAATCTTACTTCGAGACGATGGGGCGGCCTTCGCTGCTACAGCACCTGTGGTCGCTGGCGGTCGAGGAACAGTTTTACCTGCTCTGGCCCCTCCTGTTCGTCGCGGGTATGCGCTTCTTGCGCCGGGGCGTGGTAACGTTATGCGCGCTGGCTGGGGCTGGCGCCTCCCTCGCGCTCATGGCCGCGCTCTACGTGCCCGACGTCGATCCCTCCCGCATCTACTACGGCACCGATACAAGGGCCTCGGGGTTGCTGATGGGGGTGTCGCTGGCTTTCTTGTGGGCACCCTGGCAGCCTCGCGCGGCGGGACGTGCGTGGGGTTGGGGGAGGTTGCTGCTACTGGACCTCTGGGGCCTGGCCGCGCTGGCGGGAGTGATCGGCTTCTTCCTGTACCTGGACGAGTTCCAGCCCTTCCTGTACCAGGGCGGTTTCGCCTCCCTTGGACTGCTCACGGTGGCCGCTATCGGCCTGACAGTGCACCCGCGGGCACGCCTCATGCCCCGCCTGCTCGGCACAAGGCCGCTCCGCTGGGTGGGACTGCGCTCGTACGGAATCTACCTGTGGCACTGGCCCATCTTCATGGTCACACGGCCCGAGCTGGACGTGCCCTTCGACGGGCCGCCGCTCTTCATCCTGCGCCTGGCGGCGGCCCTAGCTCTGGCGGAGCTATCTTACCGCTACATCGAGACGCCCATACGCACGGGGGGCATTGCGGGCGTTTGGCGCGCCCTCCGGGCAAGACC
This sequence comes from Chloroflexia bacterium, assembly GCA_036389075.1. Taxonomy (GTDB): domain Bacteria; phylum Chloroflexota; class Chloroflexia; order QHBQ01; family JADMIH01; genus JADMIH01. The sequence continues at coordinate 16,632 of DASVQO010000461.1, read as the reverse complement.
CGGCCTCAACTGGTGGGACCTCGCGGCCCGCCGGAGCGCGACGGCGGTGGGCTTGTTGGCCTGCCTCGCGGTCTGCGCCTCCGTGGTAAGCGCCCAACCCCCGGGGCCGCCGTCATACCTCTCGGGCGATTCGGTGGAAATCTTCTCCTCAGAGGATATGTCGCCCGGCGATCACGGCGCGAGCTCCGGTCTGGCGACCCAACCAGGAGCCACGACCATTGCCACACCAGCAGCGGAGACACCACCAACCACGCCACGGGATGAGACTGCGCCCTCCCCCACCGAGACGGCTACTACAATCCCAAGCGCGACGGCTACCGCCACAGCGACGGCCACGGCCACGGCCAGTGCGCCCGATGCCGTCACCAATACGGGTGTCAACCTAAGGACGGGACCTGGCAAGGTCTACCCGATCATCAAGGTCCTGGGTAAGGGCGAGCCGCTGACCGTGCTGGGCAAGCTGCGCGGCAACGGTGCATATGTGGTGAGGACGAACGACGGGATAGAGGGCTGGGCCTATGCTGTGGCTCTCACACTGTACATCAACCCCGACGACGTGCCGGTGGTAGACGCAACCCCCATCCGGCAGCCTCCACCCCCGCCCCCCACTGCCACGGCGGAAAGTGCCGCACAGGACAAGAGCAGTCCTACGCCCGCCTCCACCCACGCCCCTGCTGCGACGGCCACGCTGCCTCCGGCGGTTCCGCCCGCGGATGGGCCAAGCGCCGAGCCTACCAGCGTACCCGCCGACTCACCTACCCCGGTGCCTCCGGCCTCTCCGCCGCCTGCCGGGCCGCCCGCGATAACGCCCATCAGGATCACCGCGATAGGCGATTCCGTGATGCAGGGAGCCGCCCGCGAGTTGGTACGGGTGCTGGGGGCCATCGCTCCTACTGAGGTGGATGCGGTCAAGAGCAGGCAGGTGTCCCAGGCGATCAACCTGATACGCGGCATGCGCGACGCCGGGAAGCTGGGCGACGTGGTGGTGATCCACATGGGCACCAACGGCACCTTTACCGCCAAGCAGTTCGACCAGATGATGCAACTCCTCAGCGGCGTGCGCAAGGTGATTTTTGTGAACCTGAAGGTGCCGCGCCAGTGGGAGGCCAACAACAACAAGGTGATCACCGAGGGCGTGCAACGCTACCCGAATACCGTGATGGTAGACTGGAAGGCGGCCAGCGCGGGCCAGCCTACCCTCTTTGCCAAGGACGGCATACACCTGCAACCCGCCGGTGCCCGCCTCTACACCAGCCTCATCGCCGCGCAAGTCCAGGCTCCTTAGCACCACCCGCGGTAAGACGGAAACGCCAAGACGCCAAGACGCCAAGGACCACGCCAAGTAAGTAAAGGTTTGGAGGGTACAAAGGGACCGGGGTACGAAATCACGTACCCCGGCCCCTCTGCTTTGAATATCATCCTAATCTCTGCGCGTTCTTGGCGTCTTAGCGTCTTTGCGTTTAGCGTCTCCTCCCCTGCCGAGAGCTTGCCTAGTGCGTCATGGTGACTTTGCGCAGCCTGCGGGGTTGCTCGGTGTCGTAGCCTTTGGCGCGGGTGAGGTGGTAGCAGAATAGTTGTGCTGGCACGATGGCGGGGATGGGGGTGAGCCATTCGGGCAAGCCGCCCGGCAAGCACAGCCCGTCGTGCGCCAGGGATAGGGCCTCGTCGTTGTCGGAGATGACCACCAACTCGGCCTTGTACTCGTCACGGAGGCGGTGCAACAGCGACAGCATGTCGGGGAAGACCGCGCCACCCGGGGCCACGGCCAGTATGGGGAAGCCCTCCTCGACGATGGCGATGGGGCCGTGCTGGAAATCGGCGGTCGAGTAGACGTCGGTGAAGACGTAGGCCAATTCCTTCAGTTTCAAGGCCCACTCCTGCGCGGTAGCGTAGTTGTACCCACGTCCCAGCACCACACAGTGATCGAGAGAGGCGTGCTTGGCGGCTATGCGCTCGGCCTCGCGGTCCAAATCGAGCGATGTCGATACGGCCGCGGGCACACGCCGGAGGGCATCGAGGTCCTCCTGCCTGTTGCCTGACATGGCAACCGATAACGCCGCCAGGGCCAGCAACTGCGCCGTGTAGGTCTTGGTGGCGGCCACCGCCCGTTCCTGCCCGGCCCCGATGTCGAGGGTCAACTCGGCAGCCTCCGACATGGGGGAGTCGTCGTAGTTGGTTATCGCCAGCGTAATAGCCCCCTGCCGCCGCCCCTCGTCTATGACCCCGACTATGTCGGGAGATTGGCCGGACTGCGAAATGCCGATCACCAGGGCGTTTTCAAGGCGGGGCGAGCCGGGGTACATGGTGAATAGGGAGGGTGCGGCCAAAGCGACGGGCAGCCGGTTGCGCGAGCCCAGCAGGTACTGGGCGTATACCCCCGCGTGGTCCGATGTGCCCCGAGCCGCCAGGAACACGTATTGCACGTCCCGCTGCCGCACCGCCTCAGCAATCTGCGACACCCTGCCAAGGTTCGTATCCAGCCACCGGCTCAGCACTTCCGGCTGGTCCCTGATCTCGTCTATAAGCGCCATATTCCCCCCGTCCTTCAGCTTGTGGCCCGGTCCTGCACGTACCGTAACTCAAGGGCCGTGCCAAAGTTGCCCCATCCCAGTCGTGGCTAGCAATATAGATCAGGCATCCGCCACGCTCACCGGCAAGCATCCTACGAACGGGATGCGCCCCCAGAGCGCATCGGCCAGCGCCTCCAGGGAGTGGGGCTGTAGGCTGTAGGTGCAGGCGTAGGCGGGCACGGCGGGATAGGCTGCAAGGTCATAAGGGAGGCGCAGGGCCACCGCCAGCACAGGGGTGCCGCCCTCAAGGAGCGCGTTCACGAGCGCGGCCTGCCTGGGGTGGTCGTTCGCGTTGATAGTGCCCACGACAGCAAGGTCGCAGCCCGCCAGTTGTCTTCTCAAGGCGGCTACGTCCTCGGCGGTGGGATCGAGCGGCACCACTAGTTCTTCAACCGCGGGGTGATAGCGGTGCAAGGCGGCGGCGAGGGATGGCGTCTCAAAGGAGGAGGTGTCGGCGGGGGTCAGGTCGGCCGGACGCGGCACGACCGCCGCTATGCGCGCGCCGGACGGCAGTCGGAGCGGCAGGATGCCGTTCCGGTCGCGGACCAGCGTCACAGACTTCGCGCCGACCTCGTAAGCCAGGGCCAGGTGTTCCGCGCAGCGCACTACTTCCAGGCCAGGCTGCTCGTGCCCGCTCGCCCACGCCTTCAGGTCCAGCACGCGCCGGGCGGACGCCAGTATCTCATCTTGAGAGAGCAGTCCTCGCAGCGCGGCTTGCAACACTCCCTGATAGACCCCTTCCTGGCTCTCGCCACTGTCGGTGAGCAGCAACATGTCGGCCCCGGCAGCCACACTGGCGATACAGTCGATAACCAGGCCCTGCCCCTGCTGAATAGCGCCCATGTTCATAGCGTCGGTCACTATCACGCCCCCAAAAGCAAGCCGGCGTCGTAGCAGGCCCCGGAGCACCTGCGCGGAGAGGGTAGCCGGTACCTCAAGGCCGCCGGTGAGCGCGGGCAGGGCGATATGGGCCGTCATCACCAGCTTCGCGCCCGCTTCGATGGCGGCGGCGAACGGCGGTAGCTCTACCCTGCGAAGCCGCTCCTCGCTGTGTGGGAGCACGGGCGTGCCGTAGTGCGAATCGACCGAGGTGTCGCCGTGACCGGGGAAGTGCTTGGCCGTGGCGGCGACCCCCGCCTGTTGCAGCCCGGCCACCATCGCCCCCGCCAGCCTGCCGACCTCCTCCACGTCCTCCCCAAAAGAGCGCGGGCCTACCAGCGCGGCGCTCGAATTGACGATCACGTCGCACACCGGGGCGTAGTTGACGTTGATGCCCATCGCGGCGAGCTCCAGCCCTATCGCGTAGCCGGTCCTGCGCGCAAGCTCCGGCGAGCGAGTAGCTCCCAGCGCCATGTTGCCGGGGAAGGGCGTGGTACCTGCCAGGGCCAGCAACGTGCCCCCCTCCTGGTCGGCGCAAATAAGCAGCGGAGGCTGCCCCGACTCTGCGGCGGCGAGTTGCAGGGCCGAAGTCAGTTCGCGCACCTGCCCCGGGTCCCTCACGTTGGGGCCGCGAAAGAGCGTCACCCCACCCACGTGCCTGCGCCGCAACAACGACAGGAACTCAGCGGGCGGAACGTGCCCATCGAAGGCCAGGAGCGTTTTCTGGCCTACAGCCTGCTCCAACGTCGGCGTTTCCGCCGGGATGCGGTAGTCTATCATCTCGGGTTCGCCTGCCATGCGCTCGCCCGCGCACCATCCGCCAGCACCACGCCTCCCCACACACCCGCGCCGTATTCGGGGGGAAGTAGGCGGACCATATCGGGTTGCAGCAGCTCGCGAGCGAGGGCCGAGTCGTGTCGGAGGCGCTCAAGCTCCCGCAGTATTGGCTGCAAGAAAGCCTCGCCCTGGTGGGAGACCCCACCGCCCAGAAGGATGCACTCAACGTCGTAGGCCATCACCAGTTGCTGTATCGCCAGGGCCAGGTAGCGGCCCGCGGTGCGCGTTATCTCCAGCGCGCCCCTGTCGCCCGACCCGGCGGCTTCGTACACGGCTTCGGCTGTCACAGGCGTGTAATTCCGCAGCAGCGTGTCCCAGGTACCCGTGGCCGCTTCCTCTCCAAGCCGGGCAATCGCGGGACCGGCGGCGAGCGCCTCCAGGCACCCACGCGTGCCACAGGCACAGCGTGGGCCGTCCGGCTCGATTACCATGTGGCCTATCTCGCCCGCCATGCCGTGCGCGCCCCTGTATATCTTGCCGTCGAGCACCACGCCCGCCGCGATACCCGTCCCCACGCTCAGATAGACCAGGCTGGCGGGGGCCGCGCCGCCCAGGTAGCGTAGCGTGCCCATTGCCGCCAACCGCACGTCGTTTTCGAGCAGGCAGGGCACACCTAGCTCTCTGGTAATGCGCTCGCCCACGGCCAGTTCGTGCCAGCCCAGGTTGACCGCGTGGCGCACTACACCGCTCTCCGTATCCACCCTGCCGGGCACGCCCAGGCCAATCGCGGCCACGTCGCTCGTGCGCGCGCCCGCAGCCCCCAGTGCCTGGCGTATAGCCGCCAGGATGCCGCCAAGTGTGCCTTCCGCGCCGTCCAGCACGGTGGGTAGGGTGGCCTGGCCGAGCACGCGGTGCTGCCGGTCGGCCACAAGGACCGCCACCTTGGTGCCTCCCACGTCCACACCCACTAACAAGTCCGGCGGGCCGTCATAGTTGCTCATATTATGCAAGTTCCTTCGTTCCACGCACCTGTAGGGCAGCCAACCACGCTAGCGAGTCAGGCTTAGCCCTAGCTCATTGGTCAGTAGGAGGGCGGAAGCGCCGGTGAGCACAGCGTGGGGGTCAAAGCCCACCAGGTCGACTCGGGTGTCCCGGGCCAGCGTGGGTAGAGCGCGACTTTGCATCTCCTGCCGCACCGCCTCCAACAGCGGCGCTCCAAAGCAGGCTACCTCCCCCATCAGCACCACGCGACGTACGTTCAGCACACCGACGAGCATGGCCGCCGCCATGCCCAGGTAGCGCCCCATCTCCAACACCAGTTGCCCGGCGGCGACATCCCCGGCCTGCAACGCACGGTTAATCGCCACCGTTTCCAGCTCGTGCGACGGGTGTATGCTGTTCAACACCGATTTAGGGTGCTGCGCGGCCAGGGCACGGGCGCGGGCCTTCATGGCGGGGAGGCTCACCAGCGTCTCCAGGCAGCCGTAGTTGCCACACCTGCAAGCCTGGCCCCCCTCCACAACCACCACGTGGCCGATTTCGCCCGCACCATATCCATCGCCCTGGAATAGCTGCCCGTTGAGCACGGCCCCCGCCCCCACACCGTGCCCGATCTTGACCACGGCCAGGCTGCCACCGGACTGCTCGCCCCCGAACATGTACTGGGCGAGGGCCGCAAGCTGGCTGTCGTTGGCGACGTACGCGGGCAGGTCGTACCGCTCCTTGAGGAGGCTGCCGAGGGGCAGATCACGCCAGTCGAGGTTGACGGCGCTCAGCACCACTCCCTGCGTCGTGTCCACCAGGCCGGGGGTGCCAATCCCTATACCCAGGATGGGCCTGTCGGTGGCGTACACCAGCCGGTCCAGCAGTTCGTAAACGAGGTTGAGGGCCTCCTCACCTGCCCTGCCGTTTGTGGGCAGGCTGATAGTAGCGATAACCCGGTTGCGCAAATTGACCACGGCCCCACGTAGCTCGTTGTTCGCCAGGTCCACGCTGATGATGTGCCGGGCATCGTCAATCACGCTCAAGAGGATGGGCGTGCGGCCTCCTTGCGACCGGCCCATGCCCACCTCCTCCACGAGGCCCTTGTCCTGGAGGTCGGCCACGATATCCGAGACGGTGGTGCGTGTGAGATGGGTGAGGCGAGCCACGTCGGCGCGGCTGGTTCGCCCCTGGTCGTAAATCGTCTTGAGCACCAGGCGGCCGTTATGAGTCTTGGTCTGCTGCTGAGTAGCTTTCTGCAACTGAGTCACACAAGTATCCCATGCACACTTTGTTAATCCATTAGACTAACTAAGTCTAGCACGGGTTTAGCAGATTGTCAAGAGGAGGGCACTTCAATGTCAGGGTACAAGGAGTAAAACCGCTACTGTCATTTTGGACGGTGTGAAGGATCTAAAGAAGTTGGCACAGGGATGTTATTGAACTCTGTCCACTAGCGTGCAATAGGCCCAGCATAGAAACAACACCCACATCCGAGATTCTTCACTGCGTTCAGAATGACAGGTTCAGCCTTCCCAAAAAGCCTAGAAATCGTCGGCCATGTAGGGTATGGGCTGCCCGGCAGGGTACAACACAGTCTGCATGCCCAGCAGGTCGGCCTCGCGGGAGACCTTCACCTGGCCTATAGCCGCGGCCCGCGTGGGGCTGGTATATCCACCATATAGCTGGGCCAGCGCCCTGGCATCAAGTTGCACCCCGGCATCACCGCTCACACCGTTCGCCAGCCGTTCGACGCTCGCCCGGCCATCTTCCACGCGGACGTGGTATACACCATCGTTGACCGGCAGCATCTCATCGGTGAGGCTGAAACTGAACTCTCCCCGCGCTTCGGGCACGAACGTGCGCTGCCGGAATGCCCCTTCAACCTCCAGCAGACGCAGCATATAGCCTGGGTGCACCTTTACTTCTGCCTCCCTGGGGTCGGGTAGCTGCGACGCTATACCCGCATCGACCGGCTGCCAGACGCTGACTTTCTGCGCCTGCGAGTCGTGGTTGTATATAAAGCCATAGATCGCCTCTTGCGCCTCGCGGTCGATTGCCTGCATGTCGTGTATGACCATCTCGCGCTGCCAGTTCTCCTTGTCCTCAAGGTGATAAATGATGTAGCCCGCCACGCGTCCTTCAGGGTCGTGATAGATATAGCCCAGGGCGTACTGGGCCTTATGAGCCAGCTTGTGCAGCCACCAGTTGCGATCCCGGACCACGTTGCCCAGGCCGCGCCTCGCATACGGGGTATATACCGAATCGAGCTTCTCCAGCTCGCCCCCCGCCCGGCCAGCATCTTCGCCCTTGATCTGCTCCACGTCGAGCGGCACGAACCTGCCTCGTTCGGCGGCCTTCCGCCACGGCTTGAACTGCTCTATCTTGATCGTATATTGCGCGGCATCGTGCGCCAACTCGTAGCCGAAAGAGCGGTAGAACGGAAAGTAAAAAGGGTATAGGGCGGTAAGTGACACTCCCAGTTCGCGCTGCTCGTGGAACATGCCCTCGAACATCCGGCGAATGTAGCCCTTGCGCCGGTGCTCGGGTGGGCTGGCCACGGCGCTGATGAGCGCTGTTGGAATGGGGTTGTCGCCCCGGAAGTAGAGCGCGCCGTCATCGATGATGAGCATGCCGCACAGGAGCGCGCCGTCATCGGCGAACAGGCCCCGTGAGTTACGGGCGGTAAGCGGGCTGACAGACTGCCAAAAGTCCATGTGCTCTCGTGATATGTTGAAGGCCAGCCGTACCATTTCACGATAGGCGGCCAGTTCCTCAGGGCCTGCGATAGACTTGTACTGCATAAACGTGAGATTCCTTTCATAGTGAGCAACCCACACTCAGCCTGACAGTGGCGATACTGGCCGGCAACTGAGAGTGTAGTCCCTGAGGAGACGGCTGAATAGACCCCGCCCGTGCGGTCGCGACTGGACGTTCCTAGCTCAATATAGCGGGTAGCTCCTGCTGGATTGGGCGGCCCGTTACCTCTATCGTGCCATCACCGATGTAGACGTTCACCTCGCTACGCACCCCGAACTCGGGCAGGTAGATGCCAGGCTCCACGGTGCAGAGGGTGTGAGGCAGGAGCTGCCGCGTATCGTGAGACTCCAGGTTGTCCAGGTTAGCGCCCGGCCCGTGCAAGTCCACCCCGAGGTTGTGCCCGGTGCGGTGGATGAAGTAGTCGCCATAGCCCCGCTCGGTGACGTAAGCGCGAGCCACGTCGTCCACCTGCCAGCCTTCTACGGGCGTGCCTGAGCGCACGTGCCGTTCAATGAACTCTATAGCCACGTCCCTGGCTCCGCGCACCACGTCGAAGATAGCACGGTACCACTCCGGCACGCTGGAGCCGACCACCCCCACCCAGGTGTAGTCGGCGTAAATCGCCCCCTCTTCGGGCAGCTTGCCCCACCAGTCTATCAGCAGGAGGTCACCCTCGCGCAGTGGCAGGGAATGTCCCTCGGTCGGCCCGTAGTGAGGGTTACTGGCGTTGGGGCCAACCGCCACATCGGGTCCGTGGTCCAGGAATAGCCCCTGCTGCTCGTAAAGGCTAAGCATGTGCTGCTGGACGGCGTACTCGGTAAGGGTGTGTCCCGCGGACACATTTTCGCGGATAAAGTCGAGGGTCGAGGCGTGGATAGCCGCCAGCCGCCGTTCGGCCTCAAGGTGGGTGCGGAAGGCGCGCTCGGTCAGCGGGGCCTCGAAGGCCTGTACAAGGTCGGCGGAGCTGGCCACCGTCTTGCCCATACTCCGCAGGAACTCCACCGTGCCCGCGTCTACCCTGGAGACCACCGGAAGCTCGGCAAGGGGCGAGTACTCCATAGCAATCGTGGTATGCCCTGCCAGCATCTGCGCCAGGCCCTCGGCCAACTGCTGCCTGCTGCGATAGACGATCTTGCGCCCCGGCAGGCCATCCAGGTTGCCCGCCTCCAACGCGCTCACCAGGCGGGCCGGCTCGCCCTCGGCGGGCAGCCAGTAGTACCAGCGCCGGGTGAAAAGCTGCGCCGTAGAGAGGCCCAGCACCCTGTAAGCTATCGGGTTCGACTGCCGAAAGTCGTAGAAGAGCCAGCCGTCCAGGCCACGGCTGCGTAGCGCCTGTTGTAACTGTCCCAAGCGGTCAGGTTCCATGTATTACTCCCCATTATCAAGGTGTCGAGTAAGTATGTAGTGAGGCTCGCCCCCATGTTCGATCGCACCGATACCATATATCCGGCCCGCCATCGCGAGCCTCTCAAGAGATTGCAGAGTCAGATCCACGGATAACCCACACTCAGCGATGACGCACGCTGCGCCCACCGGCACGCCCATAGGGCCATGCTCGTCTTCTCCATGGAAGCGCGCCGCCTGGTGAGTGCACTCACGCACCGCAAGCATGACGCGCTCGTCCACGGCGGAGTCTGTCAGGCCCCGGTCCGGCACACTGCCTCCAATATTTTAGACAACCGGCTGAAAGGACGTGCTGTTAAGCAGTGGGAGCCACAGCCACGGTGAGCATCTCTTACCAATGTGCGAGGGACCGGCTACGCATTATCCAAATACCTGCTTCCACAAACGCCGGGCCACCCGGTCGCGCTCCTCGTCCTCCGGGTCGGGCCTGTAGAAACCGAATGGCTGCCGGCTCGTGGCACGTGCAGGACCTTCGCGCCCTGGCTCGCCGGGCTTCCTGGCCTCGCCTCCCGATCTGCGGGGCTTGCCTCGAAGGAACCCCTCCAACGGCCGCCCCTCGCCGGGAGCGTCCTCGGCGTCTTTAGCACACAAGACTCGCATGCTCGCTCTCCATTTGCTTACCACCAACAATGCTACCCTACCGCGTACCCCACCATCCCGGAACGTCTACGGCGACGCACCTCCCATGCATCGATTTTACTACCACTTCACCCTAAAGCCAAGTGAGCTAGCCGCTCTCTGAGGCAAAGGTACGACCCCTCGACCGTACCTTTTCGTCATTTACCGCGTTACACAAAGGGAGGTATGCTTCTTGATGCTGCTACTCGTCTATCTGCTGGGCGACACATGTTGCTCGGCAGCACGGCACGCGTGCGATGCCGGGGCAACTGGCACATGCGCCTTGGCGGTGCCGCGTAACCGCGCTCGCGAGTCCTATATGAACATAGTGCCTCGATAAGTGCGTGCGGTTATGCACACTGTGATACAATCAGGCAGCAGACCAACTACCACTCGCGATAGTCCCCTGGTCTAACTGCCCACTCGCTTCTTCGGAAGATAGGCGAACAACGGATGGACCTGGAACAGTTCTCCCAGTATGTATCCTGGCTCACATACATCCTGATATTCGCCCGTACGGTTGTGCAGGCCGTTCGGCGGCCCCGGCGCGCCAATATTGACATCGCGCTGCTGTTCAGCGCCACCACAATAATTATCGCCCTGAGCGTGGCGAGCAGGCTCCGCTTGCTGGCCGACTACCCCTTCCTGGCCACGGTCTCCACGGCCATCACCATCCTGCTGCTGCTGGCCCTGCCATACCTGCTGCTGAGGCTCGTAGACGACTTCTCCAACGTACCCTCCTGGCTCATGCGCGCCTCGGAAGTGGCCCTCGCCCTGATGGTTGTCACCGTGGTCGTCCTGGAAGCAAGGCCGCCTCTCTGGCTGCTCTCTCTGATGCTCCTGTACATGGTGGGCTTCCTCGTGTATAGCGCCGTGGCGTTCTGGCGCGAATCGCGTCGTTCCACCGGCGTCACGAGGCGGCGGCTGGCTGCGGTGGCCTGGGGGTCGATATTCCTCTGCGCCCTCTTTCTGCTCGTGATTTTGAGCATCTCACTGCCTGAGTATGCTCTCGCATGGCGGCTGCTCAGCGATGTGGCTACGCTGGCTTCCGGCATCACTTTTTTCGTAGGCTTCGCGCCGCCCCTCTTCCTGCGTAGGGCGTGGCAGGAGCCTGAGTTGCGGGCCTTCCTGGGCAGGGCCGCCAGCCTGCCCCGTCTTCCCGACACTAACTCCATTTTGCGCGAGCTTGAGCGCGGCACGCGCAGCTCCGTGGGTGCCCCCCACGCCAGCATCGGTCTCTGGAACGAGGAGAGTCAGGTGCTACACTTCGGGACGGAAGCTTCCGCGATGGACATGGTCCCCAACCACAACTCCATAGCGGGCCGGGCTTTCCTCACCCAGAGACCGGCACTGACCGACAACATCGAGGTAGACAATCCCGCTGGTGCCCAGCGCGCCCTTCAATACGGCGCTCGTGCCCTGCTGGCGGCCCCCATCACGGCGGGTGACAGGCGGCTGGGAGTGCTCGTGGCCTACGCTCCACGCGCTCCCATCTTCGCGGACGAGGACCTGGAACTGGTGAAGCTGCTGGCAGACCAGGCTGCCGTCGTCCTCGAAAGCCGGGCGCTCATAGACGAGGCCGCGAGGGTGCAGGCGCGAGAGGAGGTGGCCCGGCTGAAGGAAGACTTCCTGTCCGCCGCCGCTCACGACCTCAAGACACCTCTCACCGTGCTCGTGGCCCAGGCGCAGTTCATGGAGCGCCGAGTCGCGCGCAACCCCGACCTGCCCGCCGACCCCAAGAGCATACAGCGAATCGTGCAGGAGACCCAACGTTTGAGAGAACTGGTGCTCGAACTACTGGACGCGTCCAGGGCGGAGCAAGGTATGCTGGTTGGGGAGCGCGAGGAGGCAGACCTGGTCGCGCTGGCGAGGCAAGTGTGCGCCCGCCGGGGCACCGAGCGTCACCCATGCATGGTGGAGGCCGAAGACCGGGTGGTGGGGCACTATGACGAGGTGCGTATCACTCAGCTAATCGAGAACCTGGTGGAAAACGCCATCAAGTACAGCCCGGAAGGCGGCCCGGTAGTGGTAAGGGTCTGGCGCGAAGCCGAGGGCAACTGCCTGTCGGTCACGGACCAGGGCATCGGCATACCGGCCCCGGATATACCGCGTTTGTTCGAGCGCTTTCACCGGGGGACGAACGTAAACGACCGCAAGTTCTCCGGCATGGGCCTGGGCCTGTTCATCTGCCGAGGCATAGCCGAGCAACACGGCGGGCGCATCTGGGCGACGAGCGAGCCAGGCAAAGGCAGCACCTTCCAGGTCGTTCTGCCGGTGGACCCTCCAGCAAGCATACCCGGTGCGGGGGACCAGGGCAGGAGCAACGCGGCACGGGAGCAATCCGAGGAGCAGAGCACAGCGACAGGTACCAATTCGAGCGAACGGGTGCCTCTCGTGCTGGCGGAGGGAGGAAAGAATGCGGCATCGCGGCCCAATCCTGGTCATTGACGACGAGCCGGAGATCCTGCAAACAGTAGCCACGATCCTGGAGTTCGAGGGCTACGAGGTAGAACGGGCAGCCAACGGCCGCGAGGGCCTGGACTGCATAGAGCGAACGCACCCTAGCCTGGTGCTCCTCGATATGCGCATGCCTGTGCTCAACGGCTGGGACTTCGCGCGCATCCTGAAGGAGAAAGGTGTCCATCTACCCATAGTGGTCATGACGGCCGCCCAAGACGCTCGGCGCTGGGCGCAAGAAGTGGGAGCCAGCGGCTACATCGCCAAGCCCTTCGACGTGGACGACTTGCTCACCACTGTAGGTTCCCTGGTCGGGGCGTGATAGATAGACGGAACCGCCAAGACGCCAAGGACGCCAAGGACCACGCCAAGATATTAAGGTTGGGAGAATACTAAAAGGGGCAGGGTACGACATCACGTACCCTGCCCCTTTTACTTAGAACGCCTTTATCTTAATCTTGGCGCGCTCTTGGCGTCCTTAGCGTCTTGGCGGTTCCGTCTCTTACCGGCCGCGAGTTCAATCAAGCTTCAGTTTCGTGCGTATGGTGCCCGCCCGCTCGCTCTTGACGACTATCTCTACCTCCTCGCCTGCCGCACCGCGCACCACCCATTCGAGCCTTTGCTCGTTGTCGGTCACTTCCCGCGAGGAGAACCAGCCCGAGAACAGCTTGTTGCTGCGCCCCTCCAATTGGCCTATCTCCTGGTCCCGCTTGCCCAGGATGAGCTTGCCGCCTTCGGGCAGGTTGATACGCACTTCGGTGGGGCGGACGATCTTGCGCTCCTTTGCTTTGGTGCTGGTATAGGTCGGCAGGAAGCCCTTGTTGGCTATGACCACGCTCAGCTTGTACACCCCCTCTGCCTGCCCCTCAACCGCGCTCTTGCGGAACTCCAGCCGTGGGGACATGAGGGCGTGCGCCAGCGTGAACTGGCAGTGCTTCTCGCAGATCTCGGGCAGGTATTTAGCGGGCACGTTTGTCCAGTAGTTCTTGGTATCCCAGCCGCCTATCTCCACCTTGCCTATCTGTGGGTGCTCGAACTCGTGCCAGGGGATGAACGCCTTGCCGTCCAGCTCCTTGTCGTTCCACGCCATCAGCTTGAGGTCGTCCTCTTCCGAGTGGTGCTTGATCCAGCCTATCCAGTCGGTCACGTCTAGCCCGGCGGCCTTGGGTGGGTCCCACAACTCGGTGGTGAAGCCGAACCAGCCATAGAAGTCGTACGCGTAGTCGTCCATAGCCCCGTGCATAGGCTCCTTGGGGTCGTAGGCGAAGCCGTGGAAGACCGACACGCAGGGGTAGCCGGTAAGCTCGGTGCCCCTCTCCCCTATCAGCTTGTACACGTCAAGGTCGTGCGTGTTGAAGTGGTCGTCCGGGTGCGTCGAATACGGACGCAGGATGACGCCGGAGTAGGTGTGGTAGGAGAGAAAGCCGTTGATATTGCGGTGGGTGGACCAGAACTCGGCCTCGGCGCGCGTCTCAGGCTCGGAGAACGGGTAATCGCCCGCGCCTCGCTGCACGCCTTCCGGCGCCCAGTCGTAGGGATAGTTGCGGTTGAGGTCGAGGCCCTCGCGGGGTGGGGCCAGCTTAATCTGGTGCCCGTCCCAGTCGTTGATGAGGCCCTCGCTCACCAGGTGGTAGTAGGTGCCGCCGATCTCGTCGGGGGCGCGCCTGACCATGATCCTGGGGTCTTTGTCCGAGGCGCGCCAGGCCCCGTTGGGGTCTTCTATACGCATCTGCAATATCTTGCCGTCGCCGTCAACGTCGTCTGGGTACAGGCCCTCCCGGTCCTCCGTAAAGGGGTAGCGGCGGGTGGAGGAGCGCATCCAGTGGGGCGTGGTGAGGTACTTCTCCGAGCCGTCCACCGTGATGCGCGGCAGCACGTACAGGGCGTATTCATCGAGCAGAGTCGTCACGCGGGGGTCTTTGCCGTAGTTGGACAGGTGGTGGGCGATGGTGTACAGGGCCACCGCCGAGCCTGTGACCTCCCCCGCGTGGGTATTGGCGTCGATCCAGTAGGCGGGCTTCTCAAGATCGAGGCCCGTCTTGCGGTTGGTGAGAGTGGCAAGCAGCATGTCGCGACCCTCATAGGACTTGCCGATGCTGGCGACGCTCACTAGGTCGGGGTACTCCGAGGCGCAGGCGTCGAGGAATTCCTTTATCTCAGCGTAGGTATAGTAGTGGGAGAAATCTATCTGGGGCATAGTGGTTGGCATCCTTTCCGGGGAATGTTAGCCACCAGTATACAACGTGAGGCCGAATGGTAACAGCCACAAAGTACAGGTCGCGCAGGGTGGGGTTGAGAGGCGAGGATGTTGCCGCACACGACACCCTGTGGCTAATGAAGATTAACAACTAAACAAGGTAATAGCCTGTAGGGGAAGGCCCCGTGCCTGCCCTTGTTGGAGATTTGCACATGGTACACCAGCCGGAGGGCAGCCACCAGGGCAGGCACGGGGGCCTGCCCCTACATAGCCGTCTTTCTCCCTCTGACGATTACCTCATTAACCAGTTAATCTTCATCAGCCACGGGCTGAGAAGATGCAAAGTCCCCTTCGGGGACTAGAGCATGTGTGCACACTCCAGGAAGCAAGCGAACAAAGGTGGCCCTTGTCATTCTGAGCGCAGCGAAGAATCTCGTCCTCCATGCAGGTGTTCCCTTTTTCAACGGCACGTAGCAGCACATGGCACCGAGCCGGGGTGAAGAAAGGTGGAACTTGGGTGCTGGAGGACGAGATTCTTCGCTGCGCTCAGAATGACAAGGGCGGGGCTTGGTCCTGCACGGGCAGTTCATTGCAGATAGACCCTACTCTCATGTTCCTCAGTCTCCGAAGGAGACTTCGCCCCTTGCCAGCCCGTGGCTTTAGCCACAGGGCGTCCACCCCGGGCATCAGTTGCGCCCATCTTGTGGCGAATGCCTACACCCTAGAGAGCAGGGAGTGCGTGAAAGACGGTTCTGACGCAGGTATGGCATCCATTAGAAATGTTGCGAGCTTCCGGCTGCCTTAGAGACTTCCTCCGTTGCCATAACGTGTTTAAGGTATACTCCCCAGCCCCGCGTGGGCCAGGGGCCGCTCTGCACCTCAAATCCCGGTGCAAAATACCGGGTTCGCGTGATGTTGTCTCCCAGCAGTACCCCTAGAATTACTTAGAAGGTCTGGAGGTGCACCACGCACGCCGGACTCGCTTGTAAGTGGTCCTGGCCCAGCCCCCTGGGCCGCCGAGGTCGGTGCTCTCTCCTCCTACCTCGGACACGGCACCCGGCACGCCAGGTTTGTGCGGAAATCTGACGCGCCTGAATGCCGGTAGGTCTGCGGGGCTGCGCCCGGGCCATAACAAACGCCAGTCCAGGCACCAACCGGACACAAGAGCGGCAATGCCTCAAGTCCCCTCGCGGGGCCGCGAAGGCCATCCCACTGCCGCCTATGGACCAAGGCTCCGATAGGCCCTGACGTACGGGTCTACCAGCAGAAGGGGCAACCAAAGCCCCGCTCAATCCACCAGATTGGTCCTCTGATAATTGAACCGTTCCCCCCGAAATGTTGTATTAAAGGATGTATCTAAATGAGGGTGTAATGATTACCTAAAATGGGTAGTCATTACGGTAGATATTGCACCCTTGTCACGGTTGGCGTAGCGGCACTTCTGCCCTCTCGCCGTGCCGTTCCCCATGCTCGCGTGCTAACAATAACCTTTTGCGAGCCTGAATACGCAAACAAAGAAGATGCGAACGGGAGGGAGGTGATAGTTGCGGTAAGTTCGTTGAGGTGCTGAAAAGCACACTTACAAACAAGCTGAGAGCCATGCGAAGACGACACAGGTCGCACCTGGCCGGCGGTGGTGACACCCATGTCACAGGATGCGCGGCTTCTCGGCACGCACACCGGCCCGCCTGGGCCATTTAATTGAGTGTAGGAGGAAACATGAACGACTCGAAACGCAAGTTCGGGAACCTGGCCTTGAGCGCGGCAGTGACGGCGTCACTTGCCGTATCGTTGTTGCCCTCGGCAGCACGCCCGGCAGCAGCAGCACAGGGGCAGAGCCGCAATCTAGGCCCTAACAACATTCCGGTGGCAGGTCGCTTCCTTGAAGTTTGGAGCGCCGCCGGTTCCGAGCAGAACTCCGTCTATGTAAACGGCTACCCCATCACACCTCGCCGTGCTGAGATCTCAGTAGATGACGGTAAGGTGTAC
>DASVQO010000460.1:0-24224 GCA_036389075.1 Chloroflexia bacterium | reverse complement strand
GAGCAAGGCGTCAAGGGCAAAATAGCCGTCGCCGGCTATTCCGAAATCAAAGACTGATTCTATTCTCCCATCGTCAATACAGCTTAGGACGCCGCTGTAAGCGTTCTGAACCTCACTTGTGTCCCAGCTATAGCTAATCGTTTCATCGATATGGCGACCACCGATAACCACAATTGCATCTGGTAGATTATTCTTGACCGTCAAAGCGATGTCTATTGCATACCGGAATCCTGGAGAAACGGTGCTAATCAAAACAACCTTGGGCCGGACTGCGAGCAGAATCTTCTCGATGAAGAATTCTCTTACCTTGTCATTCCACACCCTCGGATCGAAGATTGTCTGGTCCGTATTTCGGATCGGCGTAGAATAATCACGAAAGCCATGGCTTGAGACCTGAGTCCGGTATTCTTTTGATGGTAGAATCCCAAGTTCGGGACACAAATCATTATAAGTACCTTCAGGCCCAATACCATGCTCCCTTGCCTTCACTACTTGGTCCACAGAATAGCTAAGTGCCGCGTATAGGCACATGGGGTCGCCGGGAAACTCTATTTTCTCTTCATTAGTGGACATTACTGGCGCTAGCACGCTGATGACCGGAAACGTACGAAGCTTCCAGCTCCTTACATCATCTAACGAGTAATGCCCGATTAAGTTCAGCAACTCTATTCTTCGCGATGATCGGTTCGCATCAAAGCTAAAATCAGGAGGCTGATCCCTACGCAGGAAAGTATCATGTACCCTCATACTGTATTGCGCTACCATGGTTTTCCCCCAGTTCACTTGTAGACCAGCATGCTAGAGGTTCGACAAGGTCGGTCCCTACCTTGGGTTGCCTCCACCAGTGTGCGGGAGCCAAGAACTAGAACCAAGTTCGGTAAGTCCCTCTCCACAATCAAGAGATCAGTAGTTACCTGCAGCAATCTCCCCAAGGATATGCATTGCTCGCTGAATGTCTTCTTCGTTGTTATAGAAATGAAGTGACAAACGTATCGCTCCGTTACCAAGCAAACTCTTTGGTAGAAAAGGAAAGCTGTTACCACCCAGAACTAGCCCTACTACATTATTCCGGTACAGGGCGTCTGCAACGTCATTGACGTTCCATCGTTCAGGAAGCAAGAAGGAAACGAGGTTTCTAGACTGAGCCGGGCTAATCTTTTTGATGAACTTGATGTGATCTAATCCATCGTGAAGATAAGCTGTCAGATGGGCGATGTATCTTTCTATATTTTCAATTCCGATCTGTCGTATGTAATCTGCTACCCATCCTAGACCTAGTATTCCTTCATAGTTTGATGCAGAGTTTCCCCAAAACCTTGAGTACGGTGGCAAACCATCGTCAGTGTAATTTGGTTTAGGAACCAACGACTCCAATACACAAACAGCCTCCTCACTGGACCATAGCACTCCGGTTCCGGTCGGGCCCATTGCTTTGTGCCCAGAGAACGCGTAAAAATCACAACCCAGCTTTTCGACGTCGACACTCAGCGTAGAATATGATTGCGCCCCATCGACCAAGACCAATGATCCTCGCTCATGGGCAATCCTGGACACCTCAGAAATATGGAGCTCGCCTCCGGTTAAGTTGGACACATGCGCGAGCGCTACCAATCGGGTGCGTTGGTCAATCGCCAGTTCAAAATTCCGAGTGGGCACGTTTTGCGTGTCAGGGTCAAATTTGGCGAGCCGTATTTCTACGCCATGCTTGTTTCCTAACCTTATCCATGGTGTTGCGTTTGAACAGTACTCTAGTTGCGACAAAACAACATTGTCACCAGGTGACAGATCACTATACTCAAGTGCATGAGCAAGGGTTTCTATGGCCTGGCTACAAGAACTAGTAATCAGAATATTGTCAGAGTTGATGCTCCCCCCACTGCCTCGGGAACCTATAAGTGTGGCAATCCTGATGTAAGCTGTGTCTATCTCATCGAGTAAGTATTCAAAAGGGCCGACTGAGGAAGCGCGATGATTAAGATAGTATTCCGCGATTTTATTAGCGACGGGCCTGGGCGTTAGGCTCGTAAATGCGCTATTCAGATAAGTTACTCTATTGAGAATTGGAAAATCAGAGCGCTTACTTCTTAATGAATCGAACACTGCGAACTCCTTGAAGAGAGTTTACCTCCGCGCTACTCAGCATATTGAGCGATAGGAGCGGCATGGGCTACACAGACAGCTACGAAAATTGCGAACCGAACGCCAGCAGTTCCAATAAGTAGATGTCGCAATGTATACTCGGCGAGCCTGCATAGCAATGGGTGGTCATGTCATCTGCACTGACAAGGTTCAGACTCCCCGCTGGTCGGGAACTGGAAGCGGGCTGCCTGGAGCGGCCTGTTGTGTAACTCCAGCTGGACTGACAACACCATCTGGCAGGGCCTGTGTAACGCCTACCGCTAATGGTCCCACCGTCAACGTGCTTGGGTTATCTATCAATGCTCCACTTTCGACCTGATGAAGGAACTGCGCAAGTGGTTGGCCGGATGCCTTCAAGTCGGCAAACGTATTTTGATATTGCCTTAGATCGAGAGGCTCTCGCTTCAGAGACATGTTGTAGTAACGTCCACCCCACATAGGATAGTTGACCTGGACTTCTTTATCATCGAATATTATGAAATCTTGTACTACATCAAGGTCTGTGACCGTTTCGATCCATGTTACGGTCACTTCTATGCCATCACTCGATTGTTGCTGCATTATTCTAATTGCCCTTGGGTCAAGCACCTTTCCGGTGCTTGGGTCGAGAATGTCACTCTTTCTTAGGATAAACACTCGTTCGATCACGACTCCGCGTTTGATTGCAGCAAGGTTCGCGAGGTAATAATTCCTTACACCTTCAACATCTTCCCAGACATATATGAACGACGACTCTAGGGCTAGATGGGAACCTTGCACATGCTTGCGCGTAGCGTTCATCTTGTCTGTAATGGATTTGAATACCTCATGTGCTCGCAATTTCACAATGCCTTTCGCAAGATCTTCAAGAGCAGATTCACACTGGTCCACAATTTCCAGTGCTCTCTGGCGTAGGTCATCATGCTTTATGCTATCGATCAACTGATAGATTCTATTTCTGTCGTCAAGATAGTTTAATATCTCTCTCCTAAGCAAAGAGGCTGCAGCAGTGATGGAGAAGCTTATTAAGACAGGCAGGTAGACCTCAAAAGGCACACCAAGTGTGCTAGCAACATAAGCAATCAGACCTGCTAGTACGGCTAAAAAGGCTCCAACAATCTCAAGGTAAAATCGTCGCTCCTTGTTCATAATCAGCCTGCCTTTTCGTTGTGATTTTCCTTGCCTACTACACTACGTCTATTGCCACATCCTCTCTTACTTACAAATACGTTCTACACTAGCCAAAGGTTGCTTCTGTTGCTGCATCAACAAAATGAACGATTTTGACCGGCAGGGCTATTGCTGAACTTTACTAACGGATTTCGGCCAATCTTCATTCCAAGCAACCACTCTGCGTTGCTGAGACGGACTCGTGCATCACAACCTAATATGGCTTTTAGCCTTTCTTGTCATTCTATAGGCGTGTATAACGCTTGTCAACTGAAGTCGTTTATATCTGGTGTGGGTGTCTTTAGCTCTTGCATCAGGCTCAGCATCGTGTTTCATGAAATGCGTTGCTCCACCACAGCGCCTCTGCATACGAGTCGAAAGGGTGTAGGACCCCACAGCTCCTGATAGTATGGGCCTGTGCGCTGCGCGTGCCCGCTCCCCTCGCTCTCCCTGGTGGTGCCTGGTGGTGTTATAATGCCCTTGTGGGGGTGGGTCTTTATGCCCTCCCGATACCCTCCTGATACCCTCCCGCATCGTTCAATTGTGGTGGTCCCTGTGCTCGCCCTGGTGACATGCCGGCGACATTCAGTACAGAGGGGGGTCTGGTTATGAGCGGTAGAGGAGTGTATTCCGTTAGCCGGTGGCGCGTAGTCCGTGCCATTATGGCCGTCCTGGTTACGATACCCTTGATGCTCGCCTTGGCATCGAGCAGCACGAGCCGGGCCTCCACTTCCCCCGGTGCCCTGGCTACCATCGCCAAGACCGCGCCTGTAAACCTCCTTCAGCCACGCCCAGACCTGTGCACCTTATTGAAGGAGGTCGCGGGCAGCGAGCCTGTAAATCAGGCCCCAGGCGTGGGCAAGCCTGGAGCGGACTACCAATGCACTATGGCTATGAGGAACGGCGCTTACATGACGCTGACCAACTTCGGGGTGGAACAGGCAAGGGTGCACGTCGACCTGGAAAAGAGCCGGAGTGGAGGCTGGGTGCCCAACGCCCTCGGAGACCCGGGCTACGGTCACGAATCTCCGGCAAGTTTCAACCCCGACCCCTATCTGGGCTGGTCTTCAATCTACCTCATATTTGCACGCGGCTGTTACTTCGTACAAGCATCTGGCGGGAAAGACCCAGATACGAAAAAGCCCTCTGACGAACCCGCGATACCTGCACTTGCCTCCGCCCTGGACAGCGCGCTTCAACAACCCCCCTACTCTGCCTGCGGGGCAACCACCCCACAGAGCGGCCTGGACCTCACAATTGACCACATCGAGGTGGTGCAGGCAATCCAGACCCAGGGGAACGATATTCCATTGGTAGCGGGCAAGATGACAGTGGTGCGCGTCTTCCCGAAGGCTAGCGGGAAAGCCCTGGGCGGGGTCGCCAGCAACGTGAAGGCGTCGCTCTTTTTCTGGCCCGAGGGCGGGAAAGAAGTGGAACTCAAGGCTGTGGGGAATAGGACAATGAATCTCGTCCCTGGTGCCGAGCCGGACCGCGAGAAAACGGAGGGTTCTCTAAACTTTATCATTCCGCCCGAGCAGGCGGCCGCGGGCGCGTTCAGCCTGCGGGCCGTAGCCAACCCCGGCAATATAATCGAGGAGAAGAGCTACAAGAACAACGAGATCGTTGAGCCGTTCGAGTTCGTCCAGCGTAATGGACTGCGCGTTGGCTTCGTTCGCATCGGCTACAAGCCGCCGTCTGGGTCGACCTTCTCCTGGCCTACGTCGGACCTGAGCAAGTACGACGTCATGATGAGGAAGCTGCTTCCGGCTTCAGAGGCGGGCGTGCAGTATTACGCGTTGCCCTGGCGCGTGCGCCACACCAGGAGCGCTTCTACAGTAGACCTCGGAGGAGACCTCCTCCTCTACCTGAGAGAGTTTCGCGAGCAAATGAAGTCGGACAAGCCGGACGTGCTGGTAGGCTGGCTGGAGGAGAGCCAATACACCCAGGGTATCGAGTACGGTGGGCTCTCCGAGGGCACCCCCGCCGGGCTGTCGGGCAGCGTCGCAATCGCGCTGGACTACCATAACGCTGCGTCGGCGGAGACCCTGGCTCATGAGATTGGCCACAACCTCGATCTGGACCACACCGGGACCACGGGCGATACCGACCCTCGGTGCCAATTCGCGAAGAGCAGCGTCTCGGGCTACTGGCCCGCGGAGTACAATAACAGCGCGGCGATACGCGAACCTGGCTTCGATACTGTCGAAATGAAGGTCATCCCGAGCAGTTATTACGACATTATGAGTTACTGCTTCTCTGGCCGTTGGATTACACCCTTCCATTACAGGAAGTTGTTCGACCAGAATGTGAAGCCTGCTCAGCAGTACGAGGGCGAAACCGTAGGGGACATTATTGTGCGCGGGTGGGGCTGGCTGAGGGGTGGTGGTGGCGCGCCGAGGTTCGAGCTTGTACGTCCGCCTGACGACGATCCCGGCGGGAGTGTCTCGCCTGCCCTGTCGCGCTCCAAGCTGGCGACCGATGGCTTCGATTTCAACTTTGCCGGTAGCTTGATATTTGCCGGTATGCCGAGGGGCGTCGCGTTTCAGAGCGAGGGCACGGGCAATTACTGCTTGCGCTTCCTCGATGCAAATGGCGGGGCGCTCTACGAGCGCTGCTTCGAGCCGAGCTTCGTGGACCAGGAGAGTCTTGAGCCAGTCGAGGAGGCAGGCTTCGTGCTGTCGGTGCCCGATCCCGGCGCTTTTGAGCGGGTAGCCCTCATACATAAGGACGGGGTAGCGGAGCGCGAGATAACGGCAATCCAGGCCAGCGCTCCTCCTGCTATTACCATCACCGCGCCCAAAGCAGGCGACAGGTGGGAAGGCGAGCATACCATCAGTTGGTCGGGCACAGACGCAGACGGCGATGATATACGCTACGATATCCACTACAGCCCTGACGGCAAGAAGACATGGTACCCACTGGAAGTGCGCTCCTACGAGACCAACTACACCTTCTCCACCGACGAGATACTGCCGAGCGACCAGACATACATCCGCGTTATGGCAAGCGACGGCTTCACTACTTCCCACGCTGACGGAGGGCCGCTGGTCGTACCCAGGCAACCTGACTCGCCCGAACCGCCTCCCGGCAGCGAGATCGTGGCCGGGCCATCCACTATTGTTGTGTCTCCCACTGGCGCTCCCGATTCGGGCCTACTGTTCATACTCGGCGGCGGGGCGCTGCTTGCGATAGCGGCGGCCATTGGGCTGTTCGTCGTGATGGGCATGGGGAAGGGGAGGAGGAGAGTGGCTGCACAAGCTGCACTGCCTCATGGGGTTCCGCCTTATCCGAACGCTCCGCAGTACCCCCCGCAATACTCGCCCCAGCAATATCCACCCCAGCAGCACCCACCGGCCCAGTATCCGCCCCAGCAGATGCCGCATCCCCGGGGTTACGCGCAGGTGACTCCTCAGCCGTTGCCACGGCGTCGCAGCATAGTGCCTTTGATACTGTTACTCTTGCTTGTGATAGTTGGTGGGGGTGTGGCGGCAGGTTTCCTGCTGGGTTGGAAGCTCCCTGCAATCGGCGGTAACTCTTCGTCAAATGGCGGAACTACGCGGCCTACGGCCGAAACGGGAGGTTTGGATACGAGGCGGTACCCGGTGTCGCTAGATGAGCTGCCTGTGGGTGAGCCGATCATCGAGGATGTTATAGTAGGGTCTGATGGCTTGGTGCAGTTTCTACGCCTGGAGGCGCGGCCTTATGAAGACGCCAGCAGCACCGTAGCAAGCAGAGAATCCGTGGCTATACAAATAGCGTTACAGGGCTTGCAAAATGAAATCGGTACGGAGCTGTGGCTGGTTACGTCGCAAGAGCTGGTCGACAGGACCAACCAACTTGTGAGCGGCACGTCAACCGCCAGTGTTGAGCTCGCGCAGGAAGGCAAGAGCTACGAACTGGCAAGCCCGGAAGGGTGGCTATTGAAGGTTACCGTAAACAGCCTGTCGCTTGAAGGGAATGCCAGGTTGAGTGATGGCTCGCAGTCGCCGCACCCGGTCTTCCAGGAGCTCGACCTGGCGGTGGAACTGACCCCAAAGTGAAGCCGGGGGCCAGGGAATGATCCTTACGGCCCGCTATCATCGCGGGTCATGGGCCAACCGCCAGGTGCGGGGCATACTCCCGCAGGTCGGCAACCAACCGAGTAGCCGCACGCCCGGACATGAACTCCGTCAGTACGATGTGCTTCTGCCACTCCTGTCCCTTTGGGTCGAGCCAGCGCCTTAGGAGCTCGCCCAAGGGGTCGGCGGGGGTGGCCTGGCGGCGTATTGGCATATGTAGGATAAGCGCGTGACGGTCTAGCTTCATCCTTTTAATCATTGCATCGGCCTGTGGGTTCCCCGATTTGATGTCCGCCGGCCCCAGTCTTACTACGTTGTGCCAGGGGGACCTCAGCCGGTAGAGTGGGGTCCGAAGCTCAACGGCCTCCGTCGTGAGCACGAGGTAGGTGTGGTTACCGACATACATCATGTAAAACCCCAGGACCGCACCGGCAAGTAAAATCGGAAAGGTTATTCCCGCGACAAACACGGAGGTGCTTGGCCCACGCCCACCGAATAGGGGCGACAGCGGGAGCAGGACGAATAGCCAAAGGAAAAAGGACAGCATTGCAATGGTCAGGACCATCGACTGGATGTACTGACGCCGGTCAGTGCGGTACACCTTTTCGCCCGTTTCCTGCCCTGGTGGTGTTGAAGCGAATAGTGCCAATTCTGCCATCCCCCTTCTCACTCTTCACGAAGAACCGCTATGGGACACCGTCTCCTATCCATTCTACAGGTCCAACGGCCATTGACCAATAGGCATGTAGTACCGCTGACACGTGTACTTCCTTCCCAAGCACGCCCATCATGTGCCAGCGATTGCCTGAAAATTGGGGGCTCGCTTTTTGTACAAAGCACCATATAATCGACCTACGGGTTACTACGTTATGTCGTGCTTGAATTCGATTCAGGAGCAAGAAGATGGCTGGCAGACGGAATAATGGCGAGGCTTCGGTGGCACTGAGGCAGGGCGGTAGGTGGATAGCCGTAATCACCCTACCCGGCGGCAAGAAGAAAGGGTTCTACGGTAAGACGAGACCGGAGGCAATCGCCAAGATGAAGCAGGCACTAAATGACTTTGAGGCCGGATTGCCGGTGGGCCCAAAGAAAATCTCACTGGCAGACTTCCTCAACCAGTGGCTAGAGGACACGGTGAGGGTTACCGCCCGAGTTACCACTGATGGGAGGTAGATTGAATGCTTAGCAATGGAAGCTATGACCGTGTCCGACCCCTCCTAAGCAAGGGAACGCCCACCTGGGCACGTTGGTCATACCAGCCGGATGAATGGCAACTGTTCCTAAGTCTAGACACGGCCCGGCTCAGGCGTGCTTACCGATTGGTTGGCTTACTTCTGGTGCTTGTCGGTATGATCGTCGGAGCCTGGCTAGGAAGCGCCAACTGGTCTACTACGGACTGGGTCTCGAAAGGCTTCTTCGTGCTGTTGCCGACCACCGTGTGTGCAGGGGTTGCGGGACTCCTTTATATGTACTTTCATTATACAGAGAAGAAATGGCGGGATGAACTCAAATCGAAGCCAGCAGAGGTGGTTGTCACCCCATTGTACGTAAGCATTGGAGACAAACAGGTGTCGATTGTCTCGCCGGGACTAAACCTGAGGGAAGTATCCATCCTCCCGGCAGGCGAAACAAGCACTGGGAAACTGGAAATTCTGCGTTTCCGGGTGAAACCCATATTTCGCCGTAGTGCAGGGTACGATATCTGGGTACCCATCCCGCGACAGAAGTCTGGCGAGGGACAGCAAGTGCTTGAGCTCTTCCGCACCCTGGTGCCCTGGCAGAATGAAAGTCGGCCGTAGGAAATTCCGCCAATAAGTCACCGTCAAAACCACCGTCAACCGCCATCCAAGAATCAAAATGCCACCTCTTAGGTGGCATTTTCGTGTTCAGTCTGATGGTCGGGGCGCCGCGATTCGAACGCGGGACCTCTTGAACCCCATTCAAGTGCGCTACCGGGCTGCGCTACGCCCCGCCGAACACACCAGACGATTATAGCATATCCAGCCGTGCAGCGCAAATAACCACCCCCGCCTTTTCTTCGCCCCAAAAATCAGACCAAACGAGAAAATGCCGCCCGGTGCGGCATTTTCGCATCCTACCTTCCACCCGGTGCTCTATGGCCTTGCCGCAGGTGTCTGGCAGTTCGGGAAGAAGGCGTTAGCCGCTATCTTCGCCATCTGCCCTCTCGTGGTCTGGTCGTTGTAGCGGAAGCACGGAGTGCCTGTGGGGCACTTGCTCGCATCTCCATACCCTGAGATTACCCCACGTCCTGCAAGCCGCTCGATGTACACCCAGAAGGGGCTGTCCTGGTCTACATCCGTGAACGTCTGCTGGTCCTCTGGTATCTCCTCATCGAACTCTGCCGCTATGGACACGATCTTGGAGATCTGCCCACGTGTGGCGGGGTTGTTGGGGCGGAAGTAAGGTCTACCCTCATCATCGCAGGGTTCCGTCACGCCAGGACCACCACACGGGTATCCTGCTATAGCCCCGGTCTGAGCCAGCCGCTCCACGAACGGGTAGAACGGGTCTCCAGGCTCTACGTCCGCGAACTGCTGCTGCCCGTCAGCTATGGGATCATCCAGACCCGCCGAGTTAGCGATGATCTTGGACAGCTGCCCACGTGTGACGTTAGCGCCTGGCCTGTAGTAAGGATTGTCGTCATCGTTGCAAGGCTCACCAGGTGCTCCGCAAGGATAACCACTCACGATGTGGCGGCAAGCCAGACACCTGACGAAGCCGTAGAAAGTCGAGCCTTCACCCGTAGGCGGGATATCCGCGAACTTGAGCGCGCAAGCTGTGGCCGAAGGATTCGGCGTGCTTGTGGAGGTAGTCGTAGCGGTATTCGCGCCCACAGTGGCGGTGGCGGTGCTCGTACTGGCAGCTACTACTGTGTTGGTGCGAGTAGGAGTGCCTGTTGAGGTAGACGTCCCGGTGCTTGTGTGGGTGCTCGTTGAAGTGGCTGTGCTGCTGGAGGTGGCAGTGCTGCTGGAGGTGGCTGTGGCTGTGCTGCTGGAGGTGGCTGTGCTCGTCGGAATCGAGGTGGCAGTCGAAGTATTAGTCGTGGTGGAAGTAGCTGTGCTCGTCGCGGTCGAAGTGTCCGTAGAAGTTGCCGTCGAGGTGGCAGTGGACGTGGCGGTATCCGTGGACGTGGCGGTTGAAGTCTCAGTTGCTGTTGAGGTGGCAGTCGACGTGGCGGTGGGTGCGGGCGCGCAGATGTTGCGCAGCACCGACACGTTGTTGCTGCTGCCGTTGGCGGTAGCAAGATCACGCTTGCCATCGGAGTCGAGGTCAGCCGATGTTACGGCATAAGGGCCGTTGGCAGTAGGAAAATCGGCAGCCGAGTCGAAAGTGACAGTACCACTCACGCTGACGTTGGCAAGCACTGATACGTTATTCGCACTTGCGCTGCTGTTAGAGGTAGCAAGGTCCACATCGCTGTCCAGGTCCAGGTCTGCTGATGTGATGCCAATCGGTCCCGTATCTGTATCATAATTGGCTGCCGGGGCGAAGGAGACATTGCCCGCACCTGTGCTGGTGTTGCGCAGCACCGACACGGTGTTGCTGCCGCCGTTAGGCACAGCAAGATCGAGCGGTCCGTCCTTGTCGAAGTCAGCTATTGCTACTTCCCGGGGGCCTGTGCCTACCGCAAAGGTGATTGCAGATGTAAAAGTTATCGTGCCGCTACTGCCCGTGTTTTGCAGCACCGCGACGTTGTTGTCGCCGTAATTCGCCACGGCCAGGTCTTTCTTGCCATCCGCGTCGAGGTCCCCGACTGACACTGCCATGGGACTCGTCCCCGTGGCGATGTGGACAGCCCCGTTGAAGAAGATACTACCCACCCCGTTTCCGGTGTTGCGTAGCACCGAAACCGTGCCATCGCTGTAATTGGCCGTCGCAACGTCAACCCTACCGTCACTATCGATATCTGCTGCTGTGACGTAAATGGGCAGAGAGCCGACAAGAAAGTTCACGGCCGGCCCGAAGGAAATGTTGCCACTCGTGCTGGTGTTGCGCAGCACCGAGACAGTGTTGCTGCCCAGGTTAGCTACGGCAATATCAGGATTGCCATCTCCGTCGATATCCCCCACCGCCAGCGCCCGCGGGCTTGAGCCAACAGTGAAGGTAACAGCCGGGGCAAAGGAAATGGTGCCGGCACCCGTGCTGGTGTTGCGCAGTACCGACACATCGTTGTCGTTTATATCGACCACAGCCAGGTCCGATATTCCGTCGCCATCGAAGTCTGCCGCCGCGATATCGTTCGGGCTGGTGCCCACGGCAAAGTTGCTCGGGTTGTCGAAGGCCACCGAGGAGCAGGCCGCCAGGACGTTAGGGCTATTAGCCGAAGCCCGCGAGACAGGGGCCGGCGCTTTTACACCACTGCTTGGGGCCGCACCCAGGCGGAGTGGAGCGCCCGCAAGTGCGACACCGCTCCCTAGAGCGCCGGCTAACGTGGCGAGGGCCGATGAAAGCAGCAGGGCCGCCACTACGAGCCAGTAACGGCGCGATGCCGGGACCGCCTCCACTTGTGGGCGGGGGCGGTGCGCCTGTATGAGCCGACTCTCGGTGCCGCCGTTTCCCTCAATGTTGCGGTTCCTGTTCTTACTGTGGGGGGTGCTGAGCACGATTAGTTCCTCCCTAGCTTGTGTGTGAGCGTCAGTGACTGGTCCCGCGCGGGTCGTAACCCGCATGGCAGCCCGGCCCCTGTTATACTCAGAGCACGAAATGCGGCCGAACCGGCTATTAAATTTCAATCATTAGTATAGCTTCAGTATAGCCGGGTCACCGTAGAGGCCCAATAACCCTTTAAGGTGCCGTGAAACTATCTGATGGTACTAAGGGGGTATTCGTTTCAGGCCAGAGAACTGCCACCGAAAGGTGGGTGGAGAGTGCCCGGCTTGGGCAGCGTCCCGTTCACCTACCCAGCCTCGTGGCAGCCCGTGCAATGGGCCAGCGCCTGGCTTCTACAGGTCCCCTACCGACACACTTTTGAGCGCGGAGCAATCGATTTGCGGCCCACATTCCATACACCCTCTGAGGTCTGCTGGCATTGGCTTCCCCACTCTAAGTGAGTGGCGGCCCTACTCGGAAGAGAGCCAAGTGCACATCTCACCTGGTAGCCAAACAGACACAGGGGGATAAGACGGTGCCCCCGTTACGAAGCGTATTTCGCAGTTGGCGCCATTTTAGCACGCGATCTTTGGAGCGTCAATAGGTTGGACTTGGTCGGGTAAAAGTAGCTCCCGGTGGTAGACGTTGAACCTCCTGGCGCGCCATTTAGCCTAGCACGCTGCGATAGAGAAGGCCAGGTTAGTACCCAGCTCTCTCTATCGCAGCGTGCCCGCCTCGTTCCGTACGACCTGAAAACGTATCCTGGGGAGTCGCGCCGTTACTTGCTGAACAGCGACTTGATAGCGTAAAGGTTCACCTGACGGTTCATCTCGGCAATCGACTCGGTAAGGGGGATGCCCTTCGGGCAGACGCGCACGCAGTTCTGGTCGTTGCCGCAGTATGCGATGCCGCCCTCGCCCAGCAACGCTTCGAGGCGCGCTGTCGAGTGCATGCCGCCCGTGGGGTGGCTGTTGTGCAGGCGGGCCTGGTTGATGGCCGCCGGGCCGATGAAGGGCGACTGCTCGTTGAAGTTGGGACACGCCTCCATGCAGGAGGCGCACGCGATACAGGTAGACAGCACGTACGACTTCTGCCGCACTTCCTCGTTCATCTTGGGGCCGGGCCCGAGGTCGTACGTGCCGTCGATGGGCACCCACGCCTGCACCCGCTTGAACGCCTCGAACAGCCGCGTGCGGTCCACTATGAGGTCGCGCACCACCGGGAACGAAGTCAGCGGCTCCAGCGTAATCGGCTGCGCCAGCTTGTCCACCAGCGCCGAGCACGACTGGCGCACTTTGCCGTTGATGAGCATGGTGCACGCCCCGCACACCTCTTCCAGGCAGCTATTCTCCCACACCACCGCGTCGGTCTGCTTGCCGTCGGCGGTGACGGGGTTGCGCTGTATCGCCATGAGGCACGAGATGATGTTCATGCTCGGCCGCCAGGGTACGTCGAACTCCTCCCAACGTCGATTAGCATCGGGCTGGTCGCTGGGCTTGTCCTGCCGCAGCACCCGCAACCGCACCGTCTTGGCACCCCCTGACCTTTCTTGTGACATCTTGTACTCCACTAACTATGAGTCGACGTTGGCTTGTCGGCCCGGTAACCTCTCCAAAAGAAAAATCCTGCTTAAGGATGTACCCATAGGATTTTTCTTTCCACGGCCAGGAAACATAAGCCAAACCTCTGCGCCATCGTCTGGTGTCTACTTCCGCTGCTCCACCTGCGCCACCGCCGCCTTCGCGCCATCTCCACTGTGGCCGTTCGCGCCAGGGGTGGCCTTGGCTACGGCGGACGCTGCCTCCGGCGACCTGGGGGCTGCTACGGCTGCCGCCCCTTCGCCCTTCGATACGTCGTAGCGGCGCGGCCTCGGCTTGATGTACTGTATGTCTACGTCTTCGTATGTGAGTTCCGGGGCTGCGGTGGGGCCCATGAAGCGCGCCACAGTCGTCTTGAGGAAACGCTCGTCGTTGCGGTCGGGGAAGTCGGGCTTATAGTGCGCCCCACGGCTCTCGTCCCGCTGTAGCGCGCCCAGCGTGATGACTCGCGATAGCACGAGCATGTTCCACAACTGGCGGGCGAACAGCAGCGATTGGTTGCTCCAACCCGACCTGTCAGGTATGCCGATGTCGCGGTACCGCTCCATTAGCTCTTGCAGCCGGGTGTCCGTCTCCCGTAGCTCGTCATTGTACCGCACGACGGTGACGTTGTCGGTCATCATCGAGCCCATCTCAAGCCACAGGGAGAAAGGGTTCTCCTTGCCTGATGCGCTCACGAGCCGGTCGTAGATATCCTGCTGGCGGGCCACCTCGCGCTGGAACGGCCCCTCGCCCGCGCCGTCCGACGGCTTGCCGCTGCCCTTGGCGAACTTGTACGCCGAAGGCCCCGCCCTGTAGAGGCCGCCGTGTATGCACGACAGTAGGGAGTTTGCCCCCAGGCGGTTTGCCCCGTGGTATTGGTAATCCACCTCGCCGGAGGCGAACAGGCCGGGGATGTTGGTCATCTCGGTGTGCTGGTCCGTCCACAGGCCGCCCATCGAATAGTGCACGCCGGGGAAGATGCGCATCGGCACCTTCGTCGGGTCGTCGCCTACGAACTTGCGGTAAATGTCGATCACGCCGCCCAGCTTCACTTCCAGCATGTGCGGGTCGAGATGCGAGATGTCGAGGTAGACCTGGTTCTGCCCATCCACGCCCAGCTTCTGCCGCACGCACACGTCGAAAATTGCACGCGTCGCGATGTCGCGGGGCACCAGGTTGCCGTAGGCCGGGTACATCTCTTCGAGGAAGTACCAGGGCTTGCCGTCCTTGTAGGTCCACACTCGCCCGCCCTCGCCCCGGATAGACTCCGACATGAGCCGCAGCTTGTCCTCGCCGGGAATGGCCGTCGGGTGCACCTGGATGAACTCGCCGTTCGCGTACCAGGCCCCCTGCTGGTAGACGGCAGCCGCCGCGCTTCCCGTGTTGATCATCGAGTTGGTGGACTTGCCAAATATCAGGCCCGGTCCACCCGTCGCCAGGATGACCGCGTCCGCCTTGAACGCCCGTATCTCCATCGAGTGCAGGTTCTGCGCGACAATCCCCCGGCACGTGCCGTCATCGTCGAGCACCGCCGACAGGAACTCCCAGTTCTCGTACTTGGTGACCCGGCCCTCTACCTCCTGGCGGCGGGCTTGCTCGTCAAGCGCGTAGAGCAGTTGCTGGCCCGTGGTCGCGCCCGCGTAGGCCGTGCGGTGGTGCAACGTGCCCCCGAAGCGGCGAAAGTCGAGATTGCCTTCAGGCGTGCGGTTGAACATCACGCCCATGCGGTCCAACAGGAACACGATACCCGGCCCCCGCTCGCACATGTCTTTCACGATAGACTGGTTCGCGAGGAAGTCGCCGCCGTACACGGTGTCATCGAAGTGTATCTCCGGCGAGTCGCCCTCCCCCTTGGTGTTCACAGCGGCGTTGATGCCACCCTGCGCGCACACCGAGTGCGAGCGCCGCACCGGCACAATCGAAAACAGGTCCACCGTGCCGCCCAACTCTGCTATCTTGATAGTAGCCGACAGCCCGGCCAACCCACCACCCACGACGATTACTCTAGGAGCCATGATTCCTCCATTTTGGATTTTAGATTTTAGATTTTGGATTGGCTCGAAGTTCTAACCAATCCAAAATCTAAAATCTAAAATCCAAAATCAAAAGTGCGGCCCTCCGGCCAGTTGAACGAAGGCAAAGGCAATCGCGATGCCTACCAGGCTTACGAGGATCGAGATTGCGGTTGTGACTATCTGCGAGATGCGCTGCGAGCGCTGCCCGATCGTGATGCCCCACGTTATGAGGAACGTCCAGATGCCGTTGCCCAGGTGGAACGCCGAGGCCACCACGCCCACGATGTAGAAGACCAGCACCGGCACGTACGAAATGGTGCTCATGATGCTTTCGGTGTTGGCCTCCCCAAACCAGAACTGCGTGAGGCGGAAGTGCCAGATGTGGTACAGGAGGAACAGCAGGATGATTATGCCTGTAGCCCGCTGCCACATGAAGAGGTTGTTCCGCGAGTAGTTGTAGGTCATCGTGTTGTTGCGGGCGTAGCTCACGATGAACAGGCCATAAAGCGCATGGTAAAGCAGCGGCAGGAACACCACCAATAGCTCTATCAGCTCGATGTAGCGGATGCCCCTCGCCCCCGCTGACATCTCGTTGTAGGCCTCGGCACCGTAGAAAATGGCCCCGTTCTCGAAGAAATGGAACAGGAGGAAGCCGCCGATGGGCACAATGCCTGTTAGCGAATGGATGCGCCGTAGGATGAAGTGGTTGCGCTGGACCCAGTTGGGCTTCGCGGCGGGGCCGGTTGCCGGTTGGGCCTTCGGTGGGGGCGTAGCAACAGTTGCCAACGCAGTTTACCTCCTCGTAAATCCGCGAGTCGCCGGAGCCGTTCACACGTTATTTTTCGCATACTCCTGTGGAAGCCCGCTTACGATATTTTACTCCAAAGGCCAAGCTTTGGAAAGCCAACTCGGCGTTGGGGTGTACCCGTTCCTGGTAGGGCGACGGCGCTAAATCTACACAATAGCCCTCTGGCTGAAGCCACGGGCTGAGAAGAGGCAAAGTCCCCTGCGGGGACTGAGGAACATAAGGGTAGTCTCCGTAGGAGACTTTGCTACTTGCCAGTCCGCCAATTCATTGGCAGGGCGTACCCGCAGCGCATCATGCGGGGCTATGGCTCGGCTGATTCCGGCCCCTCATGTAGCAAGTATCGCCTCGCTCTAGGGGGAGAGTACGGACCGCCAAATCAGGCGCACACCCTCTAAGGCTGCTGCCCCGCCTCCTGGATGTACTGCCGCGCCTGGGCCCCAAGCGCAGACTCCGGGTCCAGGGAGATCACCTGCCGCCACTCCGCCACCGCCCGCTCCATCTGCGGCGGCGTCAGCTTGCTGAGCGACAGCCCGAGCAAGAGGTGCAGCTCCGGACTATCCGGTTGCAGGCTGACAGCCTCTTCCAGCGTCGTCACGGCCTGACTGAAGTTGTTCTGGCGAATATATGAGCCTGCCAGCTTCACCAGCGCGCCCACGTTGTGCGGGTCGAGCTTGACCGCCGCCTCGAAAGCTGTTTGCGACTGCGGGTACTGGCCCAGGTCGTAATAGAGGTTCGCGAGATCGAGCATGCAGTTGAGGTTGTTCGGGTTGTTGGCTACGCAGGCTTGCAGGTCTGCGAGCTGCTGGATGGTGGCGTCCGCTTCCACCGGGGCGGTGGGTGTGGGAGCGGCGGCGCGGCTGACTGGCATGCCCCGCCCCGTGACGTTGTCGTACACCTGGGTGACTATCATCACCAGGAACACCCAGAACATGCCGAGCACCAGTATTCTCTTGCCCAATGGACTCATTCAGCCTCTCGTTTCCTGGCCGCCTCCGGCACCCTCCGCGCCGAGACCTGTATGGTGAGGGCCGCCCGCTCGCTGGCCTCGGTGATAAGCTGGTTCAGACGCTCGATCTCGGACGATACTTCGGTCACCTCGTCGTTGATGCTGCGAATGTGGTCGCGCTGCCTCGGTTGCAGGTCGTGGACCTCGCCGCCCTCCGGCTCTCCCTCCGAGATGTACGCAAGCCGAGACGATAGCTCCTTCTGCCGCGCCTCCAACTCAGCCAACTGCGACCGCGCCTCCGCTACCCGCTTGGTGAGCACCAGCACTTCAAGCTCCAGGTTGGCCTTTTCCGCTATCTGCGCCAGGTGGCTTTCCGTCTGCGTCACCTCGTTCAGCTTGCCTTGCACCTCGGACATGAGCGACAGCGCGTTGGACACGTCCCCGTCCCTGTATACAACGAAATCGACAATCTTCGCCAACTGGGCCCTGTACTGGCCTTCCATTTCTTCCAGTAGCGTCTGCTTCGACTGTATATCCGCAAGCAGGAGCCGCAACATCCCGATACGCTTACCTAGTTCTTGCATCTGCTCCTCCTGAGGAAGTTGTGAGTTTTGGGTCTTGAGTGAACACCCGCTCTACCAGCGCAAGGTACCTCGGTGCTCTGCAACGTCTATCCGATAACTCACAACTCGTGACTTATAAGTCATAACTCATAACATGCCTTCCAGCGTTCTCTTAAGTCGAGCAAGGTCGCCGGTCAGTAGCCCACCCATCAGGCCGTTTAGTAGGAACTCGGGCACGCTGGGTACGTCCAACAGCAGCGAGACGTGCGTGCCCGTGCCTTTTGCGGCAGGGGCGAGCATCAGCGTCACGGCGGCGCGCGGTTCACCTTCGATGGTAAACGTCACCCGCTCGTTGGGGGTGAGGCGGCTCAAGCGCAAGGCCACAGCGCTACGTTTCCCGAGGAAATTCGCTTCAGCCCGCCACTGGCCGCCTTCCTGGGGCTGGCCCTCCGGCCCCGACATGATGCGGACGATGGAGCTAATGTAGTTAGGAGCGTTCCTGGGGTCCGCCACGTAGGCGTAGACCTGCTCCACGGGGACGCTAATGTTGGTCTGTCGCGTCAATCGACCCAAGGCGTGGACCTCCCCGTACGTGTCTCACAAACGTACTATGCTTCAACTTCCGGACTCGCAACCTCGTCTGCCGCGGCCTTTCGCTTTCCCCTGGTGTCGCCCTTGCCCTGCATGTTGTAGAGCTTGATTACCTCTTCCACCGAGGTAGCATCTTCCGGCGTGCGCTCGGGGCGCTCTTTTATGATACGCGGAAAACGTAACGCATAACCGGGGCCGGAGTCGCTGCGGCCCGCCGGGTGCATCTGCGACCGGCTCACTTCGTCGGCCTGAAGCTCCACCACCAGGCGCGGCACCACCCAGAAGTCGGGCGTGATGACCGATAGCACCCGCGGGTCCGGGTGCTCGATCCGGTCGCCCTCCAGCCGGCGACAGAGGTCGCGCCAACCCTCGTCGGACAGCCCGCTGGCCACTCTCGTCACGGTCGGCAGCGTGTCATTCGCCCTGTCGTAGACCGATACGAGCAGGGAGCCGATGCCCCAGGAGGCCCGGCGGCCCTTGCCATAGTAGTAGCCCACAATCGCGCAGTCCACCGTGTCGCGCATCTGCGTCTGGTACGAGCGCTTCATCTTGATCCAGTTGAAACCACGTTTGCCCGCTTCGTACGTGCCGTCGAGCCGCTTGGCGACGATGCCCTCCAGCCCCTCCTCCAGCGAGTCCTCGTAGAAGATCACGATCTGCTCCGGGTCGTCGGTGAGGAGGCAGGTAGACACCTGGATGCCGCCCAGGCCGTCGATAGGGCTAATGGCCGTTTCAAGGGCTGCCCGCCGCTCGGTGTAGGGGGCGCGGGTGAGGTCGTGCCCCTCGAGCAGCAGCAAGTCAAAGGCGAGCAACCGGAGAGGCAGGCTGGCGCTCATCTCCTCGATGTTGTGGATGCGCCGGCGTTGCGAAGTGACCTGGAAGGGCTGGTACCGCCCGGTGTCCGGCTCGAATGCCAGGGCCTCCCCCTCCAGGATGGCATCGCGCGCGCTTATCTGGGCGTGTACCGCGGCCACCACGTCGGGAAACATCCCGCTCAAGTCTTCCAGGCCCCGCGAGAAGATAGACACCTGCTCCCCGTCCTTGTGCACCTGCATCCTGAAGCCGTCGTACTTCGGTTCTATTGCGCACTTGCCCAGTCTCGCCAGTATCTCCTCCGCGCTGTCGGCCCGCTCCGCGAGGGCCATCCTGACGGGGTTGCCGACCTTCACGTGGATTCCTTCAAGCCCTTCCAGACCACCGCTGTAGTAAGTGCGAGCCACCAGTCCCAGGTCGCTCGACAGGTTGTAAGCCCGCTCTATTCCCGGACGGGCGGACTTGTCGCCCGCCTTCGCCACCGAAAGCGCATCCATAAGGGTCGGGTCGCCCACGCCCACGCGCAGCCTGCCCACGATGATGCGCGCCACGTGTTTGGCCTCCAGGGGCTGAAGCCGGGCGAACAGTTCGGCGAGCAGGGTGACTTTGGCCTCCTGGCTGCCCGAGCCGGTGGCTTCCGTAATCCGCATCAGGTGGCTGTACACCTCGGGCAGCGGCACGCCCGGTGGGGTGTCGCCCGTGCCTTCGAGCGTCATCTGCCCCTCGCCGCCCTGCGCGAACTCCTGGGCTACTAGGCCCACGTCCCCAAGCTGCT
This sequence comes from Chloroflexia bacterium, assembly GCA_036389075.1. Taxonomy (GTDB): domain Bacteria; phylum Chloroflexota; class Chloroflexia; order QHBQ01; family JADMIH01; genus JADMIH01. The sequence continues at coordinate 4,176 of DASVQO010000460.1, read as the reverse complement.
TGAAACGAGCCGCGACCGTCTCGGGGGCCGCGCCATAGGCCTGGGCAATCGAACGGAAGACGAGCCGCTCGTTCATGCCGAACTCTTTCTGAATGAAGTCGGGCAACAGGCGGCCCTGGCTGAGATAGACGAGCTGGCCGATGTCCTCGGGCCCGGCCTGTCCCAGCAACTCCGCCAGCATCGCGATCATCTGGGTGCGCCCGCTTACCGGCTCAAGCGCTTCAAGCGTGGCCGCGAGGGTGCCAAAAGGCATAGTCATGTCGTGTGGGAACTCCTGAGAGCAGTAGTGATAAGCCGTCCGGCCTACAGCGCGATTATATAACGCTATCATAGGGAAGGCAAATCATACCCGCGCCCCCAGGGCAGGGGCTGGAGAGGCGATCAGGCCCCGGCCGCGTGCAGTGCCGAGAGAAGCCGTTGCGTCTCTTCGTCCGCCGGCCTGAGACTCACGAGCATGAACCTGGGCGTCCTGAGGAGGATGTCGGCCTGGGCCGCGAGGCGGTAAGTTCGCCCCTGGAGGTCCTCCATCGTGACGTCCTGGCTGAACATGAAGGTCGGAGGGACATAGCTCTCCGGGTGCTCCCACACCTTGCGCCCCATCGAGAATCTCGTGATGTAGTCTACGACGGCGAGGTACCAGCTATCGAATTGTTGGGCGGCGAAAAAGGTCTTGAAGATGATCACGCGCTGGGCAAAATGAAACTCGCGGTGCTCGTCGGGATACCTTGAGTAGAGCGGCTGTTCGGGATCGACGAAGGCATCGAAGGTGGTGCGGCCCAGGCTGCGCCGGTACTCGTCGTCCGAAAGCTCGAACATGCGCCGTCCTATTCCGTTGATGTACCACCTGTTCCACCTATCGTCTATTAGCACCACAGGCTCCGGGGCGTGTTCGTAAGTAGTCGCTATCTCAGCGACACAAGTCTGTATCTCCTCCTCTGAAGGCGGGGGTGCTTCGACGTGGAACACGGCGGCCCGCTCGTCGGGCGAGGCATCCATGGCTTCCAGCAACCTGTGAATTGTCTCGGGCTTGGGCCGTGAGCGGCTAGAACGACCGCGTTCCATGCGGTTGAGAAAAGCGGCGTCCACGTTCGCCAGCCGCGCCAGGGCCTTTTGTTGCAGTCCGCGCCGCACTCTTAGCTGCTGGATGCGCCAGCCCAGGGCTGTTGTATTGGGGCGGTGGGGCGGGTTTTGGTCGGACAACGAGGGACCTCATTACAGAGCGTAGTCATTTTCAAGCCTGGCAAGTGGTAGGACGCTCTGACGCGGTCTGCCGGATAGCTCCGCAATGGAGAGCAGGTGGCCGCGATACAACGGACGCACACAAAGCCGGCCCTATTCCACCGAGGTTACGGAGCAGCACACGGTGGCCGCGTCTTCGTAGCGCAGATCGCACCCGGCGCGGGCTGAGCACCGGGACGAATAACCGCAACACAACCCGGCCCCCCGGTAAAGATCGGAGGCATCACACCGGCTCAACCCGGCAAAGTCCCACCAGTCTCGGGCCAGCAGGGATCCTGTTTGCTTGCGGTTCAAGCGCCCTCCCAGGCCCGTGGCGCGTGCAAATGCCACCATAGTCCTGTCGGAGTTGGCGATAGTATATACCATTAGTTAAGCTTTAATCAATAGGGGAGCGCACTTAGGGTTTGCAAATATAGCAGATTTGGACTTAGCAGTTGTCGTTGCGGGCCTGCACGACAACCAGGCGGGCAGTTGCAACGCTCGCCCGACCCACTCAGGCGCTGGCGCCGGGCAGGTTTTCGCGCTCGATGATGGACCAGACGTGGTCCGCGAGCCAGCGGTAGCCCGCGCTGCTGGGGTGGAAGCTGTCCGCCGACACAAAGTCGGGCCGGGTCAGGACCTGCGCGCTGCCGGGAAAGAGGTCTACCAGCGTCACCCTGCCCCCGTAGTCCGCGGCCGCCTGCGACATCGCGGCGTTCCACTGGCGGATACCCCCCCGTATTAGCTCCCGGCGGCCAGACTCCGGTCCGGGCAGCAGCAAGGAGAGATCGGGCAGGTTAAGCAACAGGATGTGCGCACCGGTTTCCTGGGTGAGGCGATCGAGGGCGGAACGGAGGTCGCGGGTGTAGAGGGGCAGCGGGATGCCCCTGGTAGCGTCGTTCACGCAGTTCCACATCGTGATGAGGTCGGGCTGCTCCGCCACCGCCTGCGGCACCTCGACTTTGTTTGCATCGTTGAGGGTAATGCCGTTGCGGCCCAGCTTGACGAGCCGCGTGTTCGCGGGAAGCTTGCGCGCCAGCAGTTCCACCCAGCTTTCGGAGGCAGGGTCGTTCGCCCCCACGCCCACCACGTCCGAGGCTCCGATCCCCGCGTACACGAAAGGTCGTGGCACTGGCTCCTGCTCCTGCTCCTGCTCCCGCTCCAAGTCGTCCTCAACACCGGCCTCGGGACCCACCGCCACCGGGGTGCGTACCGCCCACCTCCAGACGAAGACCGTGAGCACGACGATCGCAAGAACCAGGCCAATCACGACCGGAGATATTGGGGAAACAAGCAAGGGATCTACCTTTCCGGCGCTTTCGAATCGAGGTTCAGTCGGCCAGTGCCGCACCTGCCGCCACCAGGCCCATGCCCGTGACCACCGACAGGATGAGCCAGGTACCCTCCACGGTCGCGCGCGCATTACCGGAAACGGCGTTGAACACAAGATAGAGCGGCACCAGTAGCAGCAAGATCGCTCCTACCCCCACCGCCGCCCACGTGATCGCGCGGCGCGAGGAACGATTGCCGGCGTTTTGAGACAAGTTGAGCCTCCCTAAGTGTATAATCGGTGCAGGCATTATGGCACAGGCCACGGGGAGCGTCAAACGATTCGGCCAGGTGTAACTTGAAGGCAAAACCCACCTGCCACTACCGGAGCGAACATGATCGTCGAACAAACCGCCATCAAGAGCAGGCTTGACGAGCTGCGCCTTAGCTACGAGGGCTTCACCAAACAACTCTCCCGCCCCGGCCTATCCACCGAGAGGTCCGAGCGCGTGGCCGCTGAGCTTGAGCTGCTGCGTGAAGAGATAGCCACACTCGAAAAGATACACCAGCTGGGCCGAGTTGAGGCGGACCGGGGTAGGATAGAGCACATCGTTCAGGAGCGGCTGGACGTTGTGCGGGCGAACTTGGGGGAGGACGTGCGTTTCGCAGGCATCGAGGCTGAATCGCTGGGGGCGGTGTCCGGGGAAGCCAGGGCGCTACTGTGGACGCTGGGACGGGACCGCCTCACGCTGGCGATGCAGGAGATGTCCCGAAGCACGCAGGCCCCCGACCCCGGCCGCACCGACCGCGCCGTTCCAAACATCCTCCTGCACGCCCTCCAGGAAGCCCCTGATGCCGAGTCCCGGGCCAGCGCGGCCTACCAGCTTGGCAAGCTCCAGCTGGCGGAAGCGATACCCGCCCTGGCCGCCGCGCTGGACGATGAGGACGCTTTCGTGGCGGACGTAGCGTTACAAGCCCTGGGCAATTTCCCCGAAGAGGCATTGCGGGAGGCCCAGCTTAGCCCCGCCGTCGTGGAGCGCGCCACCCATGCGCGGGAGCGGCGTCAGCGCCCCGCTTGACACGCGATTCGACGCTTGCCCGGCCCAAACCCCTGTGATATAATGCCGCAGTGAGCGCCCCGGTGCGCCCTACCTGCGTGCTGCCAACGCCTTCGCCCGCCTGATTATCGTCTCTCTTTCTTTTGCCGCGTCGTTTCGCGTCTAATTGTTTCTCATTAGGAGGCCCTGATGAAAGTTAGCGAAGTAATGATAGATAAGCCTCCCGTGGTCACGCCCGGCGACACAATCTCCCAGGCCGCACGGCTGATTGATGAGTTGCATACCTCACTCGTTCCCGTGGTGGACAACCAGGAGGACAGGCACGTGGTGGGCGTCATCACCGACAAGGAGGTGATGCGCTGCACCGCCTCCGGCGAGAACCCCCAGGCCTCCTACGTCAAAGACTACATGGGCAATACCTACGAGACTGTACGCGTAGACCAGGACGTGGAAACGGCCCTCGTGGAAGTGCCGGAGAACGTGGACGCTCCCAAGGGCGACATGGGCAGCGGCACGGGCACCGACTCCATACTCAGCACGCCCGGTGGCGGGGGATTGATGGGCAGGCGTCCCATCGTGGTCGTGGACGACGGCAGGCGCGTGGTCGGCCTGATTACCCGCCCGCACCTAG